>QHSZ01000098.1 GCA_003220595.1 Candidatus Rokuibacteriota bacterium | reverse complement strand
AGCTATGGAAATTTTTGGAATGTGATTTCGGTACTGGATTTGCTCCTGGAGTCTGCAATGGGAGCCCCTGGTCGGAGGACGTCTCTTCGAATCCGCATATGGGCGCCACGATGCCGCAATGTCGGTCGCTCGTTCACGATGGCACAAAACACTCGTGAGCTCGCAGGTGGGTATGCGACTCGGCTCTAAGATCTTCCTGACCGCGGCGCTCGTGATCGTCGTGCTCGCCGGCGTCGGGTTCTTGAGCCTCCGCGCGGTGGGCCGGCTCGTTTCCGTCAATCGTGACATCGCGACCCGCACGGTGCCGGCGGTGCGGCTCACCGCGTCGGCTCGCGAGGCGATCGCCCCCCTCGTACGGCTCGAGGCGCGGGCGGTGGTGCTGGGCGACGCGCGCTACGCGA
>QHSZ01000097.1 GCA_003220595.1 Candidatus Rokuibacteriota bacterium | reverse complement strand
TGCTGCGGCGCGACGACCGCGCGCGCGCCGTGCGCCTCCAGGAGACCGATGCGCGGGCGCGCACCGAGGAGCTCCAGGAAAGCCTGGACGGCCTGATGGCGGCGACCCACGCGCGGAGCCTCGGGGCGCAGGACGAGGCCGCTCACCTGGAGACGCGCACGTGGACTGTAGTGCTGGTCGCGCTCGGCGCGGCGGTCTGCCTGGCGCTGCTCGGGACGGGGGTCATCGCCCGGCGGATGACGCGCTCGCTCGGTCTCCTGTCCTCGGCCACGGCCGAGGTCGCCGCGGGCGCGTTCCGCGAGCCCCTCGCGGCCGAGGGCGCGGACGAGATCGGGGCGCTCGCGCGGTCGTTCAATCGGATGACGCGTCAGCTGGGAAGACAGTTCAGCGCCCTGTCGATGCGGTCGGAGATCAGCGTCACGCTGAACCAGCACCAGAAGCTCGAGGAGATCCTCCAGAAGTGTGCAGAGATCCTGGCGCAGCACCTCGACCTGGCGCTGGCGGGCGTGTGGACCCTCGACGGTGACGCGAAGATCCTCGAGCTGCGGGCGCGCGCCGGAACGTGCACGGGCCTCCCCGAGACGCACCGCCGTGTCCCCCTGGGCCAGACGGAGATCGGCCTCATCGCCGAGGAGCGCCGGCCGCACGTGACAAGCGCGGTCCTCGAGGATCCGCGCACGAGCGATCCGGCATGGGCGGGGCGGGAAGGGCTGGTGGCGTTCGTCGGGCATCCGCTCCTCGTCGAGGGCCGGCTCGTGGGGGTCGCCGCCGCGTTCGCGAGGGCGCCGCTCGATGGCCTCGCCCTCGACGGCTTCGCGTCGGCGGCGGGGGAGATCGCTCAGTGCATCGAGCGGAAGCGCGTGGAGCAGGCCCTGCACGAGAGCGAGGAGCAGGTCCGCCAGCTCCAGAAGATCGAGGCGATCGGCCGTCTGGCGGGCGGCCTCGCGCACGACTTCAACAATCTGCTGACGGTCATCACGGGTCACAGCCAGCTGATGCTCCGCCAGCTGTCGCTCGTCGATCCGCTGCGTGGCGGCCTCGACGTCATCGAGAAGACCGCGACCCGCGCCGGCCGGCTGACGATGCAGCTCCTGGCCTTCAGCCGAAAGCAGATCCTCGCCCCCGCGGTGCTGGATCTCAACGACGCCGTGCCCGGCATGGCCGAGATGCTGCAGCGGCTGATCGGCGAGGACATCACGCTCACGTTCAATCCGGCCCCGGACCTCGGCCGGGTGACCGTCGATCCGGGGCAGCTCGAGCAGGTCGTCATCAATCTGGTCGTGAACGCCCGCGATGCGATGCCGAATGGCGGGCGGATCGCGGTCGAAACCGCGAACGTCGAGCTGAGCGCAGACTCGGCCCGCTGGCACGTCGGGGTCAACCCCGGCTCGTACGTGATGCTCGCGGTCAGCGACACGGGTAGCGGCATGGACACGGAGACCCGGGCACACATCTTCGAGCCCTTCTTCACGACGAAGGCGTTCGGCAAGGGGACGGGGCTCGGGTTGGCGACGGTCTACGGCATCGTCAGGCAGAGCGGCGGGAACATTCGGGTCGAGAGCGCGCCGGGAGCGGGGAGCACCTTCACGATCTACCTTCCTCGCGTCGAGGGTGTCTTGGAGCAGGCCGTGGAGGCGGTCACCGCCCTGCCGGCCGGCGGGAGCGAGACCATCCTGGTCGTCGAGGATCAGAACGAGGTTCGTTCGCTCGTGCAACGGATCCTCGAAGAGTTCGGGTACGTCGTGCTCAGCGCCGGGGAGATCGCGGACGCGTTTCGGATCGTCGAGCGCCACGGGGGGCCGATCCATCTGCTCCTCACGGACATGGTGATGCCCGAGATGAACGGCGTCCATCTGGCGCAGCGTCTCGGCGCCCTGCGCCAGGAGATGGCCGTGCTGTACATGTCGGGGTACACGGACTATGCGATCGTCAACCACGCTCGCTTCATCCAGAAGCCCTTCACGCCGGACGCCCTCGCGCGCAAGGTGCGGGCCGTGTTGGATTCCAGAGCCGAGGGCGAACTCGACCAGCCGGCGCTGCCCCAGGAGACGGGCGCATCGTCTTGACCGCCCTCAGTTTCCAGCGCTACCCTCGCCGCACCCATATGGGGTGACCACCTCGCCGCCGGGTCGAGGACAGCGCCCAGCGGTCCTCGCCGATCTCGTTCGAACCTTCGAGGCGCACTTCGCCGAGCATCGCGAGTGCGACGGGCTCGCGGGCAGCATCGTGGAGGTGATCGAAAACGGCGTGCCGTGGGGGGTGGCGTCGCTGGCCTGCGCCGGCTGCGGCGTGCGCTGGGAGCGCCGACGCACTTTCGACCTTGAATCCTCTAGATCTTGAGTGGTAGAGTCCCGCCGACCCCAGATCTTGGCGCCGGGGAGGGCGCGGCGACACGCGAATGTCGATGGTTCTCCTTCGCTCGCTGCTCCGGCAGGCAGTCCCAGATCTCTCCGGATCCGCCTCTCGCGCCGGTGAGCCAGCAGGGGAGATCGCGATGCACTATCTGATCGTCGTCGCACGGAACGAGCCGGCTCTCTACGAGCACCTGCGCACGCGCCATCGAGGCGATCCGCGGGTCAGGGTGGTGGTCGACCGGCGCGGCGCCGGCGAGCCGGTCACGACGGCTGGGGCGCCACCCGTCGAGCGCCGGCGCCGTCGGTCGTGGCTCGCCACCGGGGCGCCTCACGAGCTCGTCGAGCTCGCGCGGGAAGACGCGGCCGAGTCCCCGAGTCCGACACCGCAACCCAGCGTTCCCACCGAGGAGGCACCAGTGCAGATGAGCGAAAAGGAGATTCTCGAAGATCCGCAGCGGGTCACCCGGTGGGTCGCGGAGAGCCAGCAGATGCTCGGCGCCGCGATCCCGGCGCTGATCGAGGCTCGAGATCACCTGCGCCAGACGCTCGAGACGAAAGAGCGTGAGTGCGAGCGGCTCCAGGGCGAGCTCGACGCGCTCCGTGGTAACCTCGGCGCGCTCCAGATCGAGTTCGCGAGGCTGCGCGGCGAGCGCGAGGCGATGTCCGAAACCTTCAGTGGCATCGTGGGCTTGCTGGGACAGGCCCAGCGGCCGCTGGACGAGATCGCGCGGCGGCTCCATGTGGTCCAGCCGGTCGCGGTCGACAGGTCGGCGGTCTAGCCGGTCGTCGCTCCCTCGGTAGCGCACGCGCGGCCGCGGCTCGCGGGACAGGTGTGTGGATTCTAGGAGGAAAGGCCGATGGTCGTGCCGGTACCGGATCTGCGAAAGAAGACCGAAGCCGAGCTCTGGGAGCTCCTGCATTCGGGCGAAGTGGATTCGCCCATGCACAGGCAGTGTCTCGTCATGCTGGAGATGCGGAATATCGAGAAGCAATTGAGGGCGGCGACCGAGCAGGCACGAGCCGCTGCCGACCAGGCCACCGCCTCACAGGCGATGGTGGCCACGACCCGGGAGCTGGCCGCCTTCACCGGAGGTCTGCTGAGAGCGACGTGGGCGCTCTTCGCGGTCGTCGTCGCCACCCTCGTCCTCACCGTCCTGCAGGTGCTGATCGCAACCGGGGTGATCCAGTAGCCGAGGGGTGGTGCGCGTCGCGCGGAGAGGTTCCCTACACCGGCCCGTACGCGTCGAGGGCGAGCGCCCAGTCGGGGCGGTGGTCACGCTCGGCGCCATCGACCTGGATCCAGCCGGCCGAGCGCAGTGCCTCGTCGCGCGCCGGCGACCGACGATCCTCGCGGCGGCGCTCGAGGTTCGTTGCTCCCGTCTGCTGACGTCGGTCGGCGCGGCGCCGGTCGAAGATCACCTTCGCGCCGTGGTCGCCGTCGAACGCGTAGGCGAGAGACTCGTAGCGCAGAGGCATGTCTCGAGACACGACGAACAGGACACGGCAGCCCGCCGGAACCTCGGTCGGTCGATGCATCGAGCGCGATACAGTCGGTGCTTTCATCCCCTGAGCATAGCGGCTGGCCGTCGAGGACCCCAAGGTTTCGGAAACCACCAGCTCCAGCGGTTACGGCCGGCGCGGCCTACCGTATCTCGGGGTGACGAACGCAAGGAGGGACCTCATGAAAAACGTCCAGATGTCGGTCGAAGGGAACATCCTGACGATCAAGGTCGACCTGTCGAAGGAATTTGGGCCGTCGTCCTCGGGCAAGACCATCATCGTCGCGTCGACCGAGGGAAGCATCACCGTCCCTGATCGGCAGGAAAAGATCGGGCTGAACGTCTACAAGAAGAAGTAAGCCCGGGTCAGCCCGCCTTCCCCAAGAGGCCGAGCGCCCGCGCCAGGCGCTCCGGCGTGAGCGGCAGGCGCGTGAGGCGGACCCCGGTCGCATCGGCGATCGCGTTGGCGACGGCCGCGGCGGGCGGGCCGATGGGCGGCTCGCCGATGCCGCGGGCGTTGAAGGGGCCGAGCCCCTCGCCGGACTCGACCACGAGGGCCTCCACGTCGGGCACGTCCGCGGCGGTCGGGATCAGGTAGGACGCGAACGAGGTGGTCAGGTTGATCCCCTCCTCGAGGATCACCTCCTCCAAGAGACCCCCACCCAGCCCCTGGACGGCGCCGCCCTGGATCTGGCCCTCGACGGATTGAGGATTGATCGCGCGTCCCACGTCGTGGGCCGCGACGTACTTGACGAGCCGCACGGCGCCCGTTTCCATGTCGATCTCGACCTCGGCCGCATGGGCGCCGAAGGTGTAGTCGGGGAAGACCTTGCCCGAGCCCGTGGCGAGGTCCACGGGCTCGCCGGCCGGCGCGTGGTAGACGGCCAGGTGGCTGCGCGGCACACCCTCCCGCGCGCACCGGCGCAGCACGTCGGGCACCGGGAGCGAGCGCCCGCCGTCGGCCACGACCGCGCCCTCCAGCAGGTCGAGCGCGCTGTCCTTCACGCCGAGCATCGGCGCCGCCACGGCGAGCAGCTGGGCCCGCAGCTCGCGCGCCGCCTTCAGCACCGCGTTCCCCGACATGTAGAGCTGGCGGCTCGCGGTGGTCGTCCCGGCCAGCGGGGTCAGGGCGCTGTCTCCGATGTGGACAGAGACCTGCTCGAGCCCGACCCCGAGCACCTCGGCCGCGATCTGGCAGAGCGAGGAGGCCTGGCCGCCGCCGACATCCGGCACACCGCAGCGGACGACGAGGCTGCCGTCCATCTCGAAGCCGACCCACGCGCTCGACCAGTCGTGCAGCCAGACGATCCGGCCGTACGGCTGGAGATTGCAGGCGAGGCCCCGCCCGACCTTGACGTGCGCCGCGCGCGCCGGCCTGACCGGGCCGAGCGCGGCCCAGACGCGCTCGGCGAGCTCGGGCATCGCCACGTGCGTCTCCAGCACCTGGCCCACAGGCAGGCTGTCGCCGCGGCGGAGCGCGTTCATCCGGCGGATCTCGACCGGATCGAGGCCGAGGGCGCGGCCGATGCGGTCCATCTGGGACTCGTAGGCGAAGACGGTCTGCATGGCGCCGAAGCCGCGCATGGCGCTGGTCGGCGGGTTGTTGGTGTAGGCGCAGCGCGCCTCGACCTCGACGGCCGGCACGCGATAGGGTCCCGCCGCGGTGACGGTGGAGTAGAGGAGCACGAGCGCGGAGAGGTAGGCATAGGCGCCGGCATCGGCGAGCAGGTCGATCTGCTCGGCGACGATCTCGCCCGAGGCGCTAGCACCGGTGCGGTAGCGCATGCGATAGGGGTGGCGCTTGGCCCGGGCCAGGAGCGATTCCTGGCGCGTCCAGACCATCTTCACCGGGCGCCCGGTGCGGAGGGCGAGGAGCCCCAGGTACACCTCGACCGTGACGTCCTCCTTGCCGCCGAAGCCGCCGCCCAGGTAGGGGCCGATGACGCGGACGCGGTTCTGCGGGATCTGCAGCACCTCGGCCACGTCGCGGAAGTGCTCGATGACCTGGGTGGACACGCGGATCGTGATGACGCCGTCCGAGTCGATCCACGCGACGCCCGACTCGGGCTCGAGGTACGCGGCGTCGACGAACTGCGTCGTGTACTCGCCCTCGACGATCACCGCCGCGCGCGCGAAGGCCGCCGCGGAGTCGCCCCGCGCGATGCGCCAGTGGGCGAGCAGGTTGCCGGCCTCGTGGACGCGCGGAGCGCCGGGGGCGAGGGCCGCCTCGGGATCGAACACGCCCGGCAGCGGCTCGTACTGGACCTCGATCGCCTCGGCGGCGGCGCGGGCCTGCTCGAGGGTCTCGGCCGCCACCAGCGCCACCGGCTCGCCCTGGTGGCGCACGCGCTCCGTGGCGAGCACGTGCAGCGTGGCGCGGAGCGGGCCCACGGCGGTCGTCTGCCCCGGGACGTCCGTGGCGAGCGTGTTGCGCGGCACGTCCTTGGCGGTGAGGACGGCGGCCACGCCCGGCATCGCCGCGGCGCGGCCCGTATCGAGCTTCACGATGCGCGCCGAGGCGTAGGGCGAGCGGAGCACGGTGGCCTGCAGCATGCCCGGCATGCCCCAGTCCGCGGCGTAGGCGGTCGCCGCCGCCACCTTGTCGCGTGCGTCATGGCGCGGGAGCGGCCGGCCGACGAGGCGCAGCGACGGATGCAGGACGACGGCCTCAGCCATGGCCCTCGTCCCCGCGGGCGTAGGCTAGGACGGCGTCGACGATCTTGGTGTACCCGGTGCACCGGCAGAGGTTGCCCTCGAGCGCGGCCCGGATCGCCTCCCGGGTCGGACGCGGGTGGTGCTCGAGGAAGGCGAGCGCGGTCAGCAGCATGCCCGGGGTGCAGAAACCGCACTGCACCGCCCCCGATTTCACGAACGCCTCCTGGAGCGGATGGAGACCGCCCTCGCCCTCGAGCCCGCGCACGGTCAGGATCGCGCGGCCGCGGACCGCGAGCGCCAGCACGAGGCAGCTCGACACGGGTCGGCCCTCGAGGAGCACCGTGCAGGCGCCGCAGACACCCTCCCCGCAGCCTTCCTTGACCTCGAAGATCCCGAGCGTGTCGCGCAGGACCTCGAGCAGCGTCTGGTGCGGCAGGACGTCCAGCTCGCGGGCCCGCCCGTTGACGACGAGCCGCCGGATCACGGGACACCGAGCGCGCGCGCGACCGCGCGGCCGAGCGCCCGGCGGCAGAGGACGCCGGCCAGCAGCCGGCGGTAGGCGCCTGAGACGAAGGCGTCCGAGGCAGGCTCGAGTGCGTCTCGGGCGATCTCCGCGGCTCGAGCCAGCCGCGCGTCGGCCGGCTCTCCGCCGCGCAGCGCGTCCTCGGCCGCCGGCACGCGCACGGGGCGGTCGCCGACACCCGCGAACGCCAGGCGCGCGTCCTCGACGTGCCCGTGGCGGTCGAGGCTCACGAGCGCCGCCACCCCGACGATCGCGAAGTCGCCGGGCCGGCGGGAGAACTCCTCGATCGCCCATCCCGCGCCAGGGACGACGGGCACCGCGATCTCCGTCAGCAGCTCGTCGGGCGCGAGCGCGGTGGTGAGATAGCCGCGGAAGAACTCGCGCGCGGGCACCGTCCGGTGCCCCGAGGAGGACGCGAGCGTCAGGTGGGCGTCGAGCGCCACCATGGCCATCGGCAGCTCGGCCGCGGGATCGGCGTGGGCGAGGCTTCCGCCCAGGGTGCCGAGCGACCGCACGCGGACGTTGCCGACGAGCCGCGCGGCCTCGCCGAGCAGCGGGCAGCGCCGGGTAATCTCGGGGGACTCCTCCAGCTCGTGGTGGCGGGTCAGCGCCCCCAGGCGCAGCCGACCGTCATCGGCGTGCACCGAGGCGAGGGGCAGGCCGTTGATGTCGACGATCAGCCTCGGCCGGGCGAGACGGTAGTTGAGGAGCGGGACCAGGCTCTGGCCGCCCGCCAGGACCTTCGCCTCGGGGCCGTGCGTGGCGAGCAGCGCCAGGGCGTCCTCGAGCGTCTCGGGCGCCGCGTACTCCAGCGGGTGCGCGCTCAAACGTCCCAGCCCCCGTCCACGGTCACCGACTGGCCGGTCATGTTCCGCGAGGCGTCCGAGGCGAGGAAGAGGACCGCGCGGGCAACGTCGTCGGCCGTGGTCACGCGTCGGAGCGCCATCTCCTGGACATACTCGTCGCGGACCTGGGCCTCCGTCCAGCCGCGCGCGCGCGCCTTGTCCCGGCAGAGGCGGTCCATCCGGTCGCCGTCGACGATCCCGGGGTGGACGGCGTTGACGTTGACGTTGTGCGGGCCCACCTCGAGGGCCACGGTGCGCGTGAAGCCGCGGAGCGCCCACTTCGAGGAGGAGTAGGCCGCCCGGTGCTTGTAGCCGCGAAGGCCCGACGTCCCGCTGATGTTGACGATCTTGCCGTAGCGCTGGGCGATCATCGTCGGCAGCACGTGCTTGGTCGGCAGGAACGTGCCCTTGAGGTTCACCGCGAGGACGTGGTCCCAGTCCTCCGCCTTGATCTGCCACACGGGCGTCTCGACGGGGCCGGTGACGCCCGCGGCGTTGACGAGGATGTCGATCCGCCCTCCGAAGGTCGCGAGCGTGCGCGCGACGAGCGCCTGCACCGACGCCTCGTCGCTCACGTCGGTGGGCTGCGCCAGCGCGCGGCGTCCGAGCGTCTCGATCTCGCGGGCCAGCGCCTCCAACGGCCCGCGCTCGCGCGCGGCGAGTGCCAGGTGCGCGCCCTCGCGCGCCAGCGTGAGGCAGATCTCGTGCGCCATGCCCTTGGCCGCGCCGGTCACGAGGGCGATGCGGTCCTCGAGGATGCGGGTCATACGTAGCCTTCGCGGCGGTCCTGCTCCCGCGCCTCCGCCGTGCGGCGCGCCGGGGGGCCCCAGCCGCCGCCGCCACAGGTCTCGATGAGGACCAGGTCGCCCTGCCGGAGCGTCGTCGTCGCCTTGCTCCCGAAGTCCCGCGCGTGCGGGCCCGGATTGATCGTGATGCGGAACGGCAGCGCGTCCTGTCCGCCGGCCACGCCCCACGGCGGCACCACGCGGCGGTCGAGCATGCTGGTCAGCGTCACCTCGGGCGCCAGCACGCGATAGGCGCGGCGGAAGCCCAGGCCGCCGCGGTGCGTGCCGTCACCCGCCGAGCCTGGGCGCAGGCTGTGCTCCTCGATGCGGAACGGGTACTCGGCCTCGATGACCTCCGTCGGCGTGTTCATGACGTTCGACATGTGGACGCGGATGGCCGAGGCGCCGTCCCTGGCGGCGTTGGCGCCCTCTCCGCCCCCGTGGACCTCGTAGAGAATGGTCCAGCGTCCGTCCGCCGGCGCGCGGGCGCCGAAGATGAGGACGCCGGACGTCGTCGGCCCGCTCGCCGTCACGCGCTCGGGCAGCGCCTCGGCGAGCGCCTTGAAGATCGCGTCCACCACGCGCTGGGACGTCTCGTGGTTGCCGCCGACGACGGGACGGTCCGGGTCCGCGTCGAGCAGGCTCCCCCGCCGCACGACGACGTGGAGCGGACGGTAGCAGCCGTCGTTGGGCGGCACCTCGGGCGCGACCAGCGCCTTCATCGCGTAGTACACGGCCGAGCAGGCGATGAAGGACGTCGTGTTCACCGGCCCCCGCGCCTGGGGCGCCGTGTTCGTGAAGTCGAAGGTCGCCTCGTCGCCTTTGATCAGGACCCGCACGCTCACGCGGAGCGGCCGGGCATCCACGCCGTCGTCGTCGAGCCAGTCCTCGCCTTCCCACACCCCGTCGGGCAAGGCACGGAGGGCCGCGCGCATCTGGGCCTCGGACGCGGCATGGAGCGCGTCGAAGCAGGCCTCGAGCGTGTCGGCGCCGTACCGCGAGACCAGCTCGCCGAGGCGCCGGGCCGCGACGTCGTTGGCCGCGTACTGGGCGAAGACGTCACCCTCGCGCTCGTCGCGGCCGCGGATATTCGAGAGCAGGAAGTCGAGCTTCTCCCGGTCGGGGCCGGCGGCCGAGAAGAGGCGGACGGGCGAGATGCGCACGCCTTCCTGATAGCACTCGGTCGCCCACGGCACGTAGCTGCCGGGCACGGCGCCGCCGATGTCGGCCCAGTGGGCGAGGTTGATGGCGAAGGCGAGGAGCCGGCCGCCCGCGAACACGGGTCGGATCGCCTTCACGTCCGGCAGGTGGTTGCCGCCGACCTCGGGCAGGTTGAGGTACCAAACATCGCCCTCCTGCAGGCGCTCCGCCGGCACGCGCTTGAGCAGCTCCTTCACGGTGAACGCCATGACCCCGAGGTGGATCGGGATGTCCCGTCCCTGGGCGATGAGGCGCCCCCCGGCGTCGGTCAACGCGGACGAGAGGTCGCCCGCTTCCTTCAAGAGCGGTGAGCGGGCCGAGCGCATGAGGATGACGCTCATCTCCTCGGCGATGGCGTAGAGCGCGTTGCGCACGACCTCGAGGGTGACCGGATGCACGGGGCGGCTCATTTGTAGCGGGGTCCGCGAGGCCGGCGTGCACCGTGGGTGGCCTGAAACAGGCGCGCGTCGCTCATACGCCGGTCTCGATGACCAGGTGCCCGAAGCGGTCGGCCGCACAGCGCTGGCCGGGGTACACCAGGGTCGTCGACCACTCGTCCTCGATGAGTGCCGGACCCACGACCGGACGCCCGGGGGCGAGCGCCGCGCGAGGGTGACGTCGTAGCTCGATCTCGCCCATCTCGGCGAACCATGCCCGCTGGACGCCCGACCCGGCACGGCTCTCGGCAGGCTCGAAGGTCGGCAGCTCCAGGGCCGTGTCCATGACGCGCGCGACCACGCGGAGGTTGACGCACTCGACGCTCTCGCCGGTGGCGTAGCCGTAGAGCTGCCGGTGGCGCGCCTCGAAGGCCGCGCGGAGCGCGCCGGCGTCGTCGCCCCAGGCGACCGCCAGCTCGTAGTTCTGCCCCGTGTATCGGAGGTCGCAGCTGCGCTCGAGGGCGACCCGCTCGACGGCGATGCCCTCGTCGAGCAGCGGGGCGAGGCAGCGCTCCTCGAGCTCCCGGAAGCGGTCCTCGACGGGCTTCGCGTCCCAGGCGTCGAGCCGGGCCCGCCAGGTCTGCACGGCGTCGTACCGCAGCGGCGAGACGAGGCAGCCCAGGGCCGAGAAGGCGCCCGAGTGCACCGGCACCACGACGCGCGCAATCCCCGCCTGCCGGGCCAGGGCGCCCGCGTGAATGGGCCCGGCGCCGCCGTAGGCGATCAGCGCGAAGTCCCGGAGGTCGTATCCCCGCTGGACGCTGACGAGCCGGAGCGCCCGCAGCATGTTGGCGTTGGCGACCTCGACCACGCCCTGCGCCATCTCGACGAGCGAGAGGCCGAGTCGCCGCCCCAGGCTCTCGATGACCGTCACGGCCCGCGCGCGCTCGAGGTGGATCGAGCCGCCATAGACGCGCTCGGGATTGAGGTAGCCCAGGACGAGGTTGGCGTCGGTGACCGTCGGCTCCGTCCCGCCGATCCCGTAGCAGGCGGGCCCGGGGACGGCGCCGGCGCTCCGGGGTCCGACCTTGAGCGCGTTCGCCACGTCGACGTGGGCGATGGAGCCGCCGCCGGCGCCGATCGACTCGACGGCCACCATCGGCAGTCGCACCGGGTAGCCGGCGAGCCTCCGTTGCGCGGCGGTTTCGGCGACGCCGTCCGTGATCAGGCACACGTCGGTCGTCGTCCCGCCCATGTCGAACGCGAGGGCGCGCCCGAGCCCCAGACGGAGAGCCACGTAGGTCGCGGCCGCGACGCCGGCGGCCGGGCCGGAGGCCGCCATGGCCAGCGGCCGGGCGCGCGCGGCCTCGACCGACATCATGCCGCCCGCCGAGTGCAGGAGGTGCAGCGCGGCGCCCGAGGCCCGGCGCCCGAGGGCGTCGACGAGCTCCCCGACGTAGCGATTCGCCAGCGGCATGACGGCGGCGTTGAGGGCCGTGGTGGACGTGCGCTCGTACTCCCGGAACTCCGCGTTGATGTCGCTCGAGACGGAGACGTGGGCGAAGTGACGCGCGAGCGCGGCCTTGAGAGCCCGCTCGTGGGTGGGGTTCGCGTAGCCGTGGAGCAGGCAGACGGCCACGCTCTCCACGCCCTCCTGCTCGAAGGTCTTCACGATGGCGGCGAGCTCGTTCACGTCGAGCGGGATCAGGATGGAGCCGTCGGGGCCGACGCGCTCGGTCACCTCTAGCCGGAGGCGCCGCGGCACCAGCGGCTCGGGCTTCGCGGGAAGCCGGCTGTCGTAGAGATGGAGCCGGCTCTGGCGGCCGATCTCGAGCACATCGCGGAACCCACGCGTGGTGATGAGCCCCACGCGGGCGCCGCGTCCCTCGACGATCGCGTTCGTGACGACGGTGGTGCCGTGGGCGACCGAGGCGAGGAGGCCGGCGTCCAGGCACACCGCGCCGAGGCCGTTCAGGACGCCCTGGGCGAGCTCGGCGGGCGTCGTCGGGACCTTGCAGGCGGAGAGCCGCCCGGAGACCTCCCGCGAGACGAGATCGGTGAAGGTCCCGCCGACGTCGACGCCGACGCTACCTCGCGACGATGTTGGCGTTGAACCACTCCTTCCGGAGCTGGAAGTTCTCGGGCGGCGCGCGCCGACCGGCTGCGCGAGTGTACCGGAAGTGCGGGGTGGATGGAAACCGGGCACTCTTGACAGGACGGCGCCGAACGCAGTCTCATGGCCTGCACCGGAGGTGACTATGCGATCCGATCGCGTGCTCGGGACGATCGACTTCCACACGGCGGGGATCGGGATGCGGCTCCTGACAAGCGGCCTCGGGCGGCTGCCCGGGAGCACCATCGGTGAAAAGCGTCGCTGGTTCCAGGAGCGTCTCGACCACCTCCGGACCGGTCTGTGCCTCGAGCCCCGCGGGCACCGGAGTCTCTTGATCGCGGTGATGACCGAGCCGGTCACACCCGGCGCCAGCTTCGGGCTCTTCTTCATCTACCCCGGCGGGTACTACGTCTCGTGCGGCGAGGGCACGATCGGCGCGGCGACCGTGGCGATCGAGACCGGCATGGTGCCGCGCCAGGGCGCGGAGACCCCGGTCCTCATCGATACGGAGGCGGGCGTCGTTGAGACGATCGCGCGGGCGGAGGGCGATCGCGTCCGCGAGGTCACCCTCCGGTGGACGCCGTCCTTCGTCGTCCTGCCGGGGCAGACCGTCGAGGTGGAGGGCGTGGGCGAGGTGCCGCTCGACGTCGCGGTCGGCGTCGGGAACGTCTTCGCGATCGTGGAGGCCCGGCACCTCGGGCTCGCCGTGCGGCCGGAGCTCGCCAAGCGGATCGCCCAGCGCGGCATGGCGGTCCGCGAGGCCGTCAACGCCCAGCTCCACGTGGACGTGCCGGGCGTTGGCAAGACGAGCGTCGACAACGTCCTGGTCCACGAGCTACCGGACGCCGACCGCGTGTCGCCGAACGCGCTCGTCTGGGGCCCGGGGCAGGTCGACGCCGCGCCGTGCGGCTCCGGCACGTGCGCGCGCATGGCGCTGTTCCATCACCGGGGCGTCATGGCCGTCGGCTCGACGTTCGTCAGCCGGGGCTTGCTCGGGCTCGACTTCACCGGTCGGATCGCGGGGGAGACCGCCGTCGAAGGGCGCCGGGCGATCCTGCCGGAGATCACCGGGACCTCCTACCTCACCGGCTTCAGCCAGTTCCTGTTCGATCCGGACGACCCGCTGCGGGCCGGCTACCTCCTCGAGGCGTGAGCGCGCCGTGAAGACCCTCGTCCTCGGCGGCGGCGTCGTCGGCGTGACCACGGCCTACTTCCTGGCGAAGGCGGGCCACGAGGTCACTGTCGTCGAGGAGAAGGACGCGCTCGGGCTCGAGGCCACCGCCTCCAACGCCGGGATCATCGCCCCCGGCCACTCGTTCGCCTGGGCCTCCCCGCGCGCGCCGCGAATGCTGCTGCAGTCGCTGCGTGGCGAGGAGACGGCCATCCGCGTGAGGCTCGGCCCGGACCTCCGGCTCTACACGTGGGGGCTGCGCTTCCTCCGCGAGTGCACGGCCGAGCGCGCCCGGCGCAACACGCTCGTCAAGCTCCGCCTCTGCCAGTACAGCCAGGCGGTGATGAACGAGCTGGTCGCCGCCGAGCGGCTCCAGTACGACGCCATCACCAAGGGCGCGCTCTACCTCTATCGCGACGCGGCCGAGCTCGAGGCGGGGGTGAAGAAGATGGCGCTGCTCGCCGAGCACGGGCAGAAGCAGGAGATCCTCGGCGCGGCCGAGGTGGCCCGGCTCGACCCTGTCTTCGAGCCGGTCCAGGGCAAGATCGCCGGCGCGATCCGGGACGTCGGCGACTCGAGCGGCGACGGGCGCCTCTTCGTGGAGAACCTCGCGCGCGTCTGCCGTGAGGCGCTCGGGGTCACGGTGCGCCTCGGCGCGCGTGTCACGGCGCTTCGGGGGGAGGACGACCGGATCGAGTCGGTCCTGACGAGCCAGGGGCCGCTGACCGCGGACAACTACGTGCTCGCGCTCGGCGTCGGCAGCCCGAGCGTCGCGCGCACCGCGGGCGTGAGTCTCCCGATCTACCCCGCGAAGGGGTACTCCTCGACCTTTCCGCTGAAGCCGCGCGGGCTCGCGCCGACGGTCCCCGGCGTCGACGAGCGCTGGCTCGTCGGCTGGTCGCGGCTCGGCGACCGGCTCCGCCTGACGTCCACCGCCGAGTTCGCCGGGTACGACTGGGGCTGGACGCCGCGCGACTTCAACAACATCCTGCGCCTCGCCCGCGACCTGTTCCCCGACGCCGCCGACTACGACCAGGGCCAGTACCGCGCGTGCCTCAGGCCCATGACGCCCGACGGGCCGCCCATCCTCGGGCTCGGCCGCCATCGCAACCTCTTCTTGAACTGCGGCCACGGCCACATGGGCTGGACGATGGCGTGCGGCACCGCCCGGATCGTCGCCGACCTCATGACCTCCCGCATGCCCGAGCTCGACCTCGCGGGCCTGACGCTCCGGCGCTGACCGCCTACTTCTCGCCGAGGTAGCTCCGGCGCACGACGTCGGAGCGCAGCAGCTCGGCGGCGGCGTCCTGCAGCACGATGCGCCCGGTCTGGATGACGTAGCCCCGGTGCGCCACGCGGAGCGCCATCCGCGCGTTCTGCTCCACCAGCAGGATCGTCGTCCCCTGGCGGTTGATGTCCCGGATGATCTGGAAGATCGTGTCCACGAGGATGGGCGACAAGCCCATCGACGGCTCGTCGAGCAGGAGCAGCGTCGGGCGCGCCATGAGCGCGCGCCCGATCGCCAGCATCTGCTGCTCGCCCCCGGACAGGGTTCCGCCCTTCTGCGCCGTGCGCTCGCGCAGGCGGGGAAAGAGGGTCAGCACACGCTCGAGGTCGGGCGCGATCGCCGCGCGGTCGGCCCGCGCGAAGGCGCCGAGCTCGAGGTTCTCGAGCACCGTCATCCGCGGGAAGATGCGGCGGCCTTCCGGCGACTGGGCGATGCCCAGGCGCACGATGCGATCGGTCGCGAGCGTGTCGAGGCGATGACCGTCGAAGCTCACGGTGCCCCGGCGGGGTCGCACGGTGCCGAGGATCGTCCGGAGTGTCGTGGTCTTCCCGGCGCCGTTGGCCCCGATCAGTGTCACGATCTCGCTGGTCGAGACGCCGAGCGAGACGCCGCGGAGCGCCCGGATGTTGCCGTAGTACGTGTGGACGTCGGCGAGCTCCAGCACGCCGGCTACCGTGAGCGGTCGCGGGCCGCGAGGTCCTGCTCCCCGCCGGTGCCCAGGTAGGCTTCGATCACCTTGGGGTGACGCTGAATCTCCGCGGGCGTGCCCTCGGCGATGCGCGTGCCGTAATCGAGCACGGTGATCCGGTCGGAGATCCCCATGACCACCTCCATGTCGTGCTCGATCAGCAGCACCGACAGCGAGAGCTCCCGCCGCAAGAGCCCGATCAGCTCGGTGAGCGCCTCGGTCTCGCGCGGGTTCATGCCCGCCGTGGGCTCGTCGAGCAGGAGGAGCCGCGGCTCGGTCGCGAGCGCGCGCCCGATCTCGAGCCGCCGCTGGTCGCCGTACGGCAGGTTCCGCGCGAGCTCGTCGGCCTTGTCGCCGAGGCCGGTGAAGGCCAGCAGCTCGTGCGCCCGCGCGCGCGCCCGGCTCTCTTCCGCGCGCACCGCCGGCGGCCGGAGCACGGCGCCGGCGACGGTGGCGGCGAGCCGGCAATGCTCGCCGACGAGCACGTTCTCGAGCACGGTCATCTGGGGGAAGAGACGGATCGACTGAAAGGTGCGGGCGACGCCGAGGGCGACGATGGCATTCGGGCGCAGCCCGGCCAGGCTCGCGCCGGCGAGCATGATGCGGCCGCCGTCGGGCCGGATCAGCCCGGTGACCACGTTGAAGAAGGTCGTCTTGCCCGCTCCGTTGGGGCCGATCAGTCCGATGATCGCACCGTGCGGGACGAGCAGATCGACCTCGTTCAGGGCGACCACGCCACCGAACTGCTTGACCACGCCCCGCACGTCGAGGATGGGCGCCCGCGGGTCCGTCGCCGCGCCACGCGGCGCGCGGTCGCGCAGCCAGCGGGGGATGGCCTCGGCGCGGGGCGCCGGCGGCGGCTCGAGGACCATCGGGTCGTCGGCATCGTCTGCGCCGACGGCGACCGGGCGCACCCGGCGCCCGGCGAGGCCCTCGGGCCGCAGGAGCATCACGAGGACGAGGCCGAGGCCGAAGAAGAACCACCGCCAGAGCGTGAGGTCGGCCGTGGTGAGCGCGGCGACGCCGGCCGCCCGCCCGGCCGCGCGCACCATGAACGTGGTCTGCGTGAGCACGACCCGGTCGAAGACGGTGATGAGCATCCCGCCCAATATCACGCCCTTGAGACTGCCCGCGCCACCGAGGACGACCATGCAGAGGAGCATGATCGACACCTGGAACTCGAACGCGCCCGGCGTGATGGCCTGGAGCTTGGCGGCGTACACGGAGCCTGCGAAGCCCGAGAACGAGGCGCCGAGCGCGAAGGCCAGGAGCTTGGTCGAGATCGGGTTGACCCCGGTGCAGTCGGCGGCCGTCTCGTCCTCGCGGATGGCCATCCAGGCGCGGCCCAGGCGCGAGTCGCGGAGCCGGTTCATCGACCACAGCGACGCGGCGCCGATGATCAGGATCAGGAAATACCAGGGGACGGGATCCGTCTCGAAGGGGACACCCGGCAGGTACGGACGGCCGATCGGGTTCACGCCGTTCTCGCCACCGGTGAGGTTCAGCCGCTCGATCGGTCGCCACCCGCCGATGTCCACGGTGATGTCGCCGAGGTTGCGGATCGCCACCGGGATGATCTCGCCGAACCCGAGCGTGATGATCGCCAAGTAGTCACCGCGCACGCGCAGGGTCGGCGCGCCGATCACCACGCCGAGGAGCGCCGACACGGCCGCCGCCAGCCAGATGCAGAGCCAGAAGCTCCAGGCGTACCCGTAGAGCGGCGAGCCGAGGACCGGGGAGTTCAGGAGCCCCATGGCATAGGCGCCGATGGCGAAGAACGCCGCGTAGCCGAGGTCGAGGAGGCCCGCGTAGCCGACGACGATGTTGAG
Organism: Candidatus Rokuibacteriota bacterium; assembly: GCA_003220595.1. GTDB lineage: Bacteria > Methylomirabilota > Methylomirabilia > Rokubacteriales > CSP1-6 > AR19. The sequence continues at coordinate 12,297 of QHSZ01000097.1, read as the reverse complement.
CCCCAGCGCGAGGAGCACGTAGATCATCCCGTCGGAGACCGCGTGCACCGTCTGGAACCCGAGCGCCTTGTCGACGAACGGGTAGGCGAGCAGCGCGGCGACGAGGGCGGCCGCGCGCACGCCCGGGCCCGTCATATCTTCTCGGCGGACCGCTCGCCCATGAGGCCTTGGGGCCGGAAGACGAGGACGAGGATCAGGATCGCGAAGACGAGCGCGTTGGTCCAGCGGGCGGAGATGTACTGATCGCTCCACGCCGACAGAAAGCCGATGAAGAGGCCGCCGAGCGCGGCGCCCGGCATGCTGCCGATGCCACCGAGCACGGCGGCGGTGAAGGCGCGCAGGCCCGCCTGGTAGCCCATCCACCACATGCCGATGTTGTAGTACATGCCCTGGATCAGCCCGGCCGCGCCCGCCAGCGCGCCCCCGACGAAGAACGTCATCAAGATGGTCCGCTCGACGTCGATGCCCATCGCCTGGGCGGTCTCGCGGTCCTGCGCCGTCGCCCGCATCGCCTTGCCCCACCGCGTCCGGCTCACGAAGTAGTGGAGGGCGACCATGAGCGGGATCGTCGCGCCCACGACGAGCATGTCCTTGGTAGTGACGAAGATGGCCGAGTCCACGCCGAACCACTCGCGCAGGATGTCCACGGACGGGAACACGTCGGGGTAGGCGATCGGCGCCGGTCCCTTCCAGAGGAGGGCCACGTTCTCCAGCATGAACGACACGCCGATGGCCGTGATGAGCGGGGCGAGCCGCGTCGATCGCCGGAGCGGCCGGTAGGCCACGCGATCGATGGCGACGTTGAGGGCCGCGGTCGTGAGCATCGTGAGCACGAACACGAGCGGCAGCAGCGTGAGGAGCTGCCAGCCGGTCAGTGTGGTCGTCACGCCGAGCAGCGCGAACCACGCGAGCGAGATGAAGAGCCCCAGCATGAAGACGTCGCCGTGGGCGAAGTTGATGAGCTCGATGATGCCGTACACCATGGTGTAGCCCAGGGCGATCAACGCGAAGACGGCCCCGCGCGTGAGGCCGTTGATCGTCTGTTGGACGAGCACTTCCCACCACGACATTTAGATGGGGGGCCCCGACATGGCCCCCCATACCCCCCGGTCTGCGTCTCGATCAAGATCGAGCTGGGGGCTCGATCGCGTCAGCGGCGCTGCCACGGCCCCCATACCCCCCGGTCTGCGTCTCGATCGAGCTGGGGGCTCGATCGCGTCAGCGGCGCTGCCACGGCCCCCATACCCCCCGGTCTGCGTCTCGATCGAGCTGGGGGCTCGATCGCGTCAGCGGCGCTGCCACGACTACTCGAGGATGGTCTCGAACTGGAACTTGCAGCCGATCGGTCCGTCCGCCTTCACCACCTTGAAGCCGGACATGGTGTCGTAGTCGACGTCGCCGTTCTCGTCGAAGCTCCACTTGCCGTTGATGCCCTCGAAGTTCTTCGTGGCCGCGATGGCCTTCCGCACGGCCTCGCGCTTCTCGGTCGCGTCCTTGGCCTGCTCGATCGCCGGCGCCGCCCGCTTGATCGCGTCGATGATGACCCGGCCGCCCTCGGCGGCGTAGAGCGCGTAGGCGGTGGGCTCCTTCCCGAACTTCGCCTTGTAGGTCTCGTAGGTCTTGGCCCCGACGCCCCGCATCTTCTCGAAGGGGAGACCCGCGAACGTGATCCGCATCTCCGTCCCGAGCGCCGCGTCGCACGTCGCCCCTTTCAGCAGCTCCTCCTCGAGGAGACCGTCCGGCCCCAGGAAGCGGGTCCGCGGCGCCACGAGGCCGACTTCCTTCATCTGTCTGATGATGACCTGGGCGCCCGTCTCGATGACGCCACCCAGGTAGATGAGGTCAGCCCCGGAGGCCCGGATCTTCGTCAGCACCGGCTTCTGGTCGGGCTGCTTCCAGTCGATGCCTTCGTTGGCGACGACGGGCAGCCCGATCTTCTTGGCGGTGGCCTCGAAGACGTCCGCGATGCCCTTGCCGTACAGCTCCTGGTCGTTGAGGACGTATACCTTCTTGACGCCCATGCGCTTCGCCCACTTCGCGCCGACCGCGCCCTGGATGTCGTCGGCCGGGATCGGCCGGAAGTAGTTGACGAACCCGCCCGGACGATAGATATCCGGCTCGCCGGGGGCCGCGCCGCGCTTCTTCGTGAGCCCAGGGTAGGTGTTGGCCGGCGTGACCTGCGCCATGTGGGCGCGGTTGGTGATGGGGATCGAGACTTTGGCGGCGCCCGAGTTGTAGGTGCCGATGTACACGATCGCCAGCGGGTCGCCGATGGCCTTGTTCGCGTTCTCGGCCTCGACCGCGCCGTCCCACTTGCCGGTCTGCGGTGAGGCGTCGTCCAGGCCGACGACCTCGAGGCAATAACCCGCCACGACGCCGCCGACCTCGGACACCGCGAGGTCGACGCCGTTCTTCATGCCGGTGCCTTCTGGAAGCATCGCGCCCTGCATGGGCCACGACGTGTAGAGACGGAGCTTGCCCTTCGGGCACTGCTGGGCGTCGGCGCTGCCGCCGAGGACGACGACGGCGAGAAACGCTACCGCGACTGCCGTGATCCGCGACACTCTCATGGCTTGCCCCCCGTGATCGGAGCTATGATGCTGCCCCTGATCTGATGGCGGGTATGAGACTATGCCCGCCCCCCTTATGTCAACGTTCCCGAGGCGAGGGTGAAAGCATGGCACGACCACGCGTGATCTACGAGGCGAAGCCGGGCTCGCCCCTCGACGTCGACCGCGACCTCTACGGGCGCCTGGCGCGGGAGACCGCTCGGCGCACCCTCGTCGAGCGGTTCGTCGTCCCGAAGCGGAGCGGTCGGGCCTGGCCGGTGCGGGCGGGCCAGCTCTTCCGCATCGTGGCCGTCGAGGGGCCGCAGGTGGCGGACCTCAACGTCTGGAGCCTCGCCAATCCGAGAGAGCGCTTCTGGGCCTCACGCACGCGCCAGCTCCACCGGGCGCATCTCACGACATTCGACCGGCTCTGGTCGTGCTTGCCGTACCTCCGGCCGATGCTGACGATCACGGGAGACGCCATCCAGTACGGCCTCGACGAGGACGGCGCCGGCTGTCACGATCTGCTCGGCACACGCTGCGACCCGTACGTCCACAAGCTGCTCAACGGGGAGGAGTTCGATCTCTGCTGCCACAGTAACCTCGTGCGCGCGGTCGCCCCGTACCATCTCGCCGAGCTCGACGTGCACGACGTGCTGAACGTCTTCCAGGTCACGGGCCTCACCGCCGACGGCCGCTACTTCGTGAAGCCGAGCCCGGCGCGCCGGGGTGACTACATCGAGTTCTTCGCCGAGATCGACGTGCTCTGCGCGATCTCCGTGTGTCCGCACGGCGACCTCTCGGTGCAGATGTGGGGGCCCGAGGGCGGCGATCCCCTCGCCACGTGTCGCCCCCTCGGCGTCGAGATCTGGGAGCCCGCCCCGGAGCTGCTCACCGGGTGGGCACCGCCGCGGCCGTCGGACTACCACGGCCTCCACGGGTTGTCGTCGGAGGGGGCCCGGTGAGCGCTGGGCTCACGACGATCCCGGCGCGTCGGGGCATGGCGGCCCGCGTCCCCGCCGGCCAGCGCGTCAGGGTCGTCAACACTCACGGCACGCAGGTCGTCGACGCCTGGGCGTTCAGCGCGGGCGATGCGACGGAGTGGATGGCGATGGAGGCCAGTCGCGCGTGGTTCATGAAGCTGGCGGCGGCGGTCGGCGACACGTTCGTCACCAACCGGCGACGCCCCATCCTGACCTTGGTCGAGGACACCTCCGGATGCGCTCACGACACGCTCATGGCTCCCTGCGACCCGCACCGCTATGGCCTGCTCGGGGTCGAGGGCTATCACGACAACTGCCGGGACAACCTGCACGCCGCCCTGGCCGCGCTCGGCGTCACGATCCCGGCGACGCCGCCGTCGCTGAACCTGTTCATGAATATCCCGTGGACCGCCGACGGGCGGCTCGCGTGGGGCGAGCCCCTGTCAACGCCCGGGAGCTACGTGGTGTTTCGCGCCGAGATGGACCTCGTGATCGCGTTCTCCGCCTGCCCGCAGGACATCCTGCCGATCAACGGTCGCACCGGCCGGACGACGGAGGCGCACTTCAGGATCGAGTAGTGGTGAGTCGGGCGCGCTACTAGCGCCCGACGGGGCGCGGGATGTTCGTGTAGACGATGGTGCCGTTGCGCTGGATGATCTGGTAGACGCCGTCCACCTGCGGCTGGCCCCACGCGATCGGCGTGCCGTAGAAGCGCATCACCCGCGTCACGTACTCACGGGTCTCCGGATACGGCGGGACGTCGCCGTAGGCCACCACCGCCCGCTCGCCCGCGTTATAGGCCGCGACGGCGAGGCGCACGTTGTACTCGAACCGCATCAGGAGGGCGCGCAGGTGGCGGACGCCGGCGTCGATGTTCTCGCGCGGGTTGAACGAGTCCCGGACGCCGAGAATCGAGGCGGTCCGCGGCATCAGCTGCATGAGCCCCTGGGCGCCCTTGTCGGACTGAGCGCGGGGGTCGAATCCCGATTCCGCCCGGATGACCGCCCAGATGAGGCGCTCCGGGACTGCGTATCGGCCCGAGGCGTCGGCAATCTCGCGGGCGTAGGTCCCGCGATCGTCCCGCGGCAGCGGGAGGGCCGCAGGCACGGCGACGGGGCTCAGGCTCGCCCGCCCGTACGCCGCGTTGGCCGGAAGGTTCGTGAAGTAGATGGTCCCGTCTCTGGACGTCCGCCTGTACGACTCTGCGCTGGCGGGGGCCGCCGTCGCGATCGCGGTCGTGACCGCCAGAAGGATCAGGGCGCGACCTGGAGCCCAGCTCCCAATCTCCATGGGGGGACTTCATCGCAAGTCTGATACCGGGTCTAAATTTCCAGAAATATCAACTACTTTAGCTGCACTGGCCAAGAACGAGCCTGGTAAGTCTGTGGCCAGACAGAGCCATCTCCAGCCAGAGGTCGACGCTCAGGATTTCTCGGGCGGCGTCAGCGTGGGCCGGCGGCGCGGATCGCCCGCGCGATCAGCCGCGCCCCCTCGTAGCACTTCTCGGGAGGCTCGAAGCTGAACGCGAGCCGGATGAACTCGTCGCCACCGCCGTTCGGAAAGAAGACGGGACCGGGGGTGTACTGCACGCGCGCGTCGACCGCCAGGTCGGCGAGGCGGCGCTGATCGGTGCCGGCGGGCAGCTTCATCCAGAGGAAGAACCCGCCCTCGGGCCGGCTCACCACGGCCCCGGTGCCGGCCAGGACCTCGTCGAGTCCGCGGAGCATCGCGTCGCGCTTTTCTCGGTAGACGTCGATCAGGCGCTGGATGTGGGTCGTCATGTGGTCGCGCATGAAGGACGTCGCCACGCGTGACATGAACGGGCTTACGCCGCCCCCGAAGAGGAATCCCTGGAACGCGGGAATCATCTCGCGCGGTGCTGCGAGCCAGCCGAGCCTCACGCCGGCGCCCAGGATCTTCGAGAGCGTCCCGGCGCGAATGACCCGGCCATGGCGATCGAGCGCGTAGAGCGGCGGCAGCGTCTCGCCCTCGAAGCGTAGCTCCCCGTAGGCGTCGTCCTCGAGGATGAGCGTGTCGTACTCGTGGGCGAGCTCGACCAGCTCGTGGCGCCGGCGCAGGGACTGGGTCGGGCCCGAGGGGTTCTGGAAGTTCACGATCGTGTAGATGAGCTTGCAGCGCCGTCCCTCGCGCCGCAGCGCCTCGAGCCGCGCGCGGACGGCGGCGGTCACGATGCCCTCGGCGTCGACGGGCACGTCGAGGATCTGGGGGCCATGGCGCTTGATCGTGATGAGCGATCCCGAGAACGCCGGGGCCTCGGAGATGACGGCGTCGCCGGGATCGACGAAGGCGCTGAAGGCGAGCGCGAGCGCGTGGCCGGAGCCGTTGGCGACGATGATGTTCTCGGGCTCGACCTTGAGCCCCTCGAACCGCTCGTACTTCTCGCAGACCAGCTCGCGCAGCCCCCGGTAGCCCTGCGGCTCCCCGTAGGTCATCGCGGCCGCGCCCTCGGACTGCATCACCCGGGCGGTCGCCTCGACCATCCCGTCGTAGGGGAACGAGGCCGGGTCCGGGAACCCGCCGCCGAACTCGTAGAGCGGGTTCATCGCGGGCCGTGGGGTCCCAACGGGGACGCCCCAGCCGATGCGGGCGCGGCCGGAGAGGAGCGGCTCAAAGCGGTCGGGAGCTCTCGGTGTCATGATCACGAAGTGTAGTCGAATCCTTGTCCCCGTGGAAGCGAGAGCCCGACCGTACCGGGAGCGCGCGCCTTGACACGTGTCGCGCGCGTGTGCTCTTCTCCGGGCACCACGCGACAAGGGGGGTGTGTCATGTCCGAGCCCGTCGGCCGTCTGAACCGCCGTCAACTCCTGCAGGGCGCCTCTGCCCTCGGCCTCGGCTGGGCCCTCGTGCCCGGGCCCGCGCGGGCGCAGAAGAAGACGGTCAAGCTCGCCTTCATCGGCCCGCTGACGGGCGGCACCGCGTCGAACGGCCTGGGCGGCCGGAACTCGTTCCTCCTCGCCGTCCAAGAGCGGAACGCGGATCCGAAGACGAAGCACCACTACGAGACCGAGACCCTCGACGACGAGTGCAAGCCGACCGTGGCGGTCCAGGCGGCGCTGAAGGCGTCGTCGGATCCGGCGATCGTGGCGGGCGTCACGCACTACTGCTCCGTGACCGCGATCGCGACGGTCGATACGTACCACAAGGCGGGCATGCCCGCGATGGTCTGGGGCGCGGTGCTCCCGGAGATCACGTACAGCCACGAGTACGTCGAGATCACACGGGTCAACGGCACCATGATCAACCAGAACCAGATCGCCGCGGACTTCGCCGTCAAGACGCTCGGCTTCAAGACCTTCGCGATCCTCCACGACACGACGGACTACGGGCGCGCCCACGCGAAGTGGTTCAGCGAGTTCCTCGAGCAGGCGGGCGGCAAGGTCCTCTCGACGCAGGGCACGGCCAAGGACCAGAAGGACTACACGGCCGAGCTCACGCGCGCCAAGGCCGACCGCCCCGAGGTCGTCTGGTACGGCGGGCTCACGCCCGACGGCGTGCGCGTGAAGGTCCAGATGGACAAGCTCGGCGTGCGCGCCCAGTTCCAGGGGACCAGCGGGATCAAGTCCGACACCTTCAACGAGACCACGGGCCCGTCGGCGGAGGGCGCGCTGGCGTTCGTCGAGGGGGCGCCCACCGAGAAGCTCCCGGGCGGAAAGAGGTTCCTCGAGGCGTACGCAAAGGCCGGCTTCAAGGAGCCGTCGGAAGCCTACGGCCCCTTCGCCTACGTCGCGGCGAACCTGATCATCGACGCGATCGAGGCGGTGGGTCCGGACCGCGCGAAGGTGGCCAGGCACCTCAAGCAGACGAAGAACGCGAACACGATCATCGGGCCCGTCGAGTTCGACGCGCACGGCCAGAACACCGTCCCGCTCATCTCCAAGTACGTGAGCCAGGACGGCAAGTGGGTGCTGTGGGAGGACTCGGAGTACGCGTCGGGCAAGCGCACGCTGCCCGGGCACAAGTTCAAGAAGATGTAAGCGGCTGCCCGCGTGCCGCCCCTCGAGCTGCTCCTCCAGCAGGCGCTGAACGGTGTGATGCTGGGGGTGATGTACGCGCTGATTGCGGTCGGGTTCACGCTCTTCTTCGGCGTGCTCGACGTGATCCACTTCTCGCACGGTGACATCTTCATGCTCGGCGCGTTCGCCGGGCTCTCGACGCTCCTCGGGCTCGCGGCCGTGGGCCTCCGCGCGCCGGTCGCGGCGCTCCCGCTCGCCTTCGTTGCCGCGATCCTCGTCACCGGGCTCGTCGGCGTCCTCGCCGAGCGTGTCTGCGTGAAGCCGCTCGCGCGCTCCTCGCCGCTCATGACGCTCCTGGCGACCCTCTCGCTCGGGCTCGTCATCCGCGAGTCGGTGCTGATCTTCTACCCGCGCGGCGCCGACCCGAAGCCGTTTCCCCAGCTCCTGCCCCAGGGGGGCTTCGAGGTCGGCGGCGTCGCGATCCGCTACGAGAACCTCGCCATCCTCGGGATCGGCCTCGCCGCGATGGTCACGGTGGACCTGATCATCCGGCGCACGCGGATGGGGGCCGCGATCCGGGCCGTGGCCCAGGACCCGGAGGCGGCGCAGATGATGGGCGTCAACCTCGACCGGACGGTGGACGCCACGTTCTTCCTCGGCTCGGGCCTCGCCGCGGTCGCGGGGATCCTGAGCGGCCTTTACTACAGCGAGATCCACTTCATCATGGGCATCACGGGCGGCGTGATCGGCTTCTCCGCCGCCGCCATCGGCGGCCTCGGCAACGTCTACGGCGCGATCGTGGGCGGCCTGCTCTTCGGGGTGCTGCAGACGACGTCGGCGGCGCTCATTCCGCGCGGCTCCGAGTTCCGCGACGTCGTCGCCTTCGCCGTCGTCATGCTGTTCCTGATCGTGAGGCCGCGGGGCATCCTCGGCGAGCAGAGCGTGGAGCGCGTGTAGTGCGCCGACAGGCCTTCGACCGGTGATCGCGGTCTGGCTCTCGGAGCTCGTCGTCTTCGCCCTCGTCGTCGCGGGCATCCTGGCCGAGCGGCCCGCGGCCCTCGCGGCGACGGGCGGGGCCCTCGTGGCCGCGGCGGCCCTGCTCCGGTTCGCCCCGCCCCTCCGCACGGCGCTCGCCGCGGGGTTCGCCCGGCACCGGGCGGCGGCGCTGGCCGGCGGCGCCGTCCTGGCGCTGGCGCTGCCGCTGGCGCTCCGCGCGAGCCCGTACTGGACGTTCGTCGCGACGCTCGCGCTGCTCTACGTCACGATCGGGCAGGGGCTCAACCTCCAGATCGGGACCGCGGGCGTCATCAACCTCGCGGGCGCCGCCTTCGCGGGCCTCGGCGGCTACTCCGTCGGGCTCCTCACGCTCTCGGCCGGCTGGCCCGCGTGGCTCGCCCTCCTCATGGCGCCGTGGATCGCGGTGACCGTCGGCGCCGTCCTGTTCGTGCCGATCTTGAAGACGCGGGGCCACTACCTGGCGCTGGTGACGATCGCGTTCGGCTTCATCTTCAACATCCTGATGAACAACCTCGAGTTCACGGGCGGGCCGCAGGGGCTCAAGAACATCCCGACGCTCCGCCTCTTTGGGTGGGCGTTCACGTCGAAGCCGGCGCTCGCGGGGGTGGAGCTGCCCGCCCACGCCAACTTCTACTATGCGGCGCTCCTCGTGGCCGGGCTGACGACCTGGGCGCTCCGCCGCCTGCACGACTCGTGGCTCGGGCTGGCGCTGAACACGCTGCGTGACGACGAGATCGCGGCGCGCTGCTGCGGCGTCTCGCTCACGCGCGGCAAGCTCCTGGCGTTCTCCATCGGCAACCTCTGCATCGGGCTCGGCGGCGCGCTCTACGCGGTGATGGTCGGGTTCGTCTCGCCGCCCGACTTCGACTTCGGCTACTCGCTCGTCATGCTCTCGGTCGTCATCATCGGCGGGGTCGACTCGATCCCGGGCGTCGTGCTCGGGGCGTGCCTCCTGCTGCCGCTCCCCGAGCGCTTCCGCTTCCTGCACGAGTACCGGCTCCTCCTCTACGGCGCCGTGATCGTCGTGATGCTCCTCTACCGCCCGCGGGGACTCTGGCCGGCGGCGGTGCGGCGCTATCGATGAGCGCAATGACCGCGCCGATCCTCGAGACCCGCCGCCTCACCGTCCGCTTCGGCGGCCTCGTCGCCCTCGACGGCGTCGACGTGGCGGTGGGCCCGGGCGAGACGCTCGGCGTCATCGGGCCGAACGGCTCGGGGAAGACGACGTTCTTCAACGCGCTGACTGGCCTGTACACGCCGGCGGCGGGCGAGATCGTCTTCGGCGGGCGGCGCGTCACGGGGCTCGAGGCCCACGCGATCGCGCGGCTCGGGATCGCGCGCACGTTCCAGGCGAGCCGGCTCTGCCTCGCGCTCTCGGTGTTCGACAACATCCTGATCGGCATGCACGCCCGGCGCACGACCGGGCTCGCCGACTCCGTCGTGCGCCGGTGGCGGTTCCGCCGTGAGATGGGCGCGGCGCTCGAGCGCGCGGCGCACCTGCTGGCCCTGTTCAGCCGCGAGCTGCCCGGCCGCGGCTTCGAGCCCGTGGGCCAGCTCCCCCAGATCGACCGCCGGCGCGTCGAGATCTGCCGGGCGCTCGCCGCCGGGCCGACGCTGCTCCTGCTCGACGAGCCGTCGGCCGGCATGAACCCGGAGGAGACAGCCGAGCTGATGCGCGACCTCCAGATCGTCCGCGCGGAGATGCCGGGGCTCTCGGTGATCATCATCGAGCACGACATGTTCGTGATCGAGGGGGTCAGCGGGCGCGTCGTCGCGTTCAACTACGGCCGGAAGATCGCGGAGGGGTCCTTCGCCGCCGTTGCTGCGCACGAAGAAGTCCGCCAGGCGTACCTCGGCACGGAGCGCGCGCGTGCTTGAGCTCCGCGGCGTCTCCACGCGCTACGGCCCGATCACGATGCTCCGAAGCGTGTCGCTCTCACTCGCCGAGGGCCGGATCGCCTGCCTGCTCGGGCCGAACGGGGCGGGTAAGACCACGCTCATCCGGACCATCCTTGGCATCGTCAAGCCCGTCGAGGGCGAGATCCTGTTCGAGGGCCGGCGCATCGACCGGCTGCGCACCCACGAGATCGTCGCGCTCGGCATCGGCGTCGTGCCGGAGGGCCGGCGCGTCTTTCCCCGGATGACGGTCGAGGAGAACCTCCGCATGGGCGCGTTCGTCGAGTGGGCGCCGGCCGACCTCGCGGCGCGCCGCGACCGCGTCTTCTCCCTCTTCCCGCGGCTCGCCGAGCGCCGCCGCCAGAAGGCGGCGACGATGTCGGGCGGCGAGCAGGCGATGCTCGCCGTCGGGCGCGCGCTCATGGGTCGGCCGAAGCTCCTCCTGCTCGACGAGCCCTCGCTCGGGCTCGCGCCGGTGCTGGTCGAGCAGCTCTTCACCATGGCCCAGGCGATCAACCGGAGCGGCACGACGGTCTTCCTCGTCGAGCAGAACGCGCGGAAGACGCTCGAGATCGCCCACCACGGATTCCTCCTCCAGAAGGGCGAGATCGCCGGGAGCGGCAGCGCCGCCGAGCTCGCCGCGTCCCCGATCGTGCGCCACGCCTATCTCCGCGCCTGAGGCCGCGTTCGACACACTCCTACGCTAGAATCGGCCTGCCATGGCGGACGAACTGGCTCTCCTCGAGCGCGTCCAGCGGAAGGTGCTGTGGCTCAGCGCCTTCATGGTCCACCACGCCAACGCGCGCCGCGCGAGCGCCGACACGACCAAGGTCGGCGGTCACCAGGCCTCGTCGGCGTCGGTGGTGAGCCTCCTCACCGCGCTCTACGGGAAGGCGCTCCGGACCGACGACCTCGTCGCGGTGAAGGCCCACGCGGCGCCCGCCTTCTACGCCCTCCAGTACCTGCGGGGGCGCCTGCCGATGGAGGCGCTCGCCGGGCTGCGCCAGTTCGGCGGCCTCCAGGCCTATCCGAGCCGGAGGAAGAACCCGGAGCTCGTCGAGCTCTCCACGGGTTCGATGGGGCTCGGCGCCGTGCAGGCGACCTTCTGCGCGCTCGGGGCGCAGTACCTCGTCGATCACTTCGGGACGCGGCCGCCGGGGCGCATCATCGTCATGGTCGGCGACGCCGAGCTCGACGAGGGCAACGTCTGGGAGGCGCTCGCCGAGGAGGCGGTGGCGCGGCTCGGCCGCGTCCTCTGGATCGTGGACGTGAACCGTCAGGCGCTCGACCGGATCGTGCCCGACGCGCGGACGCGCCAGCTCGGCCGGATGTTCGCGGCGTGCGGCTGGCGCGTCGCCGAGCTGCGCTGGGGGCGGCGGCTCCGCGCGCGCTTCGCCACGCCCGGCGGCGAGCGGCTCGAGCGCCGGCTCGACGCGATGTCGAACGCCGAGTACCTGCGGCTCCTCCGGTACGGGGCGGGCGCGGTCCGCAAGGCGCTCGTCGCCGGCGCCGACGGACGCACCGACGCGGCGCTCGACCGGCTGCTCGGCGCGGTCGGCGACGACGAGCTGTCGGCGCTGGTCGCGGACACGGGGGGCCACGATCTCGCGCTGATCCTCGAGGCCCTCGCGGAGGCCGAGCGCGAGCGCGACAGGCCGACGGTCATCCTCGCGCACACGATCAAGGGCTTCGGGCTCCCGCTCGCCGCGGACCCGCTCAACCACACGGCGCTCCTGACCGAGACGCAGATCGAGGAGCTGCGCGCCGCGCTCGGCGTCGCGCCGGGCGGCGAGTGGGACGGCTTCCCGCCGGAGAGCGAGGAGGCGGCGCTCCTCCGCCGGCTCCCGCCGCTCTGGGCGCCGCCGCGCCCCGCGGCGC
>QHSZ01000306.1 GCA_003220595.1 Candidatus Rokuibacteriota bacterium | reverse complement strand
CGACATCCACGTGAACTCCAGCAGCCGCGGGCGCTCCACGCGCAGGTAGCGGCAGTAGTGCGCCCACAGACGGCCGGCATGGTCCGCCTCCCAATACCAAAGCTCGTCGACCGCGGCCTTGCGCAGAATGGCCCGGTGCGGCTCGAACCAGCGTCTGAACAGGTCGGGTTCGGCCCACGCGTCGAAGACCTCTTCGGACGAAGCTTCGATCCGGCGGGGGACCGTGATCCGGAGGAGGGGGGTGGTCGGGCTCGTTCCGGCCGTAGGCATCGTCAATCTCTCTTTCTGTTCGCTTTGAGGAATGCCTCGAGCTTGTCGAGGCGGTCACTCCAAAACCGCTCGTAGCGGGAGGCCCAGCCCGCGATGCGCCGGATCGGCTCCGGATCGAGGGCGATATGGTGCTCGCGGCCTGCCCGCGTGCGCCGCACCAGCCCGGCGCGCTCGAGCACCTTCAGGTGCTTCGAGACGGCGTTGAACGACATGTCGAAGGGCTGGACGAGGTCGGTGACGCGCGCGGCGCCCTTCGCCAGCCGTTGGACGATCTCTCGGCGCGTCGGGTCCGAGAGCGCCGCGAAGGCGAGGTCGAGAACAGGGGGTGTCATATATTCAACCTATGGGTTGAATATAGCAACTGGCCCGCCCTTGTCAAGCGATCGGAGGTCACCACGATACGGCTCGGCGCTGACGTTCTCGCCTGGTGCGCAGTCGCCGCGATCGATCCGACTCCGCGAAAGGCTCTACAATGCGAGCGACATGAAGGCGTCTTCACAATGACCATTGCGACGAAGCGGCGGAGCGTTCGCGTCGGAACGCTGGCCCTGACCCTCCATCTCTTGGCGTTCTCCCTCGTTGCCGTCGCGCAACCGACCGGGAAGGTGCACCGAATCGGCTTTCTCAGGTATTTCGCATGCCCGGACCAATTCGGTTTTAAAGATTTGCGCCAGAGGCTCGGCGAGCTCGGCTACATCGAGGGCCGCAACATCGTCATCGAATGCCGAGCCGCCCCCGGGAAGTGGGAGGAGCTCCCGGCGCTTGCGGCTGAGCTGGTGCGTCTCAACCTCGATGTTCTGGTCACGGAAGGGACGCCCGCGAGCCTGGTGGCAAAGCAAGCGACACGGCTTGTCCCGGTCATCATGGTGTACGTCGGAGATCCCGTGGCGAGCGGGCTCGTCAGCAGCCTGGGGCGGCCGGGAGGAAACGTCACCGGGGTGTCGATGAACGCCAATGAGATCGTCCGCAAGGACATCGAGCTGCTCAAGGAGATTGCTCCGGGGATCTCGCGCGTCGCGGTTTGGATGGATTCTACGAATCCCAGCCACTTGCCGGCCTTTGCCGCGATGGAAGCCACGGCTGACCGGTTGAAGGTCAGGTTGCAGCGTGTCGAGGTTCGAACTGCGACGGATCTCGACGGGGGTTTCGCGGCGACGCTGAGGCACCGTGCCGAGGCGGTCGCCGTCTATCCACTGAGCACCATGCCGGTCGACATCAAGAGGATCGCAGAGTTCGCAATCAAGAATCGGTTACCGACCGTCACGAACACTGCCGCGTATGTCAAGGAGGGGCTCCTGGCCGGCTACGGGCCGAACGTGCCGGACCAGTATCATCGCGCGGCGATCTACATCGACAGAGTCTTGAAGGGGGCCCGGCCCGCTGAGTTGCCGGTCGAGGAACCCATGAAGCTCGACCTCGTCATCAACGGCAGGACCGCGAAGGCGCTCGGTCTCGCACTCCCGCAGTCGATACTGTTGCGCGCGGTTGAAGTCGTGGAGTAGGCCAGCGCCGTGCCCCTGATCTCTTCCAAGGCGTTAGCGGCTTCTGCGTCCTCTAAGCCCTCGTCGGTGATGGTTGCGGGGGCTGGATGGTGTTGGCGGCGTGCCGCGCCACGCCGCGCAGCAGGAGGTCGGCCACCTGCTGCGCGATGGCCACCGCGACGTGCGTCTGCGCCTCTTCCGTCGATGCCCCGAGGTGCGGCGTCACCACGACGGGCTCGAGATCGAGGACCGGCGAGCCCCAGGGTGGCTCGCGGTCGAAGACGTCGAGCCCCGCTCCCGCGACGTGCTCGGCCTGCATCGCCGAGGCCAGGGCGGCCTCGTCGACGATGCCACCCCGGGCGCAATTGACGATCCGCACGCCCGGCTTCGTCCGCTCGAGCTCAGCCGCGCCGATGAGGCCGCGGGTCTCCTTCGTCAGCGGGATGTGAACCGTGATGAAGTCCGAACGGCGAAGGAGCGTGTCGAGATCGACAAGCTCAACGCTGAGGCCTTCCGGGATCTCCGTGCCGAGGTAAGGGTCGTAGGCGACGACGGTCATCGCGAAGCCCTGGGCGCGCCGGGCCACCTCCGTGCCGACCCGACCGAGGCCGACGATGCCCAGCGTCTTGCCGTACACCTCCACCCCGACGAAGCGCTCCCGTTCCCACTTGCCGCCGCGGAGGTGCGCGTGGGCCTGCGGAAGCTTCCGCGCGACGGCGAGGAGGAGCGCCATCGTGTGCTCGGCAGCCGCGATCGTGTTGCCGCCGGGGGTGTTCATGCAGACGATGCCGCGCCGCGTGGCCGCGTCCACGTCGACGTTGTCCAGACCCACCCCGGCGCGCCCGATGACCTCGAGGGCGGGCGCGGCCGCGATCACCTCTGCCGTGACCCGAGTGGCGCTCCGGACTACGAGGCCGTTGTACGGGCCGATGCGGCGGGCCAGCTCCTCGGACGGCAAGGCCGGGATCACGTCGACCGAGAGGCCCTCACCGCGCAGGACGTCGACCCCGACGCCCTGGAGAGAGTCGGTAACGAGCACGCGCTTGGCGGCCGGTTTCGTCATGAGCGATCAACCCTCCTTGGCGAAGATCCGCTGCGCGGCCCCGACCGCCGAGCCCAGCTCGACCGTCGCCCCGAGCCGCCCGAGGACCCGCTCGCTCGGTCGGGAGCGCTGGCCCGTTGCCAGGTCGACTCGTCCACGGTCGGCGGGTGCGTCTCGCCGCACCCCGACATCCAGCGCCAGCGCACCGATCACGTCGGTTTCGCCAAACCTGAATTGGAACGAATGAAGTGTCGCGAGCGACGGCGTTGCGACGGTCGGCGAGGCGATGCCTTGTCCGCTCACCTTGCTGATCGCCTCTCTGCGCGTCCAGAGCCGGTAGAACACCAGCCGCTGTTGCTCCGGCGACAACGCGCGGAGCCAGGCGAGCTCCCCGGCCGCAAATTGCGCCTCCGCCACCGCCAGCACGTCGACGCCAGGCTGGACAACTTCGATGTCCACGCCGACCTGCCGGTCCAACGCCACCGCCAGCACGAGCACGTTTTCCGAATGGGACAAATTGAAATCCAACGCCGCAACACGGCCGGCCGACGCCGCGCGCCCGGGCAGAACGAGCCGCGGTTTACCGTTCGCGGTCGTCTCAAACGCCAGCGCCTCCGGCGAAACGCCGACGAGCGGCCCAAGCACGTGACGCACCAGCCTGCACCGCGCCTCGAACCGCCGCCGCAACCGCAAACTGCGCAATCGGTCGGCCCGCGCGCGCTCGTTCCCCGAGAGCACGAAGCGCCGCGCCGTGTCCAGTTGCCGCACCGCGTCCAGATCCCAGAACCACACGTGCGCGCGATCCAACTCGCGCACCGGTTCGTTCGTCGTGCTGTGAACGATGAAAGCCGGTGTTCCTCTCAGTACGTCGGAAGCGGTCGTCGTCAACTGGCGGTCACCTCGATCGTCGGCGAACGGTCGGCCAGGTGCACCGCGTCGGCCATCGCGACGAGCACTTCGCGC
This sequence comes from Candidatus Rokuibacteriota bacterium, assembly GCA_003220595.1. GTDB lineage: Bacteria > Methylomirabilota > Methylomirabilia > Rokubacteriales > CSP1-6 > AR19. Next base: position 176 of record QHSZ01000306.1, on the reverse strand, counting down.
GGTCCCTCGAAGCGCTCCCTGGCGTGCGCGGTGCGGACGTTGTCGACAAGCAGCAGATCGCCGGCCTGCCACCGCTCCCGTACGGTGTTGGCCTCGTAGACCTCGTTGATCGACTGCACGACGTCCGCGCCGATCGGGTCGCCGTTGCCGAAGCGGGTATTGAACGGCAGCCCGTC
>QHSZ01000096.1 GCA_003220595.1 Candidatus Rokuibacteriota bacterium | reverse complement strand
GTGCGTGTCGCTGATCTGGACGAAGCTGAAGTCGCCGCCCGCGGACGCCTCGCCCGCGTGGGCCAGCGTGCGCGACGAGAGCACGCCTCCCGCCGAGGTCCAGACGACTCCCGTCCCGACCCACGCCATGCATTCCAGAAACCCTCTCCGATCCATTGCCCGTTCCTCCGTTTGATGGGTGAGCCGCCTACTGCACCGTGAGCGTGGATTTCATGTAGGGGTGCAACGCGCACAAGTAGCTGTAGGCGCCGGGAGCCGTGAACGTGTACGAGAAGGTCTCGCCCTTCTCGAGCGCCGGCGACGCGAAGGCGCCGGCGGCGGAGGTCACGGTGTGGGTCTCCTCGTCGCGGTTGACCCACGTGACCTTCGTGCCGGCCTGCACCGTCATGGCCGGTGGCAGGAACGTGAAGTGCTCGATGCCGATCCGCGTCTCCGGCGTCGCGCCATCCGACGGGCGCGGCGCCCGAAGCGATGCGGTGAGAGCGAGCAGCGCCGCGAGGGCGACCC
>QHSZ01000095.1 GCA_003220595.1 Candidatus Rokuibacteriota bacterium | reverse complement strand
ATGCACGGTCGGAACGAATCGCGCGTTCGAGCGTTACGGACGGGTGAAGGCGCTCACTGATACACTCCACGACGCATGCGAACTCGGGGCGCGGAGGATCCGGGTGCCGGTCTCGGGCGGGAGGCCCTGGCCTACGTCGACACCCTGCACAACCTGGCGCGTTACCTCACCGGTAACGAGACCGACGCCGAGGATCTCGTGCAGGAGACCTACGCGCGCGCCCTCAAGGCGGCGGACCAGTTCACCCCCGGCACGAACCTCAAAGCGTGGCTGTTCAGAATCCTGAGAAACACCTTTCTGAGCTCGTACCGGCGGCAGCGTGCGAGCCCGCTCGTGGGCGGGCTCGACACCGTGGACCCGGCGCATCAGGGCGTCGCCGACGAGGCGTGGCTCCGCGACGACGTCGAGCTCGACCGGCTACGGAAGCTGGTGGCCGAGGAGATCGAGGCGGCGCTGCTGACGCTGTCCGAGGAGGGGCGCACGGTCATCCTCCTCGACCTCGAGGGGTTGACGGAGACAGAGGCGGCGCAGGTCCTCGGCTGCGCCGTGGGCACGGTGAAGTCGCGCCTGGCGCGCGCGCGGTCGGCGCTCCGGCAGCGGCTCAAGGACTACGCGAGATAGGCATGGACTGCGAGGACGTTCGGCTCCACCTGCACGATGACCAGCGTGGGCATCTCGGCCCCGAGCTCCATCGGGAGCTCCGCACCCACCTCGAGGGCTGCCCGGCCTGCGCCCACGAGGAGGCCGCCGAGCACATGCTCACCGAGGTGCTCGAGCGCCGACTGCCGCAGCATCCGGCGTCCCTCGCGCTGAAGCGGCGGCTCCTGGCCCAGTGGCCCGCGGCGCCCGTCGAGTCGCGCCCGTGGTGGAGGGGCTGGCGCCGCGCGCTCGTCCCGGCGCTCGCGTCGGCACTCGTGCTCGCCGTCGGGCTGCCGCTCTACCACGAGCTCTGGTCGGGCGCGCGCGGCGACGCGACGGCCATGGTCGCCGAGGCCGTCAACGATCACGTGCGCGTCCTCCAGCGCGACCGGCCGCTCGACGTCGAGAGCGGTGGCATCCACGAGGTCAAGCCATGGTTCGCGGGGCGCCTGGACTTCGCGCCCGTCGTGTCCTTCGAAGGCGACGCGGAATTCCCGCTGCAGGGCGGCACCGTCGGCTATTTCGTGGACCGCAAGGCGGCGGTGTTCGTCTACAAGCGTCGGCTGCATCCGGTCTCGCTCTTCGTCTTTCGCGCGGAAGGCCTGCCTTGGCCCGCACGCGGCCTGACGTCGATCGGCGGCGGCGCCGGCTACACGAGCGTCTCCCGCGGGTTCAACGTGATCCTCTGGCGCGCGGGCGACCTCGGCTATGCCCTCGTGTCCGACGTGGACGCGCGAGAGCTCGGCCGCCTTGCGGCGAAGCTCGCGCGCGGTTGACTCACGCCCCCGAGATCGTCCGACCGAAGCGCTGCTCGACGACGTGGGTGACCGCCGAGAAGTCCTGACCCCCCCAGCCCTTCGTGCCCGTCTCCCCGTAGGCCGCCAGCGTCTCGCGGAGGATCGGCATGTGCGCGAGGCTCGCGCCCGCCATCCGGGCCGCGAGCGCGACGTCCTTCAGCATGAGCTCGGCCGTGAAGGTCGCCTCGAAGTTGCCCTCGACGATCCGCAGGGCGCGGCGGTCGAAGTAGGTCGAGTACGCCATGCCGCCGCCGTTCTTCACGACCTCGTAGTACGTCTTCGGATCCACACCGAGCGTCACGCAGAGCGCCAGGGACTCGGCCACGGCGACCGCGTTGACCGCGCCCAGCGCGTTGTGGAGGAGCTTGATGCGGTTGCCGGTGCCCGAGGGGCCCACGTACATCGTGCGGCCCCCCATGACGTCGAGCAGCGGCTCGATCGCGGACAGCGCGTCGCGGTCCCCGCCCACCATGAAGAAGATCTCGCCCGACTCCGCCTGCGGCGCCGAGCCGAGCATGGGCGTGTCCATGTGCGCGACGCCCCGGCGCCGGGCGGCGTCGTGGATCGTCTGCGACACCTCGGGGCTCACGGTCGAGCAGTCGCAGGTGACGAGGCCGCGCTGGCCGCCCGCGAGGATACCCTCCGGCCCGAGGTATGTCGCCGTGACGATCTCGTCGTTCGGCAGCGCGGTGAAGACCACCGAGGCGTGCGCGGCGACCTCGCGCGGCCGCGCGCGCACCGTGACGCCGCCCGGCGCCGCGGCCCGCCGCGCCGCCGCCGGATCGACGTCGAAGACATGGAGCTCGTAGCCCGCCTTCGCGAGGTTCCGGGCCATGGGTCCGCCCATCCGGCCCAGGCCGACGAAGCCGATCTCTCCCTTGCTCATCCATCCTCCCTGGTGCGTGTGTGGGGTTTCGCGGATCGCCGCGCGGCCATATAATCCCGCTACCTGAGCCGTCTGTCACTCAGCAAGCCGAGCCTCAACGAGGAGGATCGTATGGATCAGCGGCTGCGTCACCTGGCCGAACAGCTCGACGTGGGTCTCATCGCCCGCCGCGAGTTCCTCAGGAAGGCCGCCGTCGTCACCGGCGGCGCCGCCGCGGGCCTGGCGACGCTGCGCACGATGGCCTCCGCCCAGCCGAAGACGAAGCTCCGGGTCTGGCTCTTCAAGAGCTTCGTCACCAACGCCAACGACGTCCTCGGCCGCCAGATCGAGGCCTGGGCCAAGGAGCGCGGCGTCGACGTCGAGCTGGACTGGGCCACCTTCGGCGACCGCGAGCCGAAGTTCGTCGCCGCCATCGAGGCCGGCAATCCCCCGGACCTGGCCGAGATGCACATCATGGGTCCCACGCGTTACAAGGCCGTGCTGCGCGACATGTCGGCCCTCGCCGGCGACCTCGCGCGCGCCAAGGGTGGCTTGCTCCCCTTCGCCGAGACCGCGATGAAGATCGACGGCAAGTTCCTGGCCGTGGCCCGGTACTCCATGACGACGGTGTTCTTCGTCCGCAAGGACGTCATGGAGGCCAAGGGCCTCAAGCCGCCCAAGGTCTACGACCCCGACGTGGTCGAGTTCGCCAGGAAGACCCAGGACCCATCCAAGGACCTCTTCGGCTTCGGCCAGACGCTCAACCGCTCGGACGACGGCGACGGCTTCATGGAGAACATCTTCTGGGACTACGGCGGAGGCTCGTGGGACAAGGACGGCAAGCCCGCCCTGGGCACGACGTTCCGGGCGCAGAATCTCAAAGCCCTCCAGTTCGCGGTGGACACGATCCAGAAGCACAAGATCCAGCCGCCCGGCGTGATGGGCTGGACCGACGTGAGCAACAACGAGGCCTACATGGCAGGCAAGCTCGTGACCACGAACAACGGGGCGAGCCTCTACTACGCCATGGTCACGAAGAAGCACGAGCTGGCGGCGAAGACCCAGCTGGTCCTGACGCCGGGCGGCCCTGGTGGGAGCTTCGTCGGCTCGAGCTGCTACAACTGGGCGATCTTCGGCAAGAGCAAGCACGCCGACCTCTGCGAGGACCTGATCCGCTGGGTCGAGGACGAGAAGCGGTTCAGCGAGTATCTGCACGTCTCGGTCGGCCAGGCCGGGCCCGTCTACAAGGGGCGCGTGGACCACCCCTACTGGAAGTCCGACCCGAACTTCGAGGCGATCGTCCAGAACATCGTGCGCAGCGTGAACTACGGTCACCCCGGTCCCCTGACCTCCGCGGCGGTCGAGGTGCGCGCCCAGCACATCCTCACGGATATGGCCGGACGGGTCGTGGTGGGCGGCCTCTCGCCCGAGGCGGCGCTGAAGGAGGCGCACGCCCGGGTCGAGGAGATCTACAAGATGCGGCGGACCTAGGGCGGAGCGGGGCGCCTCGATGGCCACGCCAGCGGCGCGGCTGCCGGCCAGCGCCGCGCTCCAGCGCCGGGGGGCGGGGGGCGGGCTCGCGCGCGCGCTCGGGCCCGACTACCGCCTCGGCTACCTCTTCGTCGCGCCGATCGTCGTCCTGGTGCTGGCACTGGTCGCCTACCCGTTCGGGTACGCGATCTACCTCAGCCTGACGCGGAAGTACGTCGGCGTGCCGCCCGTGTGGGTCGGCTTCGACAACTACGTGAAGCTCACGTGGGACGGCTTCTTCCAGCGTGCCGTCGTCAACTCGTTCGTCTTCACGTTCGGCTCGGTCGCCGTGAAGCTCGCCCTCGGCATGGCGATGGCCCTGGTGCTGACGGCGCGCATCCGGTTCCGCAGCTTCTGGACCGGCGTGCTCCTGATTCCCTGGGTCGCGCCCACCGTCGTCTCGGCCCTCAACTTCCTGTGGATCTACGACTACAGCCTCGGCGTGCTGAACTACCTCCTGGTGAAGGTCCTCCGCGTCTTGCCGCAGGGCGTGGGCTGGCTGTCGGAGCCCGGCACCGCGATGGCGTCGGTCATCGCGGTCAACGTGTGGCGCGGCTTTCCGTTCTTCGGCATCTCGTTCCTCGCCGGCATGAAGGCGATCCCGGCGGAGATGTACGAGGCCGCCGCGGTCGACGGGGCGACCGCGCTCCAGCGCTTCCGCCACGTGACGCTGCCGGCGCTCCAGAACATCATCATCATCGTCGTCCTGCTCTCGACCATCTGGACCTTCAACGACTTCACCATCATCTACATCCTCACCAAGGGCGGGCCGGGCGGCGCCACCCAGGTCCTGCCGGTCCTCACCTACGAGATCGCGTTCGGCGCCCAGCGGCTCGGCGAGGCGATCGCCGTCGCCCTCTACATGCTGCCGGCGATGGCCGTGGTGATCATCGTGCTCGCGCGCCACATGCGCCGAGGCCGGGCGCGATGAGCGGCGCGCGGCTCGCAATACCATGATCATAGGCTCGCCTCGGACGGCGGGGCCCCAGCCCCGCGACGTCCTGCGGCTCGCAATGCCATGAGCCCGCGCGTCCTCGGGCGCGCGCAGGGCCCCGTCGCCTACGCCATCCTGACGGCGCTGCTGCTCGTCGTCGTGTTTCCGTTCTACTGGATGTTCGTCTCCTCGCTGAAGAGCGAGGAGCAGATGCGGACCCTCACCGCGATGTTCTGGCCGAGCCCGGCGGTGCTCGACAACTACCGCCAGCTCCTCGGCAAGACCGACTTCGGGGCCTGGTACGGCAACAGCATCGTCGTCGCCCTCAGCAGCACGTTCGTGGCCACCGCGATCGGGACCCTCGGCGCCTACGCGCTGGCGCGCCTCAAGTTCTTCGGCCGCGCGTTCATGGCGAGCGCCACGCTCATCACGTACCTCGTGCCGCCGTCGATCCTCTTCATCCCGCTCTACGCGCAGATCCGGAACCTCGGCCTCGCCGACAGCCTCACGGGGCTCATCGCAGCCTACCCGAGCTTCACGGTGCCGTTCGTCACGTGGCTCCTGATGGGGTACTTCGAGTCGATCCCGGAGGAGCTGGAGGAGGCGGCGATGATCGACGGCGCGACGCGCTTCGGCGCCTTCCGCCGGATCATCCTGCCGCTCGCGACGCCCGGCGTGCTCGCCGCCGCGCTCTTCGCGTTCACCCAGGCGTGGAACGAGTTCCTCTACGCCCTCGTGTTCATCACGAACGTCAAGCTCCGGACGCTGCCGGTCGGCCTCTCGACGTTCATCACCGGCGATGTCTACGGCTGGGGCTTCCTCATGGCCGGCGCCGTGCTGACCACCCTGCCGGTCATCGCCGCGTACACCTACCTCCAGAAGTACATGGTCGAGGGGCTCACCGCCGGCAGCGTGAAGGGCTGACGGCGCGCGGCTAGACGACCTCCCCGAGGCTGAGGGGCTTCGGCTGCCGGCGTCGGTGGTCGGGGCCGAAGTGCTCGGCGAGACCCTGGCAGATGAGTGGCAGGGCGATCGTGACGTCGGCGAAGCACATGACGTTGTCGCCGCCCTTGGCCTCCTTGCCCCACGAGATGCACTCCGTCGCGAGCGCCGCCCCGCCCAGGCCGCCGAAGATCGTGTTGTCGGTCGTGATCTGGATGGCCGCGACGTGGGGCTTCGCCCCCTCGTTGCCGTGCCGCGACGAGACGCTCGTCGCCGTGATCTGGAGGAAGTCCTTGGGCACCCCCCCGCCGAGGAAGACGACGGAGGTCCCGCGCCCCGACGTCATCGCGTGGTCCATCATGTCGGTCGCGACCTTGTAATCGCGGAAGAAATCGACGACCGGCGCCATCTCGGCCTTCTTGGCCTTGTCGTACCCCTCGCCGATCGGCCCGTCGGGCAGCCCGCAGCAGAAGACCGGCACCTGGCAGCGGGCCGCCGTCGCCAGGATCGAGCGCCGGAAACCCCGGGCGTCGAGCCAGAGCCCCATCTCGTGCAGGAAGCGCACCGTGGTGATCGAGGGTTTCCGCCAGCGCTCGGCGAGGTCGTCGATGAACGCGCTCGTCACCAGCGTTTCGAGCTGGTCGTACCGCTCCTTGGAGACGATGTGGTCGTAGAACCGGTAGTAGCCCTCGGCCCACAGATCGACGTCGTCGACGTCGGCGGCGTCCACGCGGAAGACCCGCGTGCCCTCCATCTGCTCGAGGAGATCCTCGGTGATGTTGGCCGAGGTCGAGGCGAGCACGTCCACGTAGCCGCGCTCCATCAGCCAAGTCACGAGCGGCCACATGCCGGCGCTCGACAGCGAGGCGGCGTAGCCGAGGCAGATCAGGCTCGGCCCCTCGATCATCTTCTTCCAGGTCTCGAACGCCTCCCCGAGTTGCCGCCCCTGGAAGGCCGAGCGGCGCATCTTCCCGAGCATGGCGAGGACGGAGGGCGTCCGGCCGCCCTCGACCACCGTCATCGGCTCGCGGATCAGATTCGGGTCCTCGTACCGGCTCAAGCCTCCCATGCGCTCTCTCCTCCTCAGCGTCCGGTGAGCCAGGCGCGCGACTTGGCGTGCTCGTCGGCGCGCTCGGTCCGGAGGTAACGGTAGCGGCTGCCCCGCGCGATCAGCGCCTCGTGGACGGTGCCGCCGGGGAAGCACGCCTTGAGCTGCGGTACGACCTGCTCACGGTCGAAGAAACGGCAGGAGAAGATGTCGAAGTACGCGCGCTCCTCGTCGGGAAAGACGTGGAGGCTCACGTGGCTCTCCGCGATCATCGTGAGGGCCGAGAGCACCTGCCGCCCGTCGCCGAGCGTCTCGCGGATGACGTAGGGCCGCATGATCGGCGTCATGCCGATCGTCCGCGGCAGCCGGTCGAACAGGGCGAAGAGCGTGTCCATGCTCTGCGGGCCCTGGTAGGCGTCGATGTTGAGGAAGAGGTGCGGGCCGAAGTCGGCGTCGGCGTCGGGCTCCGTGTCCTTCATCTTGGTGCGCTCGACCGTCTGGACCGAGGTCACCCCGCAGGGGAAGGCAGCCTCGAGGACGGTGCGGAGCCGGTCGGCGTCGAACGGCTCGGGCGCGACCAGGTCGGCGAAGAACGCCTCCCGGAACGAGAAGGTGTGCAGCGTGAAGTGGCCGCCCGCCAGGAAGAGGAACGCGCTGACCCCACAATCCTCCGCCACGACCCCGTTGTAATAGGGAAGCACGAAGGCCGGCATCACGGGCTTGAGCCCGAGCTGCACGGGGATCTCCTCGAGCACCTCCTGGATCAGCGGAACGTGGTCGAACCGGGAGCGGAACCCCTGAAACCCGTCAATCGTAAAGTGGAGCATTCGCCTCCTCGTGGGGGCGCGCACGCGCGCGGGCGCGACGCAAGGATGTCCTGCTGGCGCTGTCGAAGGGGGGAGTACGGTTGACGCCCGCGAGGTCCGAAGAGACCGGCGGACCGTCGAACACCGTCAGAAGCAGCGACTCGTTCTTCGGAGTCGCATCACGACGGGCACGTAGCGTCCGTCATCGGATTCGATCGTAACGGCACTCTCGAAGCGAAGTCAATTCGAAACCGCTCCTCTTGGCCCGAGGCGCCCCCGCCCGCCGGTGGTCGAGCGTCGAGGGCTTGGGGGCCCGTCGCGGCCCCCATCAACTTCGGTTAAGCTTCCCGCCATGAAGTGCGCCGGCTGCGGCCAGGACAACCCGGAAGGCGCCCGATTCTGCAACGCGTGCGGCGCGCGGCTCGACGCCGCGCCCGTCCAGGCGCCCCGCGCCTACACGCCGCGGCACCTCGTCGAGAAGATCCTCACGTCGCGCGCGGCGCTCGAGGGCGAGCGCAAGCAGGTGACCGTCCTCTTCGCCGACCTCAAGGGCTCGATGGAGCTCCTGGCCGACCGTGATCCCGAGGACGCGCGGCACCTGCTCGACGCGGTCCTCGAGCGCATGCTGGAGGCCGTCCACCGGTACGAGGGCACCGTGAACCAGGTCATGGGCGACGGGATCATGGCGCTCTTCGGCGCGCCGCTGGCCCACGAGGACCACGCCGTCCGCGCCTGCTACGCCGCCCTGCGCATGCAGGACCGCGTGAGCCGCTGGGCCGACGAGGTGCAGCGGCTCGAGGGGCTCAGCGTCCGGATCCGGGTGGGCCTCAACTCCGGCGAGGTCGTCGTGCGCTCGATCGCGAACGACCTCCGCATGGACTACACGGCGGTCGGCCAGACCACCCACCTCGCCGCGCGGATGGAGCAGATGGCGGTGCCGGGCACGATCGTCATCACGCCCGGAACGCTCCGGCTGGCCGAGTCGGCGATCCGCGCCAACCCTCTCGGGCCACGGGCCGTCAAGGGGCTCGACGCCCCGCTCTCGGTCTACGAGCTCGTCGGCGCCGTTCACGCGCACGCGCTGCTGCGCGCGGCGGCGACCCGGCGGCTCAGCCGGTTCGTCGGCCGCCGCGCCGAGCGGGCACGCCTCGAGGCGATGCTCGCGGCGGCCCACGCCGGCCGGGGCCAGGCGGCGGCCGTCACCGCGGAGCCCGGCGTCGGCAAGACACGCCTCGTCTTCGAGCTCGTCCAGTCCCTGGGGATCCGCGACTGGCGGGTGCTCGAGTCCACCTCGCTCTCGTACGAGCGCACGACCTCCTACCTGCCGATCATCGAGCTCCTGCGGAAGTACTTCGAGCTCGACGAGGCCGGCACGTCGCCCGAGACCGCGCGACGGGTGGCGGCGAAGCTCCGCGGGCTCGACGCCGGGCTCGACGAGGAGGTCGCCCCGATCCTGTCGCTGCTCGACGCGCTGCCGGAGGACGATCCGTTCCGCGCGCTCGACGCCCGGGAGCGCCGGCGCCGCGTGCTCGACGCGCTGGCGCGCGTGTTCCTCAAGGAAGGCGACCGCCAGCCCCTCCTGCTCGTCTTCGAGAACCTCCAGTGGGCGGACGCCGAGACCCGGGCCGTCCTGGACGGCCTGCTCGAGCGGGTCCCCTCTTCGCGCCTGATGCTCGTCCTCGACTACCGGCCCGAGTTCGACCACGAGTGGCGACGCCACCCGGCCTTCAGCGAGCTCGCGCTCGCGCCCCTCGAGCCGGCGAGCGTGGAGGAGCTGCTCCAGGACCTGCTCGGCCTCGACCGGTCGCTCACGCCGCTGCGGCGGCTCCTGCTCGAGCGGAGCCAGGGCAACCCCTTCTACCTCGAGGAGATCGTCCGCACGCTCGCCGAGACGCACGTGCTGGTCGGCGAGCGCGGCGCCTACCGCCTCCCGCGCGACCTCGGCAGTCTCGAGGTGCCGGCGACGGTGCAGGCAGTGCTCGCGGCGCGGATCGACCGCCTGCCTCCCGAGGAGAAGCTCCTCCTCCAGACGGCGGCGGTCATCGGCCTCGATGTCCCCCTGACCCTCGTCGAGGCGGTCACCGAGCTCGCCGCCGACACGGCCCGCAGGACGCTCGGGCACCTCGTGGACGCCTCCTTCCTCGACGAGGCCCGGCTCTTCCCCGACCTCGAGTACCGGTGGAGGAACGCGCTCGCCCGCGACGTCGCCTCCGCGAGCCTGCTCCGGGAGCAGCGGCGAGCCCTCCACGCGCGGATCGTCGAGGCGATCGAGACGATCTACCGCGACCGTCTCCCCAGTTACCTCGATCAGCTCGCCTATCACGCGACCCGCGGCGAGGTGTGGTCGAAGGCCGCGGTGTACCACCGCCAGGTCGCCGCGCGCGCCGTGGGACGGGCGGCCAACCTCGAGGCCGTCTCTGCGTTCGAGGCGGCCCTCCGGGCCGTCGGGCGCCTGCCGCCGACTCGGGACATGGTCGAGCGCGCGATCGACATCCGGCTCGACCTGCGGGCGCCGCTCCTCCAGCAGGGCCGCCTCGACGAGGTGCTCGCCGTCTCGCGCGAGGCCGAGCGCCTCGCGCACGAGCTCGGCGACGAGCAGCGGCTCGCCCGCGTCTACACCTACCTGATCAACCACCACTACCTGAAGGGCGAGACCGGCTCCGCCATCGAGTACGGCGAGCGCTGCCTCGCCGTGGGCCGGAGCACGAACGACGTCGCGCTCCAGGCGCTGGCTCGCCAGTACATCGGCCAGAGCTGGCACGCGCTCGGCGCCTACGCCCGCGCCGAGCGGGTTCTCGCCGACAACGTGGAGGCGCTCGACGAGGCGCGCGCCGGCACGTCGTACGTCGCCTCGTGCGCGTGGCTGGCGATGAGCCTCGCGGACCGGGGCGAGTTCGAGGCGGCGTACGCCGCCGTCGAGCGGGCGCACCTGGCCGCCGAGGGCACGGACCACGCCTACAGCCAGGCGATTGCCTGGACCATCGCGGGCCTCGTCTCGATCCGGCGCGGTTATCTGGCGCGCGCCGTCCTGCCCCTCGAGCGCAGCTTCGAGGCGTGCTCGCGCAAGCACCTGACGGTCTGGCAGCCGATCCCGTCGTCGCTCCTCGGCCTGGCCTTCATCCGGCTGGGCCACGTGCCGGAGGGGCTCAAGCTCCTCGAAGAGGCCGTCCGCCTGAGCCGCGACCTCGGCGTCCGGGCCTACCTGCCCTCGTGGCTCGCGAACCTCGCCGAAGGCTACCTGACCGACGGCCAACAGGCGCGCGCGCGGGCCGCGGCCGAGGAAGCGCTCCAGCTCGCGACGGCGGGAGGCGAGCGGGGGCAGGAGGCGGCGGCGCAGGCGCTCCTCGGCGACGTCGCCGCCCGCGAGGGCGCGGCGGCCCAGGAGGGGCGCCGGCACTACGCCGCGGCGCTCGCGCTCTCGGGGGAGCTCGGGCTCCGACCGCTCCTCGCCGAGACACACCTGGCCGCCGGCCGGCTCTGCGCGGCCCTCGGCGACCGGCCCGCCGCCCGCGAGCACCGCACGGCCGGCGAGGCGCTCCTCCATACGCTCGACATGCGCTCGTGGCGGCAGGCGCGTGAGACCGAGGTGGCCGAGCTCGGCCACCTCTTCATCGTGGCGCGGCCGAACACCGACCTCTACGACTTCCTCTCGCACGAGCTCTCGGGCGCGCGTAGGCTCAAGGTGATCCTCGACCGGCGTCAGGGCGAGCGACGGGATCCGGAGCGCGTGTCGACGGAGGAGCGCCGCCAGGCCGAGCGCCGTCGGGCCCAGCTCGAGGAAGACCTCAGGAACTGGGGCCTCGCCGTGACGCCCATCCGCGCATGAGCGACCTGCTGCTCGAGCGGGACGGCCCCGTGGCCACCGTCACGCTGAACCGGCCGGAGGCGCGCAACGCGATGACCTTCGAGATGTACGACGAGCTCCACGAGGCCTGCGAGCACCTCGATCGCGACGCCGGCGTGCGCGTCGTGATCCTGCGCGGCGCCGGCGACCGCGCGTTCGCGAGCGGCACCGACATCCGCCAGTTCCTCGCCTTCAAGACGCGGGAGGACGCGCTCGGCTACGAGGCGCGCCTGAGCCGCGTCCTCTCCCGGATCGCGGCGATGACCAAACCCACGCTCGCGATGGTCCAGGGCGACGCGGTCGGCGGAGGGCTCTTCATGGCGCTCGCATGCGACCTCCGGCTGGCGGCGCCGCACGCCCGCTTCGGCGCCCCGGTGGCCCGCACGCTGGGCAATTTCCTCGCGCCGACGAGCCTGGCGCTCCTCGTCGCGACCGTCGGGCCGGCGCGCGCGCGAGAGCTCATCCTGACCGCGCGCCTCGTGGAGGCGGCCGAGGCGAAGGCGATCGGCCTCGTGGACGAGGTCCACCCGGCCGCGGCCCTCGCCGCGCGGACGCGTGAGCTCGCCGGGCGGCTCGCCGAGCACGCGCCGCTCACGCTGGCGGCGACCAAGGAGGCGACGCGGCGCCTCATTGCCGCGCAGTCGCCGGGGAGCCTGGAGGACTTGATCCTCTCGTGCTATCTCAGCCAGGACTTCCAGGAAGGCGTCCGGGCGTTCCTCGAAAAGCGCCCGGCCCGATGGCAGGGACGCTGACCCGCGCGCTGCTCCTCGCCCTGCTCCTCGCCATGCTCCTCGGGGTCGCGACGGCGACCGGTGAGTCGCCGGGGATCACGCTGCCAGCCGGCTTCAGGATCGAGCAGTTCGCCGGCGGCTTCGGCGCGCCGCGCTTCATGACGCTCGACCCCACGGGGACGCTCCTCGTCTCGACGCCGCGCCAGGGGCGCGTCGTCGCGCTCCCGGACACGGACGCCGACGGGCGCGCCGACGCCGTCCTCACCGTCGCCGCCGACCTCGACCTGCCCCACGGTCTCGTCTTCCGTGACAGCTGGCTCTACGTCGCCGAAACCGGGCGCGTGCGGCGCTTCCGCTACGACCCGACGACACGGCGCGGGCACGACCCCACCGTCGTCGTCCAGAACCTCCCACCTCGCGGCGGACACTGGACGCGCACGCTCGCCTTCGGTCCCGACGGCCGGCTCTACGTCTCGGTCGGATCGTCGTGCAACCTCTGCCGTGAGGGCGACCGGCGGCGCGCGGCGATCGTGCGTTACGAGGCGGGCGGCGCGGGCGAGCACCTCCTGGCGACGGGCCTCCGGAACGCGGTGGGGCTCGCCTTCCATCCGAGCACCGGCGAGCTCTGGGCGACGGTGAACGAGCGCGATTGGCGCGGCGACGATCAGCCGCCGGACTATCTCACCGTCGTGAAGAACGGCGCCTTCTACGGCTGGCCCGAGTGCTTCGCGTGGCGGGGCAAGGTCGTCGTGGATCCCGAGTTCCGCGGCAGCGCCGAGGTCTGCCAGCGGATGACGCTCCCGACGGTCGAGCTCCAGGCCCACTCGGCGCCGCTCGGCCTCGCCTTCTATACCGGCCGGCAGTTCCCGCCCGAGTATCGCGGGAGCCTCTTCGTCGCCTATCACGGCTCCTGGAACCGCTCCGTGCCGACCGGTTACAAGGTCGTGCGCGTGCCTTTTGGAGGTGACGGACGGCCGAGCGGGCCCGTCCAGGACTTCGCCACGGGCTGGCTACAGGGTGGGCACGTGGGCGGACGGCCGGTCGGGTTGCAGGTGGGTGCCGACGGCGCGCTCTTCCTGTCGACGGACGACGCGATCTTCCGGATCAGTTACCGGGCACCCTAGGCTCAGCCGGCCTTCGGCCGGACCGCGTCGCCGACCCGGATCACGCCTTCCGTGAGGATCCGCGCCCGCAGGCCGCCGCGATGGATCAACCCCCCCATCACTCCATGCTGGGTGAGATCTTCTAGGTACTTGCACGGCTCACAGAGGCGGGTGCCGAGCATGAGGACGGACCCGACCCAGAACTCGCGGTCCACCAGGTGGTTGAGCGGGACGCCGGAGGTCGCCAGGTTGCGACGGGTCTCGGCGGGGGAGAGCTTGATCCCGAGACGGTGGCCCTCGGCGCTCTGGACGCCGTCGAAAAGCGCCCGGACCGCCTCGACCTCGATGAGCGTCACCTCGCGCCCTCCGTGGCTCGGCTTCGGCGAGTAGACACCCGTCCCGAGGAAGTAGCGGTCACCCTCGAGCCCGCGCCCGGGCAAGGCCCGCGCCTCGGCGACGGACTCCATGGGTGCCGCGGCTTTGGGGGCTAGGTAGATCGAGACGACGCTCCCCTGCCACATGCAGGGGAGTGTATTACTTTTCGCGGACCTGTTGTACCAGCTGGCGGTAGGAGGTGCGCTGGATGACCTTGTCGAACTGAGCCCGGTAGCTGTCGACGAGACTGTAGCCCCCGAGGACTACGTCGTAGGCGCGCCAGCTCTTGCCACGCCGGAGCATGCGGTACTCCACGGGGATCTCGGCACCGCGCCGAGTGATGACCTTGGTCTTCACGATCGCCCGATTGCCCACGGACTCGTCGCCCACGAGCGCGATTTGCTCGCCGCTATACGTCTCGAGCCTGGCGATGTAGGCGCGCTCGAGGAGGTCGCCGAAGAGCTGCATGAACTCCTGGCGTTCGCGGGCCGTGCGCGCGTCCCAGTGACGCCCGAGGCTCCGTCGGCTGATCTCTTCGAAGTCGAGAATCTCGATCGCGACGCGTCGGACCGCCTGGCGCCGTTCCTGCGCGCTCTCCGGCTTCTTGAGCCGGGGATCGTCCAGGACCTTCAGCACCTGATCGATCCGCGCCAGGAGCTGCGTGCCGGGCTCGCCGGCCCAGGCCCTCGGCACGAGCGCCAGGAGGGCGAGCAGCAATACGGCGGCGAGCGTCACGCGGCCCCGAATGCGCATTAATTGAGCCCGGTCAGGTTGAGGATCCGTCCCTCGAGCAGATGGAGGAGCGGCACATACTCGTCACTGCCGCACGACGGGCACGTGGGCTCGCCAAGCTCGAAGCACTCTTCGCACGCCACGCACACCGCGAGGCTCCTGAGCGGAACCGGCACCCTCGAGAGCGATCTGACCACCGTGCTGATCATTGTCCTAGATCCTCCTGCATGGGGTCTATCGCAAAGGGGATACCAAACCGGAATGATCTAGTAAAAGATTGAATTAAATGATGTTTCTGGCTAGGGTCCGAGAGGGGTCCCGAGCGCCGGATGCTTTCTTACCAGCGGGGATCTGCGGATTCTTACCAGCCGGGTTAGCGATCCGCCAGGCGGAGACCCCGGCACCGCCCTAGCCCCGGCGAGTAATCACCACCACGTGCCCGCGATCGCTGATGAACACGCTCAGGAGCCAGCTCACGACGCTGACCAGCAAGGCGCCGAAGAGGGCCGCCCAGAGACCGTCGACCTCGAAGCCCCGCACGAGCTTCGAGGTGAGCCAGAGGCAGAAGGCGTTGAGCACGAAGAGGAAGAGCCCCAGCGTGACCAGCGTCACCGGCAGCGTCAGCACGATCAGGATTGGTCGGACGACCGCGTTGACCAGGCCGAGGACGAGGCCGGCTCCGAGTGCCGCGAGGACCCCGCTCACGGTGATGCCCGGCACGATCTGGGCGACCAGGTAGATCGCAAACCCGTTGACGAGCACCCGGATCAGAAACCCCACGGGGCCCTCCTTCTCGGATAGTATCCTCTGCGAATGACCGCGAGCCTCTCCACGCCTGGCGGCTCCAGCGCGTCCGGGGCCTGAGGTGCGTGTCCTCCAGCTCCTCTATTTCATGGCGCCGGCGTACGTGGCGAACATGGCGCCGCCCTTCGTACGGTACTGGAAGGGCTGGAACCGGCCGATCAGCCGGCGCTGGCTCGGCAGCCACAAGACGGTCGTGGGCTTCGGCGCGGGCGTCCTCGGCGCCGTCCTCGTCACCTGGCTCCAGGCGCGCCTCGACTGGGACCGGGCGATCGTCGACTACGACCACTGGCTCGACCTCGGTGTGCGCATGGGCACGGGGGCGATGCTCGGTGACTCGGTGAAGAGCTTCTTCAAGCGCCGGCGCCGCGTCGCCCCGGGCGCCACCTGGATCCCGTTCGACCAGCTCGATTTCGTGCTGGGCGCGCTGATCCTCGTCTGGCCCCGCGCGGCGCTCACGTGGGCCGACGTGGCGATCGTCGTCGCGCTGAGCTTCGCGGGCCACATCGTCGTCAACCACATCGGCTACGGGCTCGGCGTCCGCGACGCCAAGTGGTAGGGCGGTGGATCACGGCGGCCGGAGGGCCGCCTATTCCGCCAGCCAGACCTTCATGAAGGTGTTGTTGTCATAGGTGGTCAGCGCCGGCTTGTAGCCCCGCACCTTCTTGTCCACGAAGAACCACCCTTCGACCCATGCGATGGGCACGGCGGCGGTCGGGCTCGCCAGGATGTGGCGCTGGAGCTCCCAGTAGAGCTGCTTGCGCTTGTCGCGGCTCGACTCGCGCAGCGCGCGCTCGGCGAGGTCGTCCACCTTCGGGTCCGCCCAGCGGCCGTAGTTGCTCCCCGCGTTCGTCGAATACACGACCGAGAAGAGCGACTCCGGATCGGGCGTGTCCATGGAGCGGTCCTGGGCGGCGATCATCGTGAACTCGCCCTTGCCGAACACCGCGTAGCCGGCCGCGCTCTCGTAGCTCTTGAGGGTCCCGCGGATCCCGACCCGGCGAAGCTGCGCCAGGACGAGCTGGGCACGGTCCACGTAGTTGCCCACCGTGCGCACGGCGACCTCGATCTCGAGGCCGGCCGGGTGGTGCTTCTCCACGAGCCGCTTCGCCTCGGCGAGGTCCGCGTCCTTGGGCTGCCGGCAGCCCGGGAGCTTCTGGACCTCCTCGAGCGGGAGCGCGAAGTCGCCGACGAGCTTCGGGTCGAGGAGCGCGCACGGCACGCCCGCGCCCTCGAGCGCCTTGGCGACGAGCTCCTGCCGGTCGAGCGCGAGGCTCACCGCGCGGCGGAGGTCCGGATTGCTGAAGGGCGGCTTCTGCGTGTTCATGTAGAGGAGGTAGATCGTGTTGATGGACGCCTGATAGATATCGACGTCGGTCCGGGCGCGCGCGAGCTCGTCCGCCTGCGTCTTCTTCATCGGCGGCCAGGCGTCCCACAGCATGACGCGTCCGGCCTTGGCCGCGGCGAGCTGGGTCGGCCCGCCGACGAGGATGTACTGCCGCACGCCGTCGAGGTACGGCAGGCCACGGACGAAGTAGTCCTTGTTCCGCTCCCACTCGATGAGGTTCCCGCGCTCATAGCGCTTGAACCTGAATGGCCCGGTGCCGATCTGGGCGTCGGGTGCGTTCAGGTCGCCGTACTTCTCGAGGACGTGCTTGGCGGCGACGCGACACCACGACGAGGCGAGGTTGCCGAGGAACGGGGCGGCGGCGAACTTCAGCCTGAACTGGACCGTGTGGGGGTCCTGCACCTCCACGGACGCCACCATCGGCTTGAGCGCGGCGCCGCACTTGGGACTCTTGAAGTCCGGGTGGAGGATCCGATCGAAGCTCGCCTTGACGTCGGCCGCGCTGAAGGGCTGGCCGTCGTGCCACGTGACGCCCTTCCGCAGATGAAAGGTGTAGGTCTTGCCGTCCGGCGAGACCGTCCAGCGCTCGGCGAGGTCGGGCGCGATCTTCGACGGATCATCGGGATCGTAATGGATCACGCCGCTGTAGACGCCGGCGGTCGCCTGCTGCACCACGAGCGGCGACTCGGCGTGGACGTCAAGGCGTCCGGGGTCGCCGTAGTCGAACCAGTTGAGGACGCCGCCGTAGCGCGGCTTGTCCTGCGCCGCGGCTCCTCCCGCGGCGAGGACGACGGCGGCGGCGATCGCGACCGCGCAGATACTCAGCAACGCTCTCATGGACTCTCTCCCTTTGGTGGTGTCGTCGATGTCACCCGAGCCCGCCGCGGAGCCGCGGGTCCGTCAGGTCCCGGATCGCGTCGCCCAGGAGGTTCAGCCCGAAGACCGTCACGCTGATCGCGAGCCCTGGGAACAGGAACATCCACGGCGCCGACTCGAGCGCCTGCGTCCCCGCCGTCAGCATCGCGCCCCAGGACGGCTCGTCGGGCGGAGCCCCGAGGCCGAGAAAGCTCAGGGAGGCCTCCACGACGATGGCGTACGAGATGTTCACCGTGACCAGGACGATATAGGTCGCGAGGGTATTGGGCAAGACGTGCAGGGCGATCACCCGCCAGTGCGGGCAGCCCACGGCCCGCGCGGCCTCGATGTACGGGCTCTCGCGGATCGAGAGCACGAGCGACCGGAGCGTCCGCGCCGCCGTGGGGGTCAGCAGGACGGCGAGGGCGATGATCACGTTGTTCACCGACTGGCCGAGGGCCGCCATCAGCGAGAGCGCCAGGATGATGGGCGGGAGCGCCATCAGCGTGTCCACCACGCGCTGGCTCGCGCTGTCGGCGACACCGCCGACGTACGCGGTGACGACGCCCCAGAGGCCGCCGAGCGTGACGCCGACGAGCACAGAGACGAGCCCGACCCAGAGGGACAGGCGCGCGCCCCAGATCACGCGGCTCAGCATGTCGCGCCCCAGGTGGTCGGTGCCGAGCGGGAACGCGGCGCTCGGCGGCAGATACGGCGAGAACGCCGCGTCCTTCGCGCCGTGGGGCGCGAGCTCGGGCGCGAAGACCGCGGTGAGCACCAGGACCACCACGATCCCCGCGCCCGCGGCGCCGAGCGGCTGGCGGCCGGCGAGCCTCCCGAGCGTGCGGAGGGGTGGGCGCCTCACGCGTACTTGATCCGCGGATCGAGCCACGCGTAGAGGAGGTCGACGAGGAGGTTCAGCGTCAGGAAGACGAGCGCCATGACGAACACCATCGCCTGTACCGCCGGGTAGTCCCGCTGGCTCACGGCGCTGGCGAGGGCCGAGCCCATGCCCGGCACCGAGAAGATGATCTCGACGATGACGATGCCGCCGAGCAGCCGCCCGCCCCACCAGCCAACGAACGTCACGACCGGCAAGAGCGAGTTCGAGAGCGCGTGTCGGTAGACGATGGCGCGCTCGCCGAGCCCCTTGGCCCGCGCCGTCCGCACGTAGTCCTGGCGGATCACCTCGAGGAGCTGCGAGCGCGTCAGGCGCGTGATCGGCGCGCTGATGTAGTACGCCTGCGCAAGGGCGGGCCAGATGAGCTGCTTGAGGTTCTCCCACGGGCTCACCGTGAACGACACGAACTCGAGCGGCGGGAGCCAGCCGAAGAGCCGGACGAGCAGGTAGAGGATGAGGACGCCGGTGAAGAAGATCGGCAGCGAGAGCCCGCTGATCGACAGCACGCGCACGACGTAGTCGATCCACGTGTTCTGGCGCACCGCGGACACGACGCCGAGCGGCACGGCCCACAGCATCGCGATGAGGATCGTGAGAAGCGCCAGCTCGAGCGAGCGGGGCACGCGCTCCTTCAGGATCTCGATGACGGGGCGCTTCTGCGAGTACGACTGCCCGAAGTCGGCGCGGAAGGCGGCGCCGAGCCACGCCACGTACTGCACCACGACCGGCCGGTCGAGCCCGAGCTCGGCGCGGAGCTGCCGGATCTGCTTCTCCTGGACCGCGCTCGACTCGCTGCCGGTCTGGTAGACGAGGATCTCGGCGATGTCCCCGGGCACGAGACGCAGCAGGACGAAGATGAGGATGGAGGCAGAGAGCAGCGTCGGCGCGAACAGCAGGAGCCGCCGGGCGACGTAGCGACCGGTCACCGCGGCCTACGCCCTGGGATCTTCAAGGCGCGCTATCTTCCGCTACCCGGCCGAATCCCGTCAATCCGCCCCGCGCCACCGTGGGACGGCCCCCGCGTGGCTCTTTTCCAGTCGCGCGGGCGCGCTCAGGGAGTACGATATGCTCCGCATGGTGATCGCGTGAGCCGCCGCGGGCATTACGGCTTCGAGCGCAGGCGCAGGCAGGACCTCCAGAAGGCCAAGCAGGAGGCCAAGAAACAGCGCAAGAGCGAGCGTGCGGAGTCCGGCGCGTCCGGCCCCGAGATGGGGGAGGCGCAGGACACGGGCGCCCAGCCCGGCGTCTGGGAATGGTTCTCGCCGAGCCGCGGGCGGACCGTCACCTCCCCGGCCGGGATCCGGCCCGACGACGGTGCACCCGATGACTGGACGCTGCTGACCGATGTCGAGCCCGACGCGGAGCCCGAGTAGCGCGGCGCGGAGCCGCGGCGACTACGAGGCCTTGAAGCCGATCTTGTTGTGGGTCCCGTCGCAGAACGGCTTGTTGCTCGAGCCGCCGCAGCGGCAGAGGGCGATCGTCGGCTTGCCCCCCGTCTCGACCTTCTTGCCGGTGGGGTCGACGACCTCACACTCGCCTTCGATCAGATAGGGGCCGTTCGGGCGCACGGAGATCTTGACGGGCATGGACTCGCTCCTCCTCAGGTTTGACCAGCGCCCCCACGATACCACCGCGCGGTACACTGATCGCGTGAAAGAGCCCGGCGCGATCCTGCTCGTCGCCTGCTACGAGCTCGGCCACCAGCCGCTCGCGGTCGCGTGGCCCGCGGCATTCCTCGAGCGCGCCGGCTACGCGCCCGCGGTGCTCGACGTGTCCGTCGAGCCCTTCGACGCGGAGAAGGTCGCGCGCGCGCGGCTCGTCGCGATCTCGGTGCCGATGCACACCGCGCTGCGCCTCGGCGCCGGCGTCGCCGCCCGCGTGCGGGCGGCGAACCCGCGCTGCCACATCGCGTTCTACGGCCTCTACGCGACCCTCAACGCCGACGACCTCCTGGCCCACGCGGCCGACTCCGTGCTGTCGGGCGAAGTCGAGCAGGCGCTCGTCGGCCTGGCGCGGGACCTCGACCGAAGCGCCGAGGCGGCTTCGACGGAAGCCCCGAGCCTCCCCCGGCCCGTGCTCGAGAAGCTCGACTTCCCGGTGCCGAGCCGGGCGCAGCTTCCGGCGCTCACGCGCTACGCGCATGTCGAGAAGCACGGACGGCTCGAGCTCTCCGCCTACGTCGAGGCGAGTCGCGGCTGCAAGCACTTCTGCCGCCACTGTCCGATCCCGCCGGTCTACGGGGGGCGCTTCTTCGTGGTGCCGGAGGCGGTCGTGCTCGCGGACGTCCGTCAGCAGGTCGAGGCGGGCGCGACCCACGTCACCTTCGGCGATCCCGATTTCCTGAACGGCCCCGGCCACGCGCTGCGCATGGCGCGGGCGCTCCACGCGGCGTTCCCCGCCCTCACGTTCGACTTCACCGCGAAGGTCGAGCACCTCCTCCTCCAGCGCGATCGGCTCCCCGAATTGGCCCGCCTGGGCGCGATCTTCTGCGTGACGGCGGCGGAGTCGCTCAGCGACACAGTGCTGGCGCACCTCGACAAGGGCCATACGCGCGTGGACATCGTCGAGGCCCTTCGTGCCGTCCGCGCTGCCGGCATCGCCCCGCGCCCGACGTGGGTGCCGTTCACGCCCTGGTCGACGCTCGACGACTACCGGGATCTTCTCGATTTCGTCGAGTGCCATGAGCTCGTCGACGCCATCGATCCCGTACAGTACTCGATCCGGCTCCTCGTGCCGCCGGGCTCGCTCCTGCGAGAGCACGGGGCCCTCACGCCGCACCTCGGGGCGCTCACGGAGGGCGCGTTCCACTACCGCTGGACGCATCCCGACCCGCGGATGGACCGGCTCGCCGGGGCCGTCGCGGCGCTCGTCGCCGAGGCCGCCGACCGGCGTGAGGATGCCGCGGCGACGTTCGGCCGCGTGCGGCGCATGGCCGACGAGCTGGCCGGCGCGCCGGCGCGCCCCGCGCCTGTGCTGCCGCCCGGTCGCGAGCGCCCGCCACGCCTGACCGAGCCCTGGTTCTGCTGAGCGGAGCCCACGGAGGGCCAGTTGGCCCTCGGCGGACTTTCGGGTAAAGTACCCGTGTAGAGGTGACGCCATGAGCGCTGAACTCAAGCAGAAGGTCCAGGAGCTGATCGACACGATGATCAACCCGGCGGTCGCCGGCCACGGCGGCTTCGTCGAGCTCATCGACGTGCAGGACAACCGGGTTTACCTGCAGATGGGCGGCGGCTGTCAGGGGTGCGGCGCGGCGGACGTCACGCTCAAGGCGGGGATCGAGCGGCTGATCAAGGAAGAGCTCCCCGAGGTGGCCGAGGTGCTGGACACGACCGACCACGCCGCCGGCGCCAACCCCTACTACACTCCGGGCAAAGCCTAGCCGCGCGCGTCGGCCGGGAGGCTCGATGGCGCGGGTGCTCCTCCTTCTGCCGACGACGACCTACCGGACCCAGGCCTTCGTCGACGCCGCTCGCACGCTCGGCGCGGACCTCGTGTGCGCGTCCGAGCGCCCCAGCACCCTCGAGGCGCACGCTCCCGACGCCCTGCTGACCCTCGACTTCGACCGGCCCGCCGCCGCGGCGGAGACCGCCGCGCGCTTCGCCGCGGGCCACCCGCTCGACGCCGTCGTCGGCGTCGACGACCGCACGGCGGAGGCCGCCGCCGCGATCGCCGAGCGCCTCGGGCTCAAGACGAGCGCGCCCGCCGCGGTCCACGCCGCGCGCGACAAGCACGAGATGCGCGAGCGCCTCGCCGCGGCGGGCGTGCCGGTGCCGCGCTTCCGCCTCGTGCGGCTCGCCGACGACCCCGAGCGTCTCGCCCGCGCCGTCGCCTACCCGTGCGTTCTCAAGCCCCTCACCCTGTCGGCGAGCCGCGGCGTCATCCGCGCCGACGACCCCGCCGGCTTCGTCACCGCGTTCCAGCGCATCGCCGCGATCCTCCGCGGCGGCGACGTGAGCGTCTCCGGCAGCGCCGCGGAGCACCTGCTGGTGGAGGCGTTCGTGCCGGGGCGCGAGGTCGCGCTCGAGGGCCTCTTGCTGGGGGGCGGCCTGCAGACGCTCGCGCTCTTCGACAAGCCGGACCCGCTCGACGGCCCGTTCTTCGAGGAGACGATCTACGTGACGCCCTCCCGCCTGCCCGCGGCCGCGCAGGCCGCGATCGAGCGCGTCACGGTCGCGGCCTGCGCCGCGCTCGGGCTCACGGAGGGGCCCGTGCACGCCGAGCTCCGCCTGAACGAGGCGGGGCCCTGGGTGCTCGAGGTTGCGCCGCGCTCGATCGGCGGACTCTGCTCCCGCACGCTGCGCTTCGGGACGGGGGTGACGCTGGAGGAGCTGATCCTCCGCCAGGCGCTCGGCTGGAAAATCGACTCGCTCGACCGGGAGCGCCCCGCCGCCGGCGTGATGATGATTCCGATCCCGCGCGCGGGTCGCCTCGACGCGGTGCGCGGCCGTGACGCCGCCGCGGCCGTGCCGTGCGTCGAGGAGGTCGTGATCACCGCGCACGTCGGCCAGGAGCTGGTTCCCCTGCCCGAGGGCTGGCAGTACCTCGGCTTCATCTTCTCGCGCGCGGAGACGCCGGCGGCGGCCGAGCGCGCGCTCCGCGACGCGCACGCCCGCCTGGCGTTCGACATAGCGAGCGGCTCACGAGCCTCTCGGCGCTCACGCACCTCATCACGTCGGCGACCTCCAGCGAGCACGCCTTCCGCGGCGTCGCCGAGGCCGCGACGGGGCTCTTGAAGGCGCGGATGGCCTGGGTCTTCGTGGACGACCCCGCGCGTGGCGTCCTCCGCACGGGCGGCAGCTTCGGTCTGCCGCCGGAGCACGCGGCGCTCGTGGCCGGCTTCGAGCCCGCCTACGGCGAAGGCGTCGCCGGGGCGGTGTTCGTGTCGCGCCGGGCCGAGTTCATCCGGGACGTCCAGCGTGACCCGCGCTGGCTGCAGCGCCGGCTCCTCGAGGCCGCAGAGCTGCACGCGTGCGCGGCGTGCCCCCTGATCACCCAGGAGCGGGCCCTGGGCGTGCTCATCGTCCTCTTCGGCCGGCGCGCCGGCTTCACGCGGGAGGAGAGAGAGCTCGTCGGCCTCCTCGCGAGCCAGGCGGCCATCGCGATCGAGAACGCGCGCCTCTACGAGGAGGCCGAGCGGCAACGCCGCGAGACCGAGGTCTACCGCAGGCTCGTCGAGGGGTCGATCCAGGGCCTCCACGTCCATCGCGACTGGGTGACCCTCTTCGCGAACACCGCGTGGGCGCGGATGATGGGCTACGAGAGCCCACGCGAGGTGATCGGCCTGGACGCGCGCCGCTGGATCGCGCCGCACGAGCTGGCGCGGATCGAGAGCGAGGCCGCGGCCCGGGCGCGCGGCGAGCCGGCGCCGTCGCGGTACGAGTGCCAGGTACGGAAGCGCGACGGCACGCCGATGTGGACGGAGATCCAGCTGTCGTCCATCCTCTGGGACGGCGCGCCCGCCACGCAGACATCCGTGCTCGACGTCACGGAGCGCAAGCGCGCCGAGGAGGCGCTGCGGCAGAGCGAGGAACAGCTCCGCCAGGCGCAAAAGATGGAGGCGGTCGGCCGGCTCGCGGGCGGGATCGCCCACGACTTCAATAATTTAATGACCGTCATCACCGGACGCGGCGAGCTCCTGCTGCGTCGCCTGCCGCCCGATGACCCCACGCGCCGCGACCTCGAGCAGATCAAGAAGACTGCGGACCGGGCCTCGCTGCTGACCATGCAGCTCCTCGCGTTCAGCCGCAAGCAGGTGCTCCAGCCGAAGGTGCTCGACCTGAACGGGAGCGTCGCGGGCATCGCCCAGCTGCTCCAGCGGCTGATCGGCGAGGACGTCGACCTGGTCACGCTGCTCGACCCGAACCTCGGCGCGGTGCGCGCGGACCCGGCGCAGCTCGAGCAGATCGTCCTGAACCTGGCCGTCAACGCGCGCGACGCGATGCCGCGGGGCGGGCGTCTCAGCCTCGAGACGTCGAACGTGGATCTCGACGCGGGGTTCGCCGCCGCCCACCCCGGCTCGACGGCTGGGCCCCACGTGCTGCTCCAGGTGAGCGACACGGGGGTGGGCATGAGCCCGGAGGTCCAGGCCCACATCTTCGAGCCGTTCTTCACCACGAAGGAGGTCGGGAAGGGCACCGGCCTCGGCCTGGCGACCGTGTATGGCATCGTCAAGCAGCACGAGGGCTACGTCGCCGTCGAGAGCGCGCCGGGACACGGCGCCACCTTCCGGATCTACCTCAAGCGCGTGGAGGAAGCGGCGGCGCCCGCCGAGCCCGGCGCCCGAGCGCCGCGAGGCTCGGAGACCATCTTGCTCGTCGAGGACGAGGACCCGGTGCGCGAGCTCGCGCGCGACATCCTGACGGCGGCCGGCTACAAGGTGCTTGCGGCGGCCGGTCCCGCCGAGGCGCTCGACGTCACCCGGCGCCACGGCGGGCCGATCCACCTGCTCCTCACCGACGTGGTGATACCGGAGATGAGCGGGCCCGAGCTCGTGAGGCGCCTGGCGCCCACGTATCGCGAGATGAGGGTGCTCTACATGTCCGGGCATGCGACGGACACGATCGTCCATCGGGGCGTGCTCGACCCCGGCCTCGGCCTGCTCCAGAAGCCGTTCACGCCCGACGCCCTGACGCGCAAGGTGCGCGAGGTCCTGACCGCGCCTTAGCCGATCCCGACCTCGTGCGGGCTGCCGTCGAGCACCTCGCGGACCTTGTGCGCGATGGCCGGCGGCGCGAAGGGCTTCTGGATGAACGCGATGCCGGGCTCCAGGACGCCGTGGTGGACGATCGCCCCGTCCGTGTAGCCCGACATGTACAGCACCTTCATCGCCGGCCGCAGGGGCTGGACCCTCGCGGCGAGCTCGCGGCCGCTCATCCCGGGCATGATCACGTCCGTCAGCAGTAAGTCGATCGGCCGCTCGCGCTCGCCGCAGAGCTTCACGGCCTCCGCGCCGTCGCCCGCCCGCAGCACCGTGTACCCGGTGTCCTCGAGCACCTCGGCCAGCAGGTCGCGCAGCTCCGCCTCGTCCTCGACCAGCAGGACGGTCTCCGAGCCCCGCGGCGGGCTCGCCGGCGCCGGCTCCTCGCTCGTCGCCAACGCCTCCGCGACGGCCGGCAGGTAGATCTTGAGCGTCGTCCCGTGCCCGACCTCGCTGTACACGGCGACGTGCCCGCCGCTCTGCTTCACGATCCCGTAGACCGTCGCCAGGCCGAGCCCCGTGCCCTTCCCCGTTCCCTTCGTCGTGAAGAACGGCTCGAACATGTGCGCCTGGACCTCCGGGCTCATGCCCGTCCCCGTGTCGCTCACCGCCAGCAGGACATGCCGGCCGGCCTGCACGTCCGGGTGCCGTGCGGCGTAGCTCGGGTCGAGCACGACGTTGGCCGTCTCGAGCGTCACGCGGCCGCCGCGGGGCATCGCGTCGCGCGCGTTCACGACCAGGTTCATCAGCACCTGCTCGAGCTGTCCGGGGTCCGCCTTGACCGGGGCGAGCGTGGGCCCGAGCACGGTCAGGAGGTCCATGTCCTCGCCGATCAGGCGGCGCAGCATGCTGCCGAAGCTGCCGACGAGCCCGTTGAGGTCGAGCACCTTCGGCTGGAGCATCTGCTTGCGACTGAAGGCCAGGAGCTGTCGCGTGAGGTCCGCCGCGCGTCCCGCCGTCTTCTGGATGAGCTCGACATGACGCCGGAGCCCCGAGTCGCCGTCCAGGCGATTCAACAGCAGCGCGCTGCGGCCCGTGATGATGCTGAGGAGATTGTTGAAATCGTGGGCCACGCCCCCGGCCAGCCGGCCCACGGCCTCCATCTTCTGGGCCTGGGTCAGCTGCTCCTGGGTCCGGGAGAGCTGGTCGTAGGCGTGTCGCACTTCCTCGTAGAGCCTGGTGTTCTCGAGCGACGTCGCCGCCTGTGAGGCGAACGCCATGGCGATCGAGACGTCCTCGGCGGAGAAGCCGTGCTCCTGGCGCGCTCGAATGCTCAGCACCCCCGCCGTGCGATCGCCCACCATGACGGGCACTCCGAGCCAGCCTCGGTAGCCGGAGCGCATGAGGAGCGCGCGGTCGGCCTCGCTCACCCGAGGGTCGGTGGCGAGATCGGGCACCACGAGCGGCTCGCCGGTCTTCGCCACCCAGCCGCTGAGGCTCTCACCGATCCGGAGTCGCCGTGTCGATACGATCTCGCTCGCGTCGCCGCTCATCCCCGCGACGACCAGCTCGTCGCCTTCGACGAGGCGGAGCCCCACGAAGTCGGTCCCGAGCAGGCGGCCGCACGCCTCCGCGATCCGCTGGAGCAGCGTCTCCAGTGGCTGGATGCTCGAGAGCTGGCGCGTGGCCTCGAGCAGCGCCTCGAGGCGCCCCTGAAGGGTCTCGCTGACCTTCAGGCGCCGCTGCGTCTCTCCGTACAGGCGCGCGTTCTCGAGCGCCAGCGCCGCCTTGGCCGCGAACAGCTCCGCGAGGCGGACCTGCTCCTCGTCGAAGCGCCAGCCGGCGCGCTGGCTCACCACGAGGGCGCCGACGATCCGTTCGTGGGCGACGAGCGGGACGGCCAGGGTGGTGCCCCCCGTGCGCGGATCCGCGAGCACATCGTCCGACACGACCGGCACCCGGTCACGCACGGCCCGGCCGATCGTTCCGGTTCCCCTCGGGACTCTCGTGCCCTTGGCCACCGGGGTGCGTGAGCCGCGGACGGCGAGCGCGATCAGGTCACCCGAGTCCTCGTCGAGCAGGTACACGGCGGCGCTCTCCGCGTCGTAGAGCTTCGACACGCTGTCGGCGAACCGCTGGGCGACGTCTTCGGCGTCCAGCGACCGGGAGATGACGCGGCCCAGGTTCACCAGACTTTCCGCGGCGTGCCGTCGCCGCTCGGTCTCCTCGTGCAGGCGCAGGTTCACCACGGCGACGGCGGCCTGCCGCGCGATTCCACTGACCACCCGTCGCTCATCCTGCGAGAAGCGGCGCGGCGCCGTCCACCACACGGCGTAGATGCCTCCGATGAGCGCTCCGGATCTGATCATCGGCGCGAAGAGCACGGATCGGTGCTGAAAACGCGCCAGCACGGCCTGATCGATCCTCCGATCGACCTGGGCCTCGCTCGACCACGTGGGCTCCCCGGCCTCCACGGCCTCCTCGACGAATCGATGTCCCCTCACCGGAATCGCGAAGGCGCGGAACTCGTCGAGCCGTGTCGCGGGCACGTGGTGACCGGCCGCGGCCCGCAGCGTCGTCCCGTCCGGCTCGGTCAGGTAGGCGCCGACCGTATCGGCGCCCAGCGCCCGGCCGGTCTCACGCGCGACGCGGCGGAGCATCTCGGTGAGATCGAGGGTGGAGCTCAGGGCCTGGCTGACGGCCAGCAGCGTCTGCGTCTCGCGAAGGCGCTGCTCGGCCTCGGCGCGGGCGTTCTCACTCAGCCGCCATGTCGTCAGGCTGACGACGCTCATCGCGGCGATGAAGGCCGCATGGAGCGCAGCCCACCGCCACGGATGGGCCATCGCCGCGGCG
>QHSZ01000300.1 GCA_003220595.1 Candidatus Rokuibacteriota bacterium | reverse complement strand
AACGTCTCGTTCTGGCTCAAGGACGTGCCCCTCATCCCGTTCGTGCCGTTCTTCGCCGCCGCGATCCGCCGCGAGCGCCAGACGGGTTTCCTCCCGCCGAACGTCGGGACCTCGACGCGCAAGGGCTTCTCCGCCCAGATCCCCTTCTTCTGGGCGATCTCCGACAGCCAGGACGCCACGTTCGCGCTGGACTACTTCGCGAGCCGCGGCGTGGGCGGCTCGGCCGAGTATCGCTACGCGCTCACCGAGCAGCAGCGTGGGTCGGTGAGCGGGTTCTACGTGAACGAGGTCTACCAGCACGGCGACGGCCGG
This sequence comes from Candidatus Rokuibacteriota bacterium, assembly GCA_003220595.1. Taxonomy (GTDB): domain Bacteria; phylum Methylomirabilota; class Methylomirabilia; order Rokubacteriales; family CSP1-6; genus AR19. The sequence continues at coordinate 3,597 of QHSZ01000300.1, read as the reverse complement.
GGCTTCGGGCGCTTCGAGCACGACTGGGGCCTCGGAGCCGGTTCGCTCGTCCGCGTCGACCTCAACGGCGTGTCGGACGACGGCGTGCTGCGGACCTATGAGGACACTTCCTCGCGGCGCCTGGCGCAGCGCGCCGACACGAACGTGTTCTACGCGAAGTCGTGGCCGGACTGGAACTTCGTGGCGCGCGCGTACGCCTACCAGGACCTGACGACGGCCCAACCGGTCGAGCTCCAGCGCGTGCCGGAGCTCTCGCTCCAGGGCGTGCGCCAGCCGGTCCCCGGGCTGACGGGGTTCCTCTACGAGGTCAACACGAGCGCGACGCGCTTCTTCCGCGAGCTCGGCTCCGAGGGCACGCGCGTCGACCTGCACCCGCGCCTGTCACGCCCGATCCCGCTCGCGGGCTACGCGACGCTGACGCCGTTCGCCGGCGGGCGCCTGACCTACTACGATCGCACGGTGACCGACACGGGCTTCGTGGACGGCATCTTCGTCGAGCGCACCGCGGCCCGCGACCGGGTGCGCGAGCTCGCCGAGCTCGGGGCCGACGCCGAGACGCGCGCCACGCGCGTGTTCCCGACCGACGGCGTGTGGGGCCTCCAGAGCGTGCTCCACTCGATCGAGCCGCGGGTCCACTACATCCGGATTCTCGGAAGGAACTTCTACAGCCTGCCCGTCTGGACGGACGGCGTGGACCGCGTGCCCGAGGCGAACTGGCTCGAGTACTCGGTGACGAACCGCCTGCGCGCCCGGACGCAGGCCGAGGAGGCGAGCGAGGCCACGCGCCTCGACCTCGCGCGCCTCCGGGTCGGGCACGCGTACGACATCGAGAACCACCGGTGGGGCAACGTCGCGGGCGACCTGCTCGTGCAGCCGCGCCCGCGGGTCGCCTTCCGGAGCACCGCGAGCTACAGCGTCGAGCACGGGGCCGTCCAGCTGTTCACGACCGACGTGGCGGTGAGCATGCCGCGCGTGACCGCGAACGTCGGGACGCGGTACGATCGCCGCCAGGCGTTCATCCCCGAGTTCGTCGAGATCCCGGAGACGTGGAACCCGGGTGGTGAGGTGCCAGACCGCGCGTCCGTGAACTTCGTCCAGGCCGGGGTGACCGCCGAGCTCTTCCCGAATCTGGAAGTGCGCGCCAGCACGAACTGGGACGTGCGCTCGGACACGTTCGTCGAGAGCCGCTTCGGGATCGACTTCAAGTTCCAGTGCTGGGCGCTCCTCGTCGAGTACGTCCGGCGCGGCGAGGAGGCGGCGAGTCGGAGCGGCGACAACGAGATCCGCTTCTCGCTGAACCTGCTCGGTGTGGGCGCCGTGAGCACGCGGCTCGGCGCGAGCGAGACCGGAGGCGTGCGCCTGAAATGATCCCGTTCTTGGATCTGACCCGGCAGCACGCGGCCCTCCGCGGGGACCTGCTCGCGGCGGCCGCGCGCGTCCTCGACTCGAGCCGGTTCGTGCTCGGGGAGGAGGGCAAGGCGCTCGAGGCGGCGCTCGCCGCCAGGCACGGCGTGCGCCACGCGGTCGGCGTCGCCTCGGGAACCGACGCGCTGCGCCTGGCGCTCGCCGCGCTCGGCGTCGGGCCCGGCGACGAGGTCCTCACGCCGGCGTTCTCGTTCGTGGCCTCGGCCACGACGATCGTGATGGTCGGCGCGCGGCCCGTCTTCGTGGACATCGAACCGGAGACCTACGCGCTCGACGTCGCCGCGGCCGAGCGTGCCCTCACGCCGCGCACCCGCGCGATCGTTCCCGTCCACCTCTACGGCCACCCGGCTCCGATGGACCGCGTCCAGGCCTTCGCGCGGGCGCACCGGCTCGCCGTCGTCGAGGACGCCGCCCAGGCCATCGGCGCGTCGTGGGCGGGAAAGCCGGTCGGCGCCTGGGGCGACGCGGCGTGCCTGTCCTTCTACCCGACGAAGAACCTCGGCGCGTGCGGTGACGCCGGCATGGTCCTCACCGACCGCGACGACCTCGCGGCGCGACTCTCCCGTCTGCGCCACCACGGCGACCACGGGCGGTACCAGCACGTCGAGTTCGGCTACAGCAGCCGGCTCGACGAGGTCCAGGCCGCGCTCCTCGCCGTCAAGGTCCGGCACCTCGACGCGTGGACGGAGCGCCGACGGCGGATCGCGGCGCGCTACCGCGACCTCCTCGGCGGCGTCGGGCTCGGCCTGCCGGTGGAGCGGCTGGGGGCCCGGCACGTCTACCACCTCTTCAGCGTGCGCCACCCCCAGCGCGACGCGCTCCAGAAGGCGCTCGCCAACCAGGGCGTCGGCACCGCCGTCCACTACCCGCTCCCGGTCCCCGGGCAGCAGGTCTTCGGCGGGGGCGGGGAGCGCCTGTACCCGGAGGCCTGGCGAGCGGCGCGCGAGGTCCTCTCGATCCCGAGCTTCCCCGAGCTCACGGATGGAGAGGTCGAGCGCGTGGCCGCGGCCGTGCGCCAGGCGTGCGAGCGGCTATGACGGCGCGGGGGGCGCGCGCGTGATGGCGACGACCGCGGCCGCGCTCAAGGAGCGGCTCGCCGGGACGCCGACCGTGGGCCTGATCGGCCTCGGTTACGTCGGGCTCCCCCTCGCCGTCGCCTTCGCCGAGTCCGGCGCGACCGTCGTCGGCGTAGACCTCGACGCGCAGCGCGTCGCGGCCGTCCGCGCGGGGAGGAGCTTCGTCGAGGACGTGCCGAGCGAGACGGTCGCGCGCCTCGTCACCGGGGGGCGCCTGCGCGCCACCGAGGACGTGGCCGCGCTGAAGGACGCCGACGCGATCGTCGTCTGCGTGCCGACGCCGCTCGGCAAGTCGAAGGAGCCCGACATCTCCTTCATCGTGTCCGCCGCCGACGCGATCGCCCGGATCATCCGCCGCGGCCAGCTCGTCGTGCTCGAGTCCACGACCTACCCCGGCACGACGCGGGAGATCCTGCTCCCGCGCCTCGAGGCCGGTGGGCTCAAGGCGGGGGAGGACTTCTTCCTGGCGTTCTCGCCCGAGCGCATCGACCCGGGCAACCGGCGCTTCACGCTGCGCGACATCCCGAAGGTCGTGGGCGGCCTCACCCCGACGTGCCGCGAGCTCGCCGCGGCGCTCTACGGGCGCGTCGCCCCGGAGGTCGTGCCGGTGTCCGGTCCCGAGACGGCGGAGATGGTCAAGCTCTTCGAGAACACCTTCCGCTCCGTCAACATCGCGCTGGTGAACGAGTTCGCGATCATGTGCCGCCGGCTCGGCATCTCCGTGTGGGAGGTCGTCACCGCCGCGGCCACGAAGCCCTTCGGCTTCATGCCCTTCTACCCGGGACCCGGGCTCGGCGGACACTGCCTGCCCTCCGACCCGCACTACCTCACGTGGAAGGTGCGGCTCGAGGGCTACGAGCCGCGCTTCATCACGTTCGCCGACGAGATCAACCGCCGCATGCCCGAGTACGTCGTCCAGCTCGTCGCCGAGGCCCTGAACGACCGGGGGCGGGCGGTGCGCGGCTCGGACATCCTCGTGCTCGGCGTCGCCTACAAGGCCAACGTCGCCGACACGCGCGACTCGCCCGCGCTCGAGATCATCGCGAGCCTCGCGGCCAAGGGGGCGAAGGTCGCGTATCACGATCCGTTCGTGCCG
>QHSZ01000010.1 GCA_003220595.1 Candidatus Rokuibacteriota bacterium | reverse complement strand
CGAGGAGCACTCCGAGGACGGGGAGCAGCCCAGGGAAACCACGCCGCACGTGCCTCAGCATCGTAGGCCTCCCGCGAACCAGTGTGAGGAGCGTGACAACGCTTGTCCCCTGAACGCTCGCGGCTGGGAATCAGGCAAACCCCTGTACGTCCCCGGGGTGAATCCTCGATGAGCGATCGCTTCCTGGAACGTCGCGGAACGGAGAGACCGACCTTGGGAGCGCGACGAGGACCACGAAACGAAAAAATTGCGAGTCTGCGCTTGACTCGACGAACGAGCGATGAATAGTATCGACGCGCATAAGACGATTCGACGCGACTGAAGAGGGGAGACGCCCATGGAGCGACGCAGACTTCCCGTCGCAACGCTCGTCGTTGGAGCAGTCCTCGGAGCAGTCCTCGCGCTCAGCCCGCAACCCTCGAGCGCACAACAGCCCTATTACCTCTACGACCGCGGCGAGGGCATCGCCACATCGCTCGCCGGCACGTACGTAAGAAATAAAGAGCTGCTCGTCTACACGTTCTACGAGTACACCCGCGACACGACGTCGGAATACAAGCCGAGCGACTTTGGCTTCAGCGGAGCCGGAGACCAGGACTTCTTTGGCAAGCTGACGCAGCACGAGTATCTCCTCTTCCTCGCCTATGGGTTCACCGACTCCTTCGCCATGGAGTTCGAATCTGCCCTCTACACCAACGCCACCCTCGAAAAGTCGAGCCGAGATACCTCCAACATGCCCAGGCGCTTGCGGGAAGACGGCCTGGGCGATACCGAAATCAATCTTCGCTATCGATTTCTGAAGGAGAACGAGTACCTGCCCGACGCGGTCGCCTTTTTCAAGACGGTCTTCCCCATCCAGAAGGACAAGAACATCATCGGCTCACAGGAGTGGGAGCTCTCGCCGGGGCTCGTCCTGCTCAAGGGCACCCCGTGGGGCTCGTTCGCAGGCAAAGTCTCGATGGCGTATACGAGCGGAGAAGGTAAGTTCGAGTTCGGAGAGTACGGAATCGAATACGTCAAGCGGCTCTCCCCCAACTGGCGCGTGGTGCTCGCGTTCGAGGGCGAGCAGGACGAGCAAGAGATCATCGGCGAGGTCCAGTACGCGTTGACCAAGAACGTCACGATCAAGCTCAACAGCGGCTTCGGGCTCACCAAGAAGGCGCCCGACTTCGCGCCGGAGGTCGGCATTCTGTTTTCGTTCTGACGCCCCCTTCGGGTCGCTCCGCCTCTTCACCCCTGGGCTGACATTTTCTACGTCTTTGTCTCGGCCTTGATCACGCGGATACGGCGATGGCATCGAGAACACACATCGTCAACGGTTTCAAACCCGTCGGCTCGGTGCAGACCCAGCGTGATCATTGTGGTCGGGTGGACTGGCACTCCAAGGCTCGAGGCCAGGCACTCCGCGCACACGTAGTCAGGATGCTCCCTGAGAAATTTGATCACGACTTCGCGAAACTCCAGCATGGCGCACCAGCCTCGTGCATGGCCCCCGACGCAAAAGACGCACCAGATTCGCGCTCCGGGTAAATAGCCGCCGCCGTGTTTCGTTAATCTTCTCGTCCGTCAACGAGGTGTCGAACCACCAGGGATGTGACGTCGGGCTTCCGACGCTCAGACGAATGTGGAACCCTCCGGCACTCTCCCCAAGCTTCCTTCGTCCACATCTTGTCCACACCTTCACGGTTATCCACACTTCAGAATTTGCCCGGCGTGACGGCGGTTCGCGGGTGCGATCGGCAAAACCGACGGTCTGTCCATCTATCGCGGCGCCCAGGGCAGAATTCGCCCATTCCACGAGGGCGCGGGCACCGCGCAGCGCGCGCACCGGCATTTGATACGGAGAAACGAAGCCTTGACAGTCGTGATCACGAGGCCTACCAGGTCGGGTTGACGGTGGGCAAACCGCTGGCAAAGGTCGACGGGCGATGCCGGTTGCGGCGCAGCGCTCTCACCATCGCGTAGCGTGGACGTCTAAGTGGAAGGTGAAGCACTGTCTGAACAGAAGGGGCAGCATCATGGGGGCATCGGACAACCGCACCCGGTCCAGCGACCTTTGCATCGTTGCCGCCCACCGGAAGGATCTCTACCATGTTCTCAGGAAGGAGTTCGCGGACAACGTGAGCATTAAGATGATCCTGGACCGCCGCCACGGCGAGCGCCGGGCGGTCCGGCGCGCCACCGAGGAGGAACGGCGCCGGAACCAGCGACGCGTCAACGACGAAAGCTATCTGCTCAACACCCTGGGCGTAGTGTTCGTCTCGAGGGCGCACGCTGAGCGGGGGGGAGCACGATGAGGGATCCCTTCGTTTCAACGCAAGGATCAACGCAAGAGCCTACCGAACTGGTGGGCGTGTCTCAGAAGTCCTCGTAGTAGTTGGTGCGCCTGGCAGGAGTCGAACCTGCGACCCTCGGATTAGAAGTCCGATGCTCTATCCAACTGAGCTACAGGCGCGTCAGCTAGTAACGATACACCGAGAGCAGCTCCGCACGCCCGCGTCGAATGCGCCTCCGCGCTCCAGTGCTCGGACAGCACAGCGCGCAGTCGTCGTTCATTTCGCCAGGGCGCCAGTCAGCAGGTTGTCGGCGCCTACTCGGAGGCGGAGGGTGAAGGATCTGTCGGCGTATAGAGGTCGCACTCGGAGCAGCGCGGTATTGTCGGCCGCAAGCGGCAGAAGAATGGGATGGCGCGTCTGTTCCTTGAGGTCCTTGAACTCGACCCGGTAGAGATGAAGGGTGCGCCCCTCGATGCCCGCGAAGTAGAAAGAGAACGAGGTCAGACTTCCGACCTTGCCAGCGCCTATCGCACCTATGATGCTCTCGACGGCTGCTATATTGTCGCCTGGTGCCGCCTCGGGAGTGATATAGATCGCCCACTTTGTCGGGAACTCGCCGGCGCGCCCCGTCCCCTCGGCCACAGGAACCATCTTGATCGGCTGCGCCCGCACATCCCACGCAGCCAGTGGACCCAAGACGAGGATTGCGGCCCACGCGAGCAGCAGCACCCGAGTCGCCGTGGAATGCGTCATCGGCTGTCCTCCTGCTCTTCGGATGGGGTGACGCATCAGCCTTCCTCACGCCCGGCGCAAATGCATCGCCCCTCTCATGGTGAGTCATGGCAACCGCCTTGACAAGTCGTGGGTGTCCGCAGATGATCGTGGGCACGGCCCTGATCGGCCGGGCCGTCGCGCGCGCGGGATGGCGCTCTCTCGGCCATCGCGTGAGGAGGACATCATGACCCCGCAGGGCGAGAGGTTGCTGGCGGCGCTCGAGTCGGAGATCAAGAGCATCTCGAAGCTCGAGCACGAGCTCGCGCGCACCAAAATTCTACTGAAGGAGCAGGTGACCCGCCTTCGGCTCGGCACGAACCCGGAGCTCGTCATGACGTCGCTCAAGCTGAGCCTCCCGCATGAGCGGACCCTGGCGTTGCTCGAGCGGGTCGACCCGGTGCTCTCCACCCCCGCAGAGCCGCAAACCCATGGCGCGAGCGAGGCTCGGAACGACGACTCGGGTGCCGCCGGCGGTCGCCGGTAGGGCGCCGCGCGCCGAGACGCGCTAGCTCAGCTGGCTGGCCGCGAGGGCCTCGGCGGCGATCGCCGTGTCCACGAGGGCGTCGAAGGGGTAGCGCCTCGTGATGAACCCCCCGCCCAGCAAAATCTCCTGCAATGCCTCGTACCCCGCGCGCGTCAGCGCCGGATCCCGGTTCCAGGTGCCCTGCCGGAGGTAGCGCTCGACCGCCCGCACGCGGACCTCGGCAACGATCTCCGGAAACGCCGGCGCGATCACCGCCGCGATCTCCGCGGCACTCGCCGCCGCCATCCAGCGCTGCGCCCGGTAGAAGCCACGCACGAAGCGCACGAGGATGGCCCGCTCCCGCGCGAGCGTCTCCGGCGGCGCCATGAAGGACGTGAAGGGCACCGGCCCCGTCGCCTCGCCCATCGACGCCACGAGATACCCCGTGCCGTCCGCCACGAGGTCGTCGACCACCGGGGGCCCGTGCTCCAGGAAGTCCGCCTTCCGCGCGCGGAAGGCGGCGATCGCCTCGGACGTCCCGAGGTCCCGGACGAACGTCACGCGCGCCGCGTCGACGCCGTGCCGGCGCAGCACCGCCTGCATGCAGAGCCACGGCGTGGGTGCGCCGCTGAAGGAGATCACCGTCCGGCCGACGAGATCCGACCACGCGAAGTGCTCGCGCGGCTCGCGGCTCAGCAGAAAGAACCCGTTACGGTCGTTCACGGCGGCGAAGTGGACGAGCCGCGGGCCCCCGCGCTCGAGCAGGTCGAAGCTCCGCATGAGACCGGACAGGGCGAGATCGGCCGTGCCGTCGCGGAGCGCGTCCACCGTGCCCAGCGCCTTCGACGCCGTCGTCAGCGCGACCTCGAGGCCTTCGGCCGCGAAGTAGCCGCCGTGGATCGCGACCAAGTTCGGCGCATAGAAGATCGAGCGGAAGGGCTCGAAGACGCGCAGGCGGACCGGCGTCACTCGGGCGCCGCCGCGCGGCCCGGCTGGCTCCGGCTCCGTGCGCCGAGGCGCCCGACGACCTTGCGCACGAGCCACGGCGCGTGGCGCTGGAGAAAGACCGCGAGCTTCCCGTGACGCGTGATGACGGCTTCGCGCCGCCGCCGCGCGACCGCGCGCACGATGTGCCTCGCAGCCGTCGCCACCGGCACGACGAGAGCCTTCGGCGACCCCCTTGCCGCTTCCGCGTGCCACCGGCCGCGGTTGTCCACCTGGCGCATCTCGCTCTCCACGAGGCCGGGGCTCACGAGCGTCACGGCGACGCCGCGGGACGCGAGCTCGTGCGCGAGCGCCTCCGCCAGGCCCCGGACCGCGAACTTGCTCATCGCGTACGCGGAGGCGCCGGGCAGCGCGAGGTGCCCGCTCACGCTGCCGAGGAGCACGAGCCGGCCGCGCGCGCGCTTCACGTCCTCGAGGGTGGCGTAGACCGTGCGCAGCACGCCGAACACGTTCGTCTCGAACTGGCGGCGGTAGTCGCCGAGGGTCAGCGTCTCGAGGGGGCCCATGACGCCGAAGCCCGCGTTGGCGACGACGACGTCGATGCGCCCGAGTGTCTCGCGCGTCCGCGCGGCGGCGCGGTCGAGGTCGCCCTCCGCGGTCACGTCGCAGGGCAGCACCAGCGCGCGGCGCCCGAGGTCCCGGACGTCGGCCGCGAGCTTCTCGAGCCGGTCCACGCGCCGCGCGGCCAGCGCCAGATCGGCGCCCGCGCGCGCGAACTCGCGGGCGAGCGCCTCGCCGATGCCGGACGACGCGCCCGTGATGAAGACGACCTGGCCCGCGAAGCGCGGCCGCCTCAGGCGAGCTCCCTCATGCGATGCCTCCGAGGGCCGATCCGGACGCCGCCGCGAGTCTGGATCCTCACGCCGAGCCTCGGACTCGAGCGCTACGGGCGAGGCTCCGCGGAGCCAGTGTAGTCGCGGTGAGCGGATTGGCTCATGCGTCTCCGAGCGAGAACGGCCGCGCAAACTTGCCAGGGAACAGCGCGGGACCTTTCGAGACGGCATTGAGTTTCTCGGATACGGCGTGCAGGTCACGGGTCGAAAGATTGGCCATAGGCACATGCAACGGATCCCCTTCCGGAATCCGGTACCACGGAGCCGTGCCCATGGCATACGGCAGATAGAACCGTAGATTGGTCCACCGCGAGAGCTTACGAAACCGGCTTTCGCTGATGCCCAGTTCCTCGACGGGCTGAAACAGATCCCAGATCGGTGTGTACCAGGCCCAGAGCCGTGTGAAGTTGAAGAGACTCTCCATTTCATCACGATAGCCCGACGATGCTTTCCCCGAATGCAGCAATCGGGCACAGAGCACGAACGTCTTTCGTTTTCCGCGGAGCCGCCTGGTCAAAAAGTCGACGGACTCATCCGTCACGGCCGAATCCGCTGTACAGGCGACGGCCGTACGCGGTGTCTCAAACAGATAGCAATTCCAGGACGTTTTCAGCGAGGACGGCATCTCTGACAAAAAAGGGAACGCTGTCGCACGAATGTCTCCGATCGTGATCGTCTGTCCATGCTTCAGGCGGATCACCTTTCGTCTCCGGCCCAGCACCTTCTTGATGAGAACCGCAAGATCGACTTCCCACGCGCGATCTGGACGAGCGTCCGGCACGACAATGGGGAGATCCTCCGGCAACATCATCAGGACTCCCAGATTGCAATGGTCGATGTCCTGATGGGTGACAAACACGGCGTCCAGGGGCGGGAGCTGTGCCGGTGACAGCTGGGTCAGCTGAGCGCCGTACGGTTCAAAGAAGACGCTCTCTCCGAACGAGTCTGAAAAACACGATTGCACATCCTTTTCGCTCCACTTGATGTGAGGTCGAAGAAATGGATCAACGCACACGGATGAGCGAGGCGTCTGAAAGAGCACGCACGCGTGCCCCAACCACGTGAGCCGATCTTTACTTCCTTCCACCAGCCCTTGAGGGACGATCGGCACCGATGGGTCGATATCCTCGATCAATTGAAGGTCGTGGAGACCCTTGATCACTGACGACAGCCCGACGTTGCAATCTCTGAGCATTCGCGCGAGCGCCTCCTCCGAGATTCCGCGCGAGAGCTTTGAGACGATGCGGGACACCTCCGGTGCGTAGCGGCCTGCGGGGATCGCAAGACTTCCCGTGCGACGATGGAGCCCATCCAAAAGGGTGATCTTCAAGCGTTCCTGGTTAAATACGATTCGGTCGCGAGCGCTTGGGATTTCCGCGACGAGCGGTCCCCCATCGGCATTGATCGTTACGAGCTCACCGTACGGCACCTGCGCGAGGACCTTTTCAAGGCGGGAAAGGGCTTCGGCTCGGGGGTAACGTTTTTCGAGGTTCTCGAACAGGCTACCCAGATAGGCGATCAACCCTTCGAGATACTGCACACGTCTGGGATCGACCTGGCTGTTTTGGGGTGCCAGTGGCGAGCGGCCGATCGAGAGGTCCGGCACGGTGAACAGGGACAATCGAAGCTGGTGAGTGTGTTTCACGCGACACCTGAATCGCTTCTCTCGTCGTCCCTTACGAATGCGAGAATGGTCGGGGTGAGAGGATTTGAACCTCCGGCCCCCTGCTCCCAAAGCAGGTGCGCTACCGGGCTGCGCCACACCCCGACGCGTCACCGCGCCGCTAGAAGACGAAGTATATCACCCGTGGAGAACGCGCCGGGCGGCCCGCACCGCGCGGCCGCGGTGATCGACGCGTCGTTTTTCCTCCGCCGCCAGCTCCGCGAACGTGCACGCGCGCGGCGGATAGTAGAAGACCGGGTCGTAGCCGAACCCGTGGGCGCCGCTCGGCGCCTCGGCGATCAGGCCCTCGACGACGCCCTCGGTCAGGTGCTCGTGCCCCGCGGGATCGACGAGGGCGACCACGCAGCGGAAGCGCGCCGTCCGCTGCTCAGCCGGAACGCCGGCGAGTGCCTCGAGGAGGCGTGCGCAGCGGCCCCGGTCGTCGAGGCCAGGGCCGCCGTAGCGCGCCGAGCGCACGCCGGGCGCGCCGCCGAGCGCGTCCACCTCGAGCCCGGAATCGTCGCCGAGCGCCCAGGCGCCCTCCGCGCGCGCCACCGCGCGCGCCTTCAGGAGCGCGTTGTCGCGGTAGGAGTCGGCGCCTTCCTCGGGCAGCGTCGCGCCGGGAAAGGCCGCGAGGGCCACGACCTCGAAGGGCACGCCGGCGAGCAGCGCCGTGAGCTCCAGCACCTTGCCGGGATTGAGCGTGGCGAGGACGAGGCGCGGCCTAGAGACTGAAGACGCGCTCGGCACGCGCTTCGCGGGCGCGGCGCTGGAGACCGACGAGACGGCGGACGCCCGTCTCGGCGAGCGCCAGGAGCGCGTCGAGGCGCGCACGGCCGAAGGGCACCTGTTCGGCCGTGCCCTGCACCTCGACGAACTCGCCCGCGCCGGTCATGACGACGTTCATGTCCACCTCCGCGGACGAGTCCTCGGCGTAGCAGAGGTCGAGCATCGCCTGGCCCTGGACGACGCCGACGCTGACCGCGGCGACGCAGTCGCGGATGACGGCGGCGGGCTGGAGGCCGGGCACGCGACCGAGGGCGTCGGCGACGGCGACGAAGGCGCCCGTGATCGCCGCGGTCCGCGTGCCGCCGTCCGCCTGGATCACATCGCAGTCCACCCAGAGCGTGCGCTCGCCGAGCTTGCCACGATCGATGACCGCGCGCAGCGCGCGGCCCACGAGCCGCTGGATCTCCTGCGAGCGGCCGCTCGGCCCGCGGTTCTCGCGCGGCGACCGCGTGTTCGTCGCGCGCGGGAGCATCGCGTACTCCGCCGTGACCCAGCCCTGGCCCTGGCCCTTGAGGAACGGCGGCACCTTGTCCTCGACCGAGGCGGTGCAGATCACCTTGGTCGCGCCGAACTCGACGAGCACCGAGCCCTCGGGGTGGAGCAGGAAGTCGCGCGTCAGGAGGATGGCGCGGAGCTGGTCGGGCGCGCGGCCGTCGGGGCGTGGCATCGCCGTCACGGCGCGCGCTGGCCGGCCGGCTCGCCGGCCGCGCGCAGCCGCTGGTCCCAGTGGCGCTTGTACTCGACCAGGCCGGCGAGGATCGCGCGCGCGAGCTCGTCGCGGTAGTGCGAGTCTTTGAGCCTCCGCTCCTCGCGCGGGTTCGTGACGAAGCCGATCTCGAGCAGGATCGCGGGCATGGCGGCGCCGCCCAGGACGTAGAAGCCCGCCTGCTTCACGCCGCGATTCGACATCCGGAGCGTCTGGGTGACCGAGTCGTGGACGATCTCGGCGAGGCGCGCGGACTCGGTTTGGAACTCCGACTGGGCGAGGTCCCAGAGGATCGTCTTCAGCACGTCCGCCTTGCTGGTGCCGCGCCCCGCCGCCTTCTCGAGCTGGATCACGCCGTTCTCGGCCGCGGCGACCTGGCGCGCGGCGTTGTCGGTCGCCTCCGAGGAGAGGAAGAACGTCTCGACACCATCGGTGCCCTTCACGCGGTGCGCGTTCGCATGGATCGACACGAACAGGTCGGCGCGCTGGCGGTTCGCGTAGCTCGTCCGGTCCTGGAGCGTGACGAAGACGTCGGCGTCGCGCGTCAGGAGCACCTTGAGCCCGAGCCGCCCCTCGACGAGCCGCGCCACGCGCTGCGTGACGTCGAGGACCAGCTCCTTCTCCATGAGCCCCGTCGGCCCGACCGCCCCGGTGTCGTGGCCGCCGTGCCCGGCGTCGAGCACGATCGTCCGGAGCGGCAGGAGCTCGTCGCGGTTCTCGCGCTGCGCCTCGTCCACCGGCCGCTGGACGTCGAGCACGAGGCGGTGCGGGTCGGTCAGCATGCTCACGCGGATCGTGCCGGTTCCGCCGGTGTAGACGACGCGCACGAGGGCGTCGGCGCCCGCACGCTCCAGGCGGACCTCGTCCACGAAGCCGTCCTTGACGTCCTCCGTCTGCGCGTCGCCGCCGAGCCCGAGGATCCGGATGCGCGCTTCCTTGGGGCCGGTCTGCTCGACGCGGTGAACGACGGGCCCCCGGGTCTCGAGCACGACCCGCGTGAAGGACGGATAGGAGCGCAGACGCAGCTCCTCGAGCGTCACCGCGGCCTCCGCGGGCGCCGGCGGCTGCGGGGGCTGGGCCTGCGCCGTCGCGACGGGCGGGCCCGCGGCGAGCCTCGGCAAGACGCGGCTCACGAACGACTCGGGCACGAGCCAGACGCCCCGCTTGACGCGCACGGGCGCGTCCAGCACGACGGGCGTGTCGTTCACGAGGATCTGTGACCAGTTGCGCGTGAAGGTGACGACGTGGGCCCGCGTCGTGAGACGCGCCTGGACGGCCGCCCCGGGCGCCTCCAGCGTGGCCGACCGGAGGCTCGCGGCGACCCGCCTGAGCTCCACGTACGGGCGCCCTTCGTGGCTCACCGTGGGCAGGCCGGCGCCCGCTGCTCCCGCCCGCAGGACGAGGAGCACGACGATCGCGAGACGGAGGCGTCGGGCCCTCATCGGCGAATCCAATTCTAACAACCGCGGCCAAGCGCGTGGGCGCTTTAAAAGTCCGCGGTCACGTCGTTTCCGGCGCCTCCGTGCGGGAGCGCGTCGCCGCGAAGGCCACGAGCCCGAGGCCGACCCAGACCGCCTCGCGGATCCGCCGGACCAGGCTGAACGAAACCGCCGTCGTCGAGCCGAGCCCCAGCGCCGCGAAGGTGACCACGTAGCCGCCCTCCAGCACGCCGAGACTCGCCGGGATCAGGAAGGTCGCGAAACGGACGGCGGTGCCGAACGCCTCGATCACGGTGGCGGCCGTCAGCGACACCGGGGCGCCGAGGAATCCGAGGATGAGCCAGGTCTCGAGGGAGCCGAGCACCCACGCGATGAAGTGGAAGACGATGGAGAGCACGAGTCGCGCCGGCGCCGTGCGGTAGAAGCGCGCGAGCACGTCGTCGATCCGCGCGAGGGCGTCGGTCTTGATGCCCTGCACGCCGAGCTGCGCCGCGAGGCGCCCGCCCCACGCGAAGAGCCCCCGCGTCTGCGCGACGACGAACCCCGCGAGCGCCACGGTCTCGATCGTCAGGAGCCAGAGCATCCCGTGGAGTAGGGCCGAGCCCGGCAGGGCACTCGACCACGCGAGGACCACGCCGAGCAGGAGGAAGAGGCCCTGCGCGAGGGTGATCGTCGTCTTCGCCACGATGACCGAGGGCACGCTGACGTCGAGCGGGACGACGCCCCGGAGGAGCCACGCCTTGACCGCCTCGCCGCCGAGCGCGGCGGTGGGCGTCACGAGGTTGAAGGCCTCACCGGCGAGCCGCGCCGACAGGAGCGTGCCGAAGGGCACGCCGTCCCGGAGGAACGCGAAGCGCCAGCCGAGCGTGTCGAGCACCATCACGAGCGTCACGGGGAAGCAGAGCACGAGCGCGAGCCGCCAAGAGAGCTGGGCGATCGAGGCGAGGATCGCCGCCGGGTCATTCTGCGCCACGAGCACGGCGAGCAGCAGAACGCCGAGGGCGAGGAGCACGAGGCGCAGGCGGCGCAGCGTCAGCGCTCCCGGTAGAGGAGGAGCAACAGGCCGACGGCGGTGAGCGCGCCGGACCAGACCCAGCGCGGGAGCCGCTCCTCGTCCCGCGGCAGCCGCAGCTCGAGCCAGCGGCCCCAGCCGACGAGCACCCCGAGGAGCCCGAGGGGCGCGTGCGTGATCTCGTTGAGGAACTCCTCCTTGAGGTTGAGGCTCGCGTGCGAGTGCGTGAGCAGGAGGCCGCCGCCGACCGCGCAGAGGAGCGGGAAGAGGAGCGCGCAGCGCGCGGCGGTGAGGCGCCCGGCGCGCACCATCCACTCGAAGCCCGCGAAGAGGACGACGAGCAGGACGAAGAAGCGGTGTTGGAACACCTCGGGGCGCAGCATGCCCTCCCAGAACCCGCGCGGCCCGAGCGGCCAGTCGCCGGGATCGTTCCGCACGAGGAGCATCGCCGCGAGACCGAGGAAGACGAGCGGCCAGTGGCGCGCCCAGCGCGCGCGGCCGGTCGCGTGGAGGAGCGCGAGCATCCCCATGCCGAGCACGAAGAGGCCCGCGACGTTGTGGTTGAACTCCGACCACGCACGGTCGGCGTCCGTGCGCGGCGCCGTCGGGTCGCCCACGGGCATGTCCGCGATGCGTGGCGAGGCGAGCGTGGGGGGCTTCGGGGTGACGCGCCCCAGCACCTCCGCGAAGCTCGCGCGCTCCGTGACCACGTCGACCGCGGGCGGGAGCGAGGTGAGCGAGGCCGCGACGAACAGGACCGTGGCGCCGAGCCCGAACTCGACCTCGACGAACCGGCGGAGGCGCAGCGGGGCGACGTCGGCCGCGTCCGGGAGCCGCCGCACCGCGAAGAAGTTCAGCGCTCCCAGCAGGACGAGGCCCACCAGGATCGCCGCCTTGCTCCCGACCATGAGGCCGTACGACGTGCCGAGCAGCGCGCGGGGGCCGTCCACGTACGCCAGGGTCAGACCGCCGCCGGCGGCGACGAGCACCGCGACGGCGGCGAGCGCCGTGGCCGAGAAGCGCCTGAGCAGCGGCGCTGGCCACGGCGGCGCGCTCCGGCCCCAGGCGAGCACGAGGAGCTGGGCGAGGCCGCCGATCCAGACGCCCGCGGCGAGCTGGTGGAGCGCGTCGAGCGCCAGCAGCAGGGCGCGCGGGCCGACCCTCGCGGCGGCGTGGCTCGTCCATGCGGCCGCGAGCACGAGCCCGGCGACGGCGACGAGCTGGAGCAGCCAGCCCGCGCCCGCCCGGCGTCGGAGGGCCGCGCCGCCGACGAGCAACAGCGCGCAGGCGAGGATCCGCACGACGGCGGCGCGGAAGTAGGTGGTCGCGAGGATCTCGCGCAGCGGCCAGCCGCCGTCGCCGGCGAGCGCCACCAGCTGCACGCCGAGCGAGAGCGCCTGGGCGCACGCGACGACCACGGCGCCCGCGGCCGTGGCGACGAGGCTCCGGCCGAGGAGCGCGTCGAGGGCGGGGCGCCGCGCGACGGCCGGGCGCAGGAGTGTCCACCCGAAGATGACGCCGCCCACGGCGACCGCCTGGCCACAGAGCGCGAGACCGCGCAGCAGGACGTCGACGAAGCCGGTCACCGGCTCAGGCGGGGCGCCGCGCGGCGCCGACCCAGAGGAGCAGCAGCAGGAAGACCGGCGAGCCGGCCGCCGCGAGGAGGAGGAACCAGTCCACGTGGCCGAGCGCCGCGAGCGCGACGACCACGTAGATGAAGTCGCGGTGGGCCATGGCCGCCGCGATGCGGTCGGTCGCCGTCGCGCCGGCGCCGGGCACGACGTCGAGCATCGTCCGGCGGAAGACGCACGCGGCCGACGCGAGCGTGCACGCGATCGTCACGGCTCCGAGCGCGAGGGGCCAGGCGGCATGGATCGCGAGGCTCCAGCCGACGGCGATGCAGCCGAAGACGGCCGCGTGCACGAGATTGTCGCCCCAGAAGTCGAGGATGGCGCCACGCCGCGACTCGAGGAACTTGAGCCGCGCGAGCTCGCCGTCGCACCCGTCGAGGATCGAGTGGGCCAGGAAGAGGAGCGCGCCCGTGAGCTGGAACGCCGGCGAGACCGACAGGAAGAACGCCGCGCCGACGAGCCCGATCCCGACGCTCACGAGCGTCATCGCGTCCGGCGTCACGCGCGTCCCGACGAGGCGCCGCGTGAGCGCGAGCGAGATCCGGCGCTCGACGTGGCGCGACATGAATCCCTCGCTCTGCTTGATGAGGCTCCGCAGGAGCCAGCGCTCCGCGGCGGGGACGTCGGCGGCTGCCGCGAGCGGAAACCGCCCGTCGGCATCGACGAGCCCGGGCGGCTCGAGGACTCCCCGGCGCAGCGCGGCCGCGGCCTCGTCGGCGTCCCGGCTCGCGGCCGCCGCCGCGAGGATGGGCGCCGGATGCCCGGTCTCGAACACGGCGGTCAGCGACGCATCGAGCCAGACCGCCTCCGGGGCGAGCTTCACCTCGCGGAGCGCGCGGAGCCAGCGCGGCTGCGGCACGACGTTCGCCGGAAGGATCACGATGCGCCGCCACGCCCGCGGGATCGCCGCCGACGCGAGGGGCGCCGCCGGCGTCCCGGCGACGAGCTCCGCCGGGCCGGCGGCGGGGTGCACGAGCACGCCGTCGAAGCCCGCACGCGTGCCGGCGAGCACGATGCGCCGCAGGAGCGGCAGCCCCGCCACGAGCGTCGACGCGCTCACGCGCATCGCGGGCCCCGGCGGGATGACGACGAGGACGCTCGCCGGGGCGCCGTTCAGACCGCCACCCCGGCGACGGGCACGGCGCGGCCACCCACGCGGCTCGAGGCGCGCGCCGCGTGCTCGAGCGCCACGCAGAGCGAGGCCTCGGCGAGGTTGTCGGCGCCCGGCACGGGCGCCGCCAGCGCGCTGAGGAACTCGTCGGCGACGACGTCGAACCACTCCGGGTGCTGCGAGCCGTCCGAGAGCGGCGGCGGGCAGGGCCAGCGCTCCTCGGCGCGCTTGCCGCGCAGCACGATCGTGTCGTCCCGGAGCTCGAGCGTGCCCTCGGTGCCGGTGAGCTGGGCCCAGTTCCGGCGCGCGTCGGCCGCCCAGGTCAGGAAGATCTCCGCCGCGGTGCCGTCGAACGCAATGCGCACGGTCGCCGTGTCCTCCACCGGCCACTGGGCGTGGCGCCGCGTCTCGAGCCGCGCGCTGACCGTCCGGGGCGCCTCGCCGATCCAGCGCTGGACGACATAGAAGACGTGCCAGCCGTGATCGGTGAGGACGCCGCCGCCCGCGATCGCGGGGTCGAGCCGCCAGTTGCGGTCCTCGTCGCCGCTCGTCGCCGCCGGCCGCGTCCGGAGCGTCTCCCACACGACGCGCGTGACGCGGCCGATCCGTCCCTGACCGACGAGCTCGCGCGTCTGGCGCACGATCGGCGCGTGGTGCCAATTGTGGACGGTGTGGAGCACGCGTCCCTTGGCGGAGGCGAGGCCGGCGAGCGGCGCGAGCTCGCCGGGCGCGCTCACGAGCGGCTTCTCGCAGAGCACGTGCAGACCCCGCTCGAGCGCCGCCCGGATCAGCGGCGCGTGGCTCGACGGCGGCGCGCAGATGTCCACGAAATCGAGGGCGGGCTCGGCCAGGAGCGCCTCGGCGCTGGCGCGCCAGGCGGCGCCCGGCACGTGCGCCTCGAGGAGGGCGCGCTGGGCCGGGCGCGTGTCCGTCACCGCGACGATCTCGACGTCGCGCCGGCGCCGCCAGCCGGGCACGTGGCCGTGGACGGCGACGTTGCCGAAGCCGATGATCGCGCCCCGCAGCATCCTACTGGAGCCCGTGCTCCCTGACGACGGCTCCCAGGGCCTCGTCCAGGATCGCGAGCCCCGCCAGTGCCTGCTCTTCGCGGATCACGAGCGGCGGGTTGATCCGGATCGAGGGCGAGTACGTCATCGCGACCAGGCCGCGGCGCAGACACTCCTGGTAGAGCGCCTGCGTGACGGTCTTCGCGACCGGCGCCTTCGTGGTCCGATCGGCGACGAGCTCGAGCCCGAGCATCAGGCCCTTGCCCCGCACCTCGCCGACGCAGCGGTACTTCTCCTTGAGGGCCTCGAGGCGCTGGAGCATCACCTTGCCGACGCGCGCCGCGTTCGTCACGAGGTCTTCCTTCACGATGATCTCGAGCGCGGCGAGCCCCGCGGCCGCGGCGAGCGGGTTGCCGCCGTAGCTCGACGAGCTCGCGCTCGGGTTGGCCCACGGCTTGGCGGCGGTGATCGCGTCGGTCGAGATCACGCCGGAGAGCGGGAAGCCGCCGCCCACGCCCTTGCCGACCGTCATGATGTCCGGCACGACGCCGTCGTGCTCGGCGCCCCACATCGTGCCCGTCCGGCCGAAGCCGCTGATCATCTCGTCCACGATCAGGAGGGCGCCGTGGTCGCGCGCGATCGTCTGGACCGCGCGCAGGAACCCCTCGGGCGGGACGACGTTGCCCGCCGTGCCCTGGATCGGCTCGACCAGGATCGCGCCGACCTCGCCGGCCGTCTGGTAGCGGATGACGTCGCGCACGAACTCGGCGCACGCGATGCCGCAGTCCGGGTAGCGGAGCTTCAGCGGGCACCGGTAGCAGTCGGCGTAGGGCGAGAGGTAGCGGCCCGGCATGAACGGCCCGAGGTGATGCTTGAAGTCGCTGCCGAGGAGCGGCAGGACGCCGCCCGTCTTGCCGTGGAAGCCGCCCCAGAACCCGACGACCTCCGCCTTGGCGGTCGCCGCCTTCGCGAGCCGCAGCGCGGCCTCCACCGCCTCCGCGCCGCCCGAGTACATCTGGATGCGCGTGAGCCCCTCGGGCGTGACCGAGGCCAGGAGCTCGAGGAACCGCGCGCGCGTCTCGGTGGTGAAGCTCCCGAAGGTCAGGCGCTCCACCTGGCGCTTGAGCGCCTCGACGTAGTGCGGGTGGCAGTGGCCGACGCTGCCGACGGCGACCCCCGCGATGAAGTCGATGTACTCGTGGCCGTCCTCGTCGATCAGCGTGCAGCCCGAGCCGCGGGCCATCGCCAGGCCCGACTGGAGCGCGAAGGACTGGCTGCCGGGCGCCTGGAACCGGCGCTCGCGCTCGACGATCGCCTTCGAGCGCGGCCCCGGCTCACGGCTCATCGCCGTCCTCCCAGGAAGCGGAGCGCCAGGTGGGCCGCGATCCGCGGCGCGGCCTCGTCGCGGAACAGGGCAAAGCTCGGCCACGCGTTCACGTCGAGCAGCACGACCGCCCCGTCCCGCGTCACGATGGCGTCGCCGCCGTAGACCTCGAGCCCGAGCGCCGCCGCCGCGCCCCGCACGAGGCGCGCCAGGCGCCGCTCGTCGAACCGGTGGCCGGCGAGCGTCTGCTCCTTGTGATAGAACCAGCGGAACCACGGCGGCTCGCCATGCGGCCCGCCGCCGGCGCCGATGCCGTAGAACTTCACGAGGTCGCCGTCCACGTGGGGCTGGAGCACGGCGCGGGCGAGGCCGCGCGCGGCGAGGCCGCGCAGCGCGGCGGCGACGGCGTCGGCGCTGGGTGCCAGGACGACGTCGCCCTCCTGTGTGTTATGGACGTCCGCCCGCTTCACCCAGACGGGGAGCGGCCCCGGCACGTCCGCCGCCGACGTCTCGACCAGGCGGCTCGCGATGAACGGCACGTTCGCCTCGGTGAACACCTCGAGCATCCGCTCGCGGTAGGTGTTGAACACCGACTGCGGGCTGTTCACGTGCGGCACGCCCGCGGCTTCGAGCACGCGGAGCCGGCGGAGCACGTCGACGCGCTCGCACATGAGGAAGACGAAGCGCGGCAGGCCCTCGTCCGCCGGGCCGACCTCCTCCGGCGTCTTCAATACGACTTGGAGCCCTTTCGCCTCGAGGTGCTTCCCGGTGAGCCTCAGGATCTCGGCGTCGTCGGACTCGCGGCCCGGCGAGTGCGCCGCTTCGCGAAAGATGCCCCAGCAGAGCGAGTTCTTCACGCGTCTCCTCCTGACCGGACCTATATTACCCGGCCTTCCAAGGCCAGGGCCTCGGCGAGCGCCACGTCGTCGAGGCGGTCCACATCGACGACCGTCTCGATCACCTCGCCGTAGACGGGCTCGCCCGCCGTGGGCAGCCACGCGAGGAACTCGCGGAGCCGGCCGAGCGCGGCCGGAGGCCGGAGGCCGCGGGCTCGCGCGGAGACCAGATACATGCCCGCCGTGACGAGGCCGTCCGACACCCCACCCACCGCGGTGACCCGCCCGGACGCGTCCAGGCGGATGCGGAGCGGGTTCTCGTCCGCGACGAGGGGCGTGACCGCGAGGACCGTCGCGTCCTCCGGACGCCGCCGCGCGGCCTCCACGAAGTGCACGAAGTCGGCCTCCCGGCACCAGGCGTCCACCGTCGAGACCAGCATGCGGCCGCCGCCGCCGCGGCTCACCACCTCGCGGAAGCTCTCGAGCGACGAGCGCGTCGTCTTCACGACGAACTCCGCGTCGAGACCGGGGAAGCGCGCGCGCACCCAGTCCGGCACCTCGCGCTCCTGCTCGTTCACGATGACGACGAGCGGACCGATCCCGGCCGCGCGACAGTTGCCGATGACGGTCTCGATCAGCGGCACGCCGGCGACGGGCACGAGCGGCTTCGGCATCGTGAAGCCCGCCGCGCGCAGGCGGCTCCCCTCGCCCGCCGCGATGATGCCGCCCGCGAGCCCGGGCGCCGTCACAGCAGGAGCCCCTCGAGGTCCTTCAGCGAATGGATCACGCGATCGTCGCGGCAGCAGGGGCGGGCACCCGCCGCGCCCGCGCCGGCCAGCCAGATGTGGCGCATGCCGACGGCCCGCGCGCCGGCCATGTCGCGCGGCAGCGAGTCGCCGACGAACGTCGCGGCCCCGGGCGCGACGCCGAGCGCCTCGAGGGCGTGACGGAAGATGCGCGGGTCGGGCTTCTCCCACCCGACCGCCGCCGAGTCGACGAGGGCGGTGAAGTACCGGCGGATGCCGCCGTCGACGCACACGCGCTCGAGGTTGCCGTAGAAGTTGGAGACGATACCGAGCCGGTACCGCTCCGCGAGGCGCTCGAGCAGCGAGGCGTTGTGGGCGAGGCTCTCCAGCGCACGGTCGAGGAACCCTCGCGCAACGCGCTCGGCGGGCGCCCGGTCCCGGAGCTCGAGCCCGCGGGCGACGCCGTCGACGAGCCGCGCGACCGTGTCCTGGAGCGAGGCTCCGGACGGGAGCGCGCCGACCAGCGCGTCGTCGGCCGCGTGGAACACGGGATCGAACCGCTCGCGGGGGACGACGACGCCCGCGGCGACGAAGAGGCGGTGGACGCGGTCCTTCCAGGGGATCCCGTCGGCGTCCAGGGTTCCCCCGAAGTCGAACAGCACGGCGCTGGCGTCCGTGTTCAAGAGAATGCGTGCGTGAAGTTGGTGGAGGCGGTGGGAATCGAACCCACGTCCGGAAACCCTCAGCCGCAGGCGTCTACGTCGATAGCCGAGCTACTCTACGGCGTCTCGTCCCCCGGCACTCCGCTCGGCAGGATCGCCGGGGGACCAGCCTCATATGTCTCGCCCCTCCCCTGAGGCCAGGTTTGGAGCCAGCCACCAGAGTATGACGCCCGTTCCCGGTCCCTGATGGCTCGAACCGGCGGACGCTGACGGGTGTTAGGCCGCCAGAGCTAGCTGTGTGTCGGCAGCTATACCGTTCTCTCTATTTAACGAGGGGAGAGAAACCTCGAGACGCAGCCTGGACCTCACTGATCCCCGTCGAAACCTGTCGCCCCCTCCTTTCGAACACGATCTTCGGACTTCTCACCGCTCGCCTCGTCGGAGGCACCGCCTCGGCTCGCAGGTCAGCGCGCTCGTTGCGCCGCGCGCGCCGCCTTGTCCATCTCGCGCTTCACCTCGCGCTCGCGGATGGCCGAACGCTTGTCGTGAAGCTTGCGGCCGCGCGCCAGGCCCAACTCGACCTTCGCGCGGCCGTCCTTAAAGTATAAACGAAGGGGGATCAGGGTCAAACCTCGCTCGGCGATCTTGCCGACGAGGCGGGTGAGCTCCCGGCGGTGGAGCAGGAGCTTTCGATCCCGCTCTGGATCGTGGTTCGCGTCGGTCCCGTGGCTGTACGGGCTGATGTGGCAGCCGAGGAGCCAGCCCTCGTCGTTCCGGACGGTCGCGTACGCGTCCTTGAAGGTCACCTGGCCGGCGCGGAGCGACTTCACCTCCGTGCCACGCAGCACCAGCCCCGCCTCGACGGTCTCGAGGATCTCGTACTCGTGCCGCGCGCGCCGGTTGGTGGCGATGGCGCGTTCCTTGGCGCTCCGGTCGGCTTGACTGGCCATGTCCGAAAGGTATTATGACTGACGCCGTTCGGGCCGAAGTGGCGGAATTGGCAGACGCGCATGATTCAGGGTCATGTGCCCGCAAGGGTGTGGGGGTTCGAGTCCCCCCTTCGGCACCAAAGAAAATCAGATAGTTGCTGCGGCACCCTCACGAGTCGTTACTTCATAAACGACGCTTTGTGCTGACCTTGTGCTGACGGCTCCGGAGTTCGTAAGCCGCTCGGTCTTGGCGACCTCACTGCGGAGGTGATCGGGCGAGAGATGGGCGTACCGCTGTGTCATGGTCAGGCTCGCGTGACCAAGTATTTCCTTGAGCGCCTGGAGGTTCCCACCGCGCATCACGAACCACGAGGCAAAATGGTGCCGAGTGTCGTGGAGGCGGAAGCCTTCCAGTTTGGCCTCGACCACGGCGTTCTCGAATGCGGTCCTGATGTTGCGGGTCTGGAATACCTGACCTTCACGCGGGCCAGGCAGGCTCGCCAAGGTGTCGTACACCACCTGGCGCATGGGAACCTCACGCCGCTTACCCGACTTCGTTTGCTCCGGCCGGATGACTCCACGGCTCAGGTCCACGCGGTCCCAGGTAAGGCCCAGCAGCTCGCCCTTCCGTAGGCCGGTCTCCAGGGCGATGGTGACGATCTTCGTGAGTTCCGGGTTCCTCGACTTGGCGCACGCGGCGAGCAGCCGGACTTCCTCGTCCGACTCAAGCCAGCGGATACGCCCTTGGGGCTCCTTCTCCAGACGGAT
>QHSZ01000299.1 GCA_003220595.1 Candidatus Rokuibacteriota bacterium | reverse complement strand
CGCCGCCGGGCTCGCGGCGAGCGTCGTGATCGGCGGCTGGCTGTTCGTCGTCGCGCCGATCCTCCAGGCGAACCGTGGCGCGGCGGACCTGGCGCCTGCGCGCGAGCAGGCCGTCCAGCGGCGCCACGACCTCATCGCCCGCAAGGCCGCGATCGCCGCCGAGCTCGAGGCGATGACGGCGCGGGTCGACGCCCTCTCCGAGCGCCTGCTCAGCTCCGCGACGCCCGCCGTCGCGGCGTCGGAGCTTCAGAAGATCGTGAAGGACCTGGCCGCGCAGGCGAAGACGGAGGTGCGCAGCGAGCGGATCCTGCCGACGACCGAGCGTGGCGAGCTGATCGAGGTCCCCGTGGAGATCACCGTCTCGGGGGAGATCCGCGAGCTCGTGGATCTCCTCGGGAAGCTCGACGAGGCGCCGAAACTCCTGGTCATGCAGGACCTCCGGATCCGCGTGGTGAACATCGCCCAACCGAAGGAGCTGCTCGCGACGCTCACCCTGTCGGGCTTCGTGCTCCCGACCAAAGCCAAGTCCTGACGTGCCCAGACGACTGCGGCTCCTGAACGTGGTGCTCGCCGGCGCGTCGCTCGCCTGCGCCGCCTTCATCGTGTGGGAGCTCATCGCGCCCGCGCCCGCGCGGCAGGTCCGCGCGCGCCCGCCCACGCCGCCCGCACCAGCGCCGGCGCCCGAGTCCCCGCGCGCGCCCGCCTCCGCGTACACCGTGGTCGCCACCCGCAACGTGTTCAGCCCGACGCGCTCCGAGGGGCCCGCGCTGCCGCCGGCCGGCGCGGCCGCGCTCGCCGGCCCGAAGCCAAACCTGCACGGCGTGCTGCTTCGTGACCAGAACCCCATCGCGTACATCGAGGACCCCATGACGAAGCGCGTGGCCGCCTACCGCGTCGGCGACCCGGTCGCCGGCGGCACCCTGACGACGATCGCCGCCGACCGCGTGATCATCGCGCGGCCGGAGGGGCCGCTCGACGTGAGGCTGCGCGACCCGGGCAAGCCCCGGCCGGCTCCGACCGCCGCGGCGCCGCCGGGCGGGGGGGTGCTCACCCCGGGTGGCTTGGGGCCAGGTGTCGTGGGCCCGGGCTCCGTCGCGCCGGGCGTTCAAGCGCAGCCGCCCGCCGTGGGGCCAGGGGGCCAAGCGGTGACGCCGCAGATCCAGCAACTCCCGCCCGGCCTTCCCGGCTCGATGGGCGTGGGCCCCTTCGGCCCCGGTGTCGGTGGGCGCGCGTTTCCGGGCCGTCGCTTGCCCGTTCCTCCTGTCCCCGGGACGCCCCCGACGCCGCCGCCCCCGCCTCAGTAATTTAGTAATAGAATGCGGACTCGATCATGCTGAAGCGCGCTATCGCGCTCGTCACCCTCATCGCGCTCGGCGCCGGCTGCGCCGGGCCGGCCCGGACGCCCCCGTCCGCCTCGCCGGCCCCGCCTGCGCCGGCGGCCATCGTGCCGCCACCGACGCCGCCAGCACCCGAGGCGTTGCCGCCGCTGGCGCCCTCGGTCATCGCCCCGCGCCCGCAGACACCCGCCGTGGAGCCGTCGAGGGCCACCGAGCCCGCGGCACCGCTGCCGCCGCCGCCGACCGCGCCGGAGGTGCCGCCGGCGATGCGGGGTCGCTTCATCGTGCTGAACTTCGACAACGCCGACATCGAGACCGTGATCCAGGCGGCGAGCGAGATCGTCGGCTTCAACTACGTGCTGGGGCCGGGCGTCAGCGGCAAGAAGGTCACCGTCCAGACCTCCGGGCGCGTCGCGCAGGAGGACGTCTTCGGCGTGCTGCTCGCCATCCTCGAGGTGAGCGGCGTGACCGCCGTCAAGGCGGGCAACCTCTACAAGATCGTGACGATCGAAGGCGCGCGCGCGCGCGCGGTGCCGACGATCGTCGGCGCGAAACCGGACCCGACGCGCACGTCGGATGAGATCATCACGCAGATCGTGCCGCTGCGCTACACGTCGGTGACGGACCTCTCGACGCTCCTGCGGCCGCTCATCTCGCCGCTCGGCTCGCTCATCGCCCACCGCGAGACGAACGTGCTCATCGTCACGGACACGGCGTCGAACGTCGCACGGCTCCTCGACATCACGCGCCTGGTGGACGTGCAGGTGGCCCTGGAGGAGCTCCAGATCATCCCGATCAAGTTCGCCGACGCCACCCAGCTCGCGACCATCCTGAACCAGCTCTTCGCGAGCGGCCGCATCCGCTCGCTGGCGCCCGGCGCCGTCCCGGCCGTGACGCCGCCGGCTGCCCCCGGCGCCGTCGCGCCGCCGCAGCCCGGCAGCCCCGTCGAGCGCCAGCCGCTCATCATTGCCGAGCAGCGCTCGAACTCGGTCATCATCCACGCCAGGAAGCACGAGATCGAGACGATCAAGGGCCTGATCGCCCAGCTCGACGTGAACATCTACGGCGGGCGCCGCGTGTTCGTCTACTACGCGGAGAACGCGAAGTCGAAGGACCTCGCCTCGACGCTGAACCAGATCTATGGGCGCGAGGCGGCGGCCGGCACGCCGACGCCGCCCACGACCGCCGGCCGCACGGCCGGCGCCCCACCGCCCCCCCCGGCGCCCGGCGCCGGCCAGGCCGTCGTGGGCGATGCGAGTCTCGCCGAGGGCCAGGTGCGCTTCATCGCCGACGAGGTCACGAACTCGTTGATCGTCACCACCTACCCGCGGCTCTGGCAGGAGATCGAGAGCACGATCCGACAGCTCGACCGCATGCCCCGGCAGGTGCTGATCGAGGTGCTCGTGGCCGAGATCAAGCTGACGGACGACATGCGCCTCGGCATGGACTGGGCGGTGCGCGAGGGCCGGTTCAACGTCGGCGGCACCTTCGCCAACAGCGCGACGACGACCGCGATCCCGACGTCCCCGGGGCCCGGGGGCGGCGCCCTGTCTCTCCCCTCCCAGCTCCAAGGGCCGGCGTCCTTCTTCGGCCCGATCGGCCAGGGGCTGACGGCGTTCTCGTTCGCGACCGATCGCTTCTTCGCGATCCTCAACACGCTCGCCTCGGACAACCGCGTCAACATCGTCTCGAGCCCACACGTACTGACCTCGGAGAACAAGAAGGCGGTCATCAACGTGTCGACCTCGGTCCCGATCATCACGGGCCAGCAGACGAGCACCGTCAGCCAGCCGGGCCAGACGGGAGGCACCACGAGCACGTCGATCATCACGGGCGGCGTGAACCAGACCGTCGAGTACCGCGATGCCGGCGTGATCCTCACCGTCACGCCGCGCATCGGCGAGCGCGGCACCGTCGCCCTCGACGTGAAGCAGGAGGTCAACTCCGTCGGCGCCGCGACCCCGCCGACCGGCTCGCCGTCGTTCGAAAAGCGCGAGGCCGAGACGTCGGTGGTGCTCGTGAACAACCAGACGCTCGTGCTCGGCGGCCTCATCCAGGACCGGGTCACGATCGACGAGCGGGGCATCCCGTTCCTGAAGGACATCCCGCTCATCGGCCTGCTGTTCGGCTTCAAGGCACGGAGGGTCGAGAAGACGGAGCTGCTCCTGCTCATCACGCCGCGCGTGGTCGGCACCGCGCTCGACGCCGCGAAGATCACCGACCAGCTGCGGCGCTCGACGCCGGAGCTGAACGACGCCATCAAGCGCGCGCCGCGCCACCCGCTCACCGCGCCGCCTCAGGCCGCGCCGCCGACGGGCCCGGGCGGCGCCGTCCCGGCGCCGGCGCCCGCTCCCGAGTCCTCGCCCGCCCCGCCCCCGGCGGCGCCGGAAGCGCCGGCACCCGCCCCCGCCGCGCCGCGCTAGCGTCGCGCGGCCGCGCCGGGAGCGCCGCCGCGAGGCTCAGCGGCCGGTAAACCTGGGCGGACGCTTCTCGAAGAACGCGGCGACTCCCTCCTGGTGGTCCTCAGAGGCGATCGCGAGCCCCTGGGAGAGCGCCTCCAGCTCGAGCGCTGCGGCGAGGTCGCCCGTGGCCGCGCGGTTCAGCATCCGCTTGTCGAGGCGCAGCGCGAGGGGCGGGCCCGCCGCGATCTTCTCGGCCAGCGCGCGCGTCGCCGTCGCGAGCTCGCCCCGCGGCACGACCCGGTTCACGAGGCCGAGGCGCGCCGCCTCGGCGGCGTCGATGACGTCGCCCGTGAAGACGAGCTCCTTGGCCCGCGCCATCCCGACCACGCGCGACAGCAGCCACGTGCCGCCGCCGTCCACGGCCAGGCCGATCTTGCAGAACAGCTCCCCGAACTTCGCGCGGTCCGAGGCGACGATCAGGTCGCAGCAGAGCGCCAGGTTCGAGCCCGCGCCGACCGCGTAGCCGTCGACCATCGCGATCGTCGGCAGCGGGTAGTCGACGAGACGGAGCACCAGCCGGTTCAGCATCTCGACGCGCCCGCGCCCCTCGGCGGCCGTGTGCCGCGTCCGCATGGTCTTCACGTCGCCGCCCGAGCAGAAGTGGCCGCCCGCGCCCGTCAGGATGGCCACGCGCGAGGTCGGGTCCGCCTCGATCTCGTCGAGCACGGACAGCAGCTCGCGCCGCATCGCGAAGTCCAGCGCGTTCCGCGCCTCGGGCCGGTTCAGGGTGATCGTGGCGATGCCGTCCCCGCGCTCGACCAGGAGAGTCTCGTATCCCACGGTGGGCTCCTTCCTGCGCTACGTCGCGACGTCCGCGAGGGGTTTGATCTCGGCGAGAAAGCCGGCCAGGCTCCCGAGGTGTGTGCGGTGCACGTGCTCGGCCGGGATCGTCTCGCCCTCGGGTCCCTTCACCGCCATCGCCGCCGTCGCGTCCGCGAGCACCGTCGCCTGGAAGCCGAGGTGCGCCGCCTGCCGCGCGGTGGTGTCCACGCACATCTGGGTCATGAAGCCTGCGATCAGCAGGCGCTCGATCCCCTGCGCGCGCAGGAGCTCCTCGAGCCGCGTGCCCGTGAAGGCGCCCGGCAGATGCTTCTGCACGACCGGCTCGCCGGCCACCGGCCGGGCGTCTCCGTGGATCTCGAGCGCCGGGCTCCCCGGGGCGAAGATCGAGGCGTGTGGCCGCCGGCTCTCGTGGACGACATGGATGACGGGTAGCGTCGTCGCGCGCGCCCAGGCGAGCGCCTCGGCGATCTTCTTCAGCGCCGCTGGCCCCTGCGGCAGCACCACCTTGCCGATCGGCGCGAAATACTCCTGCTGCGCGTCGATGACGATGAGGGCGGTCTTCGGCGGGGCGGCCACGGTCCCGTCACTATAGCCGAGGGCCGCGCGGCTGACAAATCAGCGCGCGGAGTTGTCGAAGCGCTGGAGCACGCCCTGGCCGTCGGGGCGTGCCTCCTCCGTGCACCGGTTGTGCGTGTAGCGCCCGAGGACCCGGCGCCAGAAGGCCTGCGCGTCCACGTTGCGCGCCGTCTGGGCCACCTCCCAGCGACCCGGGAACGCGTCGAAGATCGCGCGCGCGACCTCCTCGCCCACGCCTCGCCGGCGATAGCGGCGCAGGACGAAGAACTCGCTGATCTCGCGCGTGCCCTCCCCTGCGAAGTGCGCCCCCTCGCGGATGATCGCGAAGCCGGCCAGCGTGCCGTCGACGCGCACGAGGAAGGAGCGCCGCCGCGGGTCGCGCCAGAAGCCCTCGATGCGACGCGCGTCGCCGTAGAGCGCGTCGGCGCCGAGGTCCCAGTCTTCGATTGCGGCGAAGTCGTACAGGTAGAGCTGCATGAGCCGACGCAGCACCGGCCGGTCGCCGGCACGGGCTTCCTGCAGCTCGACGTTCGCCGCGCGCTTCCGGCTCATCGGGGACCCCATGCTACGCCCGTCGCGGCGTCCCGTGGTAGGCTCACCGCGATGAAGCTCGCAGGCACGCTGATCGGCATGGTCCACCTGCCGCCCTTGCCCGGCAGCCCGCGCTGGGAGGGCTCGATGCACCGCGTCGCGGCCGCCGCGCTCGACGACGCCCGCGCGCTGGTCGAGGGCGGCCTCGAGGCGCTCCTGGTCGAGAACTACGGCGACGCGCCCTTCACGCCGGGCCGCGTCGCGCCGGCGACGGTCGCCGCGATGGGCGTGATCGCGGCCGAGCTCCGCCACGCGTTCCCGAAGACGCCGCTCGGCGTCAACGTGCTGAAGAACGACGCGCGCGCGGCGCTCGCGATCGCCTGCGCCGTGGGCGGCCGGTTCATCCGCGTCAACGTCCACGCCGGCGCGGTGGTCGCCGACCAGGGGATCGTCCAGACCACCGCCTACCGCACGCTGCGCGACCGGCGGCTCCTCGGCGCGGACGTGAAGATCTTCGCCGACGTCGGCGGCAAGCACGCCCAGCCGCTGGTGCCCGTCGAGCTCGAGCAAACGGCGCGTGACCTCGTCCACCGCGGGCTGGCCGACGCGCTCGTCGTCTCGGGTCCCGGCACGGGCCGGGCGACGCCGGTCGCCGACGTCAAGCGCGTCCGCCTCGCCGTCCCCGACGTGCCGCTCCTCGTCGGCAGCGGCGTCACGCCCGAGACCGTCGCCGAGCTCCTCTCCCTGGCCGACGCCGTGATCGTCGGCACGTACGTGAAGGCCGGGGGCGACGTGCGCCGGCCGGTGGATCCGGCGCGCGTGGAGAGGCTCGTTGCCGCGGCTCGCCGCCGCTAGCCTCCTCCTCGTCGCGCTCGTCGCCGGCTGCCGGACCGCTCCCGCGCTCGACCCCGCGCGCCTTCTCGCCCTCGAGCCCGAGCTGGGCCAGCTCCTCCTCGTGGGCTTCCAGGGCACCGAGCTCGAGGGCAACGCGCCGCTCGAGGCGCTCCTGTGCGAGGCGCGGGTGGGCGGCGTCGTACTCTTCGCGCGCAACATCGTGGACGCGGAGCAGCTCGCGCGGCTCACCGCCGCCCTGCAGGCGCGCGCGCGCGCCTGCACGGGCCGGGCGCTCCTCGTCGCCGTGGACGCCGAGGGCGGGCAGGTCATGCGGCTCGCGCCCCGCGCGGGCTTCACCGGGACGCTCTCCGCCCAGGAGCTCGGCGAGACCAACGACTTCACGCTCACCGAGCTCGAGGCCCGCCGCATCGCGCGCATGCTGCGCGCGGCCGGGATCAACTGGGACCTCGCGCCCGTCGTGGACGTCGGCTACAACCCAGCCAACCCTGTGATCGTCGGCGCCGCGCGGAGCTTCAGCGCGAACCCGCTCCTCGTCACCGCGCACGCCCGCGCCTTCGTGCGTGGCATGCGCGACGAGGGGGTGCTGACCGCGCTCAAGCACTTCCCCGGCCACGGCTCGAGCTATGGCGACTCGCACAAGGGCTTCGTGGACGTCACGGCCACCGCGAACCCGGACGTCGAGCTCGTCCCCTACCGCACCCTGATCGCCGAGAGGATGGCGGACAGCATCATGACCGCGCACGTCTTCAATCGCGCGCTCGACGACCGGCTCCCGGCGACGCTCTCCCTCCGCACCATCACCGGGCTCCTTCGCGGGGAGCTCGGCTACGACGGGCCCGTCGTCACGGACGACCTCCGGATGGGGGCGATCCAGGAGCACTACGGGCTCGCGCCCGCCGCGGCGGCGGCGCTCGCGGCAGGCGCCGACGTGCTCCTGATCGCCGACGATCGGCTGCCCGACGGGCGCTCGGCCGCGCTCCAGACGCTCGCCGCGCTCCGGCGCCGGCTCGCGCGCGGGCGGCTCGACCCCGAGCGCGTCGAGTCGGCGCTCGCGCGCGTCGCCGCCCTGAAGGCGCGCCTGCACGAGCGCTGAGCGCGTCAACCCGACAGGTCCCTACCGGACGAGCAGCGCCTCGACCTCGGCCCGCGTCGGCAACGACGGCCACGCGCCGCGTCGGGTACAGGCGAGCGCCGCCGTCGCGGC
The DNA here is from genome assembly GCA_003220595.1 of Candidatus Rokuibacteriota bacterium. GTDB lineage: Bacteria > Methylomirabilota > Methylomirabilia > Rokubacteriales > CSP1-6 > AR19. The sequence continues at coordinate 692 of QHSZ01000299.1, read as the reverse complement.
GGCCAGGCGGAGCGCCTCGGGAAGCGCGCGCCTCTCGGCGAGCGCCACGGCGAGGCCCGCGTTGAACGCGTCGCCCGCGCCCGTCGTGTCCACGACCCCGACCTCGAAGGCGGGCACCCGCACCTCGCCCCGCGCCGTGCACGCGAGGGCGCCGGCCTGGCCGAGCGTGACGATCGCGGCCTCCGCCCCGCGCTCGAGGAGCGCGCGCCCGGCGGCGGCGGCGCTCTCCACGTCGCGCACGGCGCCGCCCGTGAGCCCCTCCGCCTCGGTCTCGTTCGGCGTCACGTAGCTCGCGAGCGGTAGAAGGCCGGCGGCCTCGTCACGGAAGGGCGCGGGGTTCAGGAGGGTGGTCGTGCCGCGCCGCCGCGCCTCGCCGAGCACCTAGGCGACGGTCTCGATCGGCGTCTCGAGCTGGCACATCACGACGTCGGCCCAGTCGACATCCTACGCGTGGCGCTTCGCCAGCTCGGCGCCGAGCTGCCAGTTCGCGCCGGGCGCCACGACGATCTGGTTGCGTCCTTCCCCGTCCACGACGATGAGGGCGGCGCCGGTGGCGGCTGCGTCCGTGGTTGTGACCCCCGCGACGCCGATCCCCTCCCGCGCGAGCGCCGCGCCGATCTCGCGGCCGGGCGCGTCGTCGCCCACACAGCCCACGAAGCGGACCTCGGCGCCGAGGCGTCGCGCGGCGACCG
>QHSZ01000009.1 GCA_003220595.1 Candidatus Rokuibacteriota bacterium | reverse complement strand
CCGAGGACATCCAGCGCCTCGGCGGCGTCGGGGGCGACGAGACCGTGCTCGACCAGCCGGAGGCCGTCTTCAAGAAGCGCCTCGTCTGGCGGCTGATCAATCTCTTCACCGCCGTGCTGGCCGCGTCGGTCATCGGCCTCTTCGAGTCGTCCATCCACAGCCTCGCGACGCTCGCGGTCTTCATGCCCATCGTCGCCTCGATGGGCGGCATCGCCACCACGCAGACGGCGACCATCGTGGTTCGCGGAATCGCCCTCGGCGACATGACCCCGAGCGTGCTCCGGCGCGTGCTCTGGAAGGAGATCCGGCTCGGCTTCACGACGGGCGTGGCCAACGGGGTGGTGATCGCGGCGATCGCCTACGTCTGGAAGGGGCAGGTCCTCCTGGCGCTGATCCTCGGCCTGGCGCTCGTGTTCAACATGCTCGTCGCGGCTGTCGTCGGCACGCTCATCCCGCTGGCGCTCAAGATCTTTCGGATCGACCCCGCGATCGCGTCGAGCGTGATTATCACGACTTTCACCGATGTGTGCGGATTCTTTTCGTTTCTGGGCCTGGCCACCCTGCTCATCCGGTATCTCCTCTAGCGCGAGAAGACTCTTGGCAATGCCGCCGGCCAGCGGTTAGAATGCGGGCAATTCGAGCCGCCGCAGGCCGGCCTCAAATCCCAAACCCCAAGACTTTGGAGGGTTCTGAGTGGACGCGGCGCTGGAGAAGAGGCAGGTCGAGCGCGCATACGAGCTGTACGCTCCCGTCTACGACTTCATCTTCGACTGGATCTTCTCTCCCGGCCGCGACGCGGCCATCCGGCAGCTCGACCTTCAGCGGAGCGACTCCGTGCTCGAGGTCGGGATCGGGACCGGGCTCAACCTCCCGCTCTACCCCCCGACCTGCAAGCTCACCGGCATCGACCTCTCGCAGGAGATGCTCGACAAGGCGGTCGAGCGCGTCGAAACGCTCGCGATGCCGAACGTGACGCTCAAGGTCATGGACGCCACGTCCATGGACTTCGGGGACGACGAGTTCGACAAGGCGCTCGCAACCTATACGATCTCCGCGGTCCCCGATCCCGTCGCCGTCCTCCGGGAGATGCGGCGCGTCGTGAAGCCGGGCGGCGTCCTCGTCATCCTGAACCACTTCCGAAGCGAGCGCCGGGTCATGGGCTGGCTGGAGGACCTCGTCGCGCCGGTCTGCACGCGCCTCGGCTGGAAGTCGAACCTCGCGCTCAAGCCGCTCCTCGCGCAGGTGGGCCTCGAGCCCGAGCTCATCGCGAGGGTGAACATGTTCAACGGGTGGCGCCTCGTGAAGTGCATCAACCGGAAGTAGCCCGACTCACCGCTCTCCTCCTCGCCCTCGTCCTCGTCGTCCCCGTCGCCCGGGATGGCCACGCCATGCTGGTCGCGGGCGCGTTCCTCCTCGAGTTCCTGAGCCAGAGCCGGCTGGCACCGCTGTCCGCGCTCACCGGCGCGCCCGCGCGCGAGCGACTCGCCGTCGCGGGCGTCGAGCTCGATCGCTACGGGCCGGCGTTCCTCGGCGGAGGCCAGACGCTCGTGCTGGTCCACGGCGTGACGCCCCACGGCAAGGACGACCCGCGCGCCCGGGAGGCCGCCGCGCTGCTCGCCCGTGCCGGGTTCGAGGTCCTCGTGCCGACGGTCCCGGGGCTCACGCGCGGCCGCCTGCGCCAGGACGACGTCGCCGTAGTGCGGGCGACGCTGGCGGCGCGCCCGGGGCCGGCGGTCGTGCTCGGCGTGAGCGTGGGCGCGGGCCCGGCGCTCCTCGCCGCGGCGGATCCGCGCGTCCGAGACCGCGTGAGCGCCGTCGTGAGCCTCGGCGGTTACGCGTCGGCGCTCGAGGTGCTGCGCTTCTGGCTGACGGGGGCGTACGAGTACGGCGAGACGCGCGGGCGCGTCCGCCACGATCCCGAGATGGTCCGCGCCTTCGTGCGCGCGAACGCGGACCTGCTGGACCCGGGGGAGGGCGAGGCGCTCGAGAGCGCCGACCCCGAGCGCGCCGCGCGGGTCCTCGCGAGCCTGCCCGCCGCGCGCCGCCGGGACCTCGACGCGCTCTCGCCGCTCTCCGTCGCGCCCGAGATTCCGGGACGCCTCGTGCTCATCCACGGGCGGGGCGACCGCGCGGTCCCCTACACCGAGAGCCTGCGTCTGGCGGCGGCGCGCCCCGCGCCGACGACGCTCGTGCTCGTCGGCGTCCTGGACCACGTGGAGGCCGGCGGCCGGACGGGCTGGCAGGACGCGCGCGACGCCTTCGCGCTCTGGCGCGTCGTGTACGCGCTCGTCACGGGCCGCTGAGCTCGATCAGCAGGCTGCCAAGCGCGGCTCGATGCCCTCCCACATGAGCTCCGCCCACCGCGCATAGCCGGCGTCGGAGGGATGGTAGCCATCCTTCCACAGGAGTGCCGTGTGTCGCGGCACCTCGTCCCGGCTCGGCAGGTAGAGGTCGACGATCTCCACGCCGTGCTCACGTGCCTTTCGCGCGAGCGCCTCGTTGAACAGCACGGTCTGGCCGCCGACGACGTCGGCGCGCGGGCCGTGAGCGAATCGGGGCGTCACCGCGAGGTCGGGGAGGAGGTTGACGACGATCAGCGCGGCCGTCTCACGTCGTAGCCGGCCGAGGACGACGTCCAGGTTCTGCTCATACCGGGCGACGGGGATCCCGCGGGTAATATCGTTCGGCCCGATCGAGAGCGTGACGAGGTCCGGCCGGCGCTTGATCGCCCGATCGAGCTGCCGGGCCACCACGTCAGCCGAGGTCGCTCCGCCGACGCCCAGGTTCGTGACGCGCGCGTTCGGATACCTCGCGCGCAGCCTCGCATGGAGCCGGCTCACGTAGTTGAGGTCGGGGCCGCTCGCGCCGACGCCCTCCACCGTGCTGTCGCCCAGCGCGACATAGTGGATCGGCGCCTGGCAGCTGTCGAGCCCGACACGGGGCTGGCGCTCACGCGGGAGACTGCAGGCGGCCGCCAGGACGACGGCCAGCGCGGCAAGCTCGACCGCGCGCTGGCGGGGGGTCACGCTCCGAGTCGGCCCGGGTGCAGAGCCCCCTGGAATGTCACGCCTAGAGGGAGAGGCTGCGCCCGTCGGCGCTCGAGGGGCGCTGGAGACCCCAGGCGGAGAGCTTGGCCAGGATGGTGTTCCGGTGCACGCCGAGGTCGCGCGCCGCGCGGCTCACGTTCCAGCCCACGCGCTCGAGAACGCGCAGGATGTACTGGCGCTCGAACTGGCCCATCGCGTCGCGGAGCGGCGGCCCCGTGTCCTCGGCCAGGCGCGCCCCGGTCTCGGGGATCGCGACGTCGAGGGGCACGTCCTGGAGCTGGATGACCGGATTCCGCGCCAGCACGACGGCGCGGTAGATCACGTTCTCCAGTTCGCGGACGTTGCCCGGCCAGTCGTAGCGCGTGAGCACCTCGAGGGCGCCCGCGGAGACGCCGCGCACGTCGCGACGGCACTCGCGCGAAGTCTTCCTGACGAAGTGTTCGACGAGGAGCGGGATGTCCTCGCGCCGCTCGCGCAGCGGCGGCACGCGGAGGGGCACCACGTTGAGCCGGTAGTAGAGGTCCTCCCGGAACTCGCGCGCGCGCACGGCCGCCCGGAGGTTCACGTTGGTCGCCGCCAGCACGCGGACGTCGACGGAGATCGTCCGCACGCCCCCGAGCCGCTCGATCTCGCGCTCCTGGAGCGCGCGCAGGAGCTTCGTCTGGAGGTCGAGCCGCAGGGAGCCGATCTCGTCGAGGAAGACCGTGCCGCCCTGCGCGAGCTCGAACTTGCCGAGCTTCCGCGCGTGGGCGCCCGTGAAGGCGCCCTTCTCGTGGCCGAACAGCTCGGACTCGACGAGCGTGTCCGGGATCGCCGCCACGTTGACCGCGACGAACGCCTGCGTTCGCCGCTCGCTCCGCGTGTGGAGCGCGCGCGCGACGAGCTCCTTGCCGGTCCCGCTCTCGCCCGTGATGAGCACCGTCGTCGGAGTGTCGGCGATCTGCGTGATGGTCTGGTAGATCTTCACCATCTCTGGATGGCGGCCGACCAGGCCCTCGAACCCCGCGCCGGCCGCCGCGTCCGGGGCCTGGCCTGCCAGCGCCGAGCGCAGGCAGAGGACTTCCCGCTCGAGGGCGCGCTTCTCGAGCGCGCGCTGCGCGAGCAGCAGGATCTCGTCCACGTCGAACGGCTTGGTGAGGTAGTCCCAGGCGCCCCGCTTGAGGGCCTCGACCGCGGTCCGCACCTCGCGCACCGCGGTGACCACGACGACGACCGTCGTCGGGTCGGCGGCCTTCACACGCGGGAGCACGTCGATGCCTGGCTCGCCCGGCATGCGCTGGTCGAGCATCACGAGGTCCACGTCGTGGGCCCGGAGGACCTCGAGCGCCGCCGCCCCGTTCTCGGCCTCGAGGACGTCGCAGCTCTCCTCGAGGATCGCCCGCACCGACGCGCGCACGCCGTCCTCGTCGTCAACGACGAGCACGGTGCCGCGGCGCATCCGCTGGGGCGCGTCGACGATCACGGCCGGGCGGCGCGCTCCATGACGAGATACTCGCTGCTGCCGCCGGCGCCCGGGCGCTGGACGTAGACGAGGAGGCGCTCGCCGGGCTTGAGCTGCGCGAGGGCCCGGTAGAGCGCAGCGGGGTCCGCGACGGGCGTGCGGCCCGCCTCGACGATGACGTCGCCCCGCCGCAAGCCCGCGCGATCGGCCGGGCTGCCCGGCGCGACGTCGGTCACCAGCAGGCCTCGTGTGGTCGGCAGGTTCAGGCGCAGCGCGGCCTCGGCGCTCAGGGGCTCGACGCCGAGTCCCCAGCCCTCCTCGTCCGGCGCAGCGGCGGCCGCCGGCTCGTCGGCCGGCATCTCGCCGATCTTCACGCCGAGCCGCACCGGTTTCCCGTCGCGCATGACCGTGAGCCGCGCGGTCTGTCCGGGCGCGACCCCGGCGACGCGCCGCTGGAGCTCGGGCACCTCCTTGATGGCGCCGCCGTTCAGCTCGACGATCACGTCGCCCGGCCGGACGCCGGCCACGTCGGCGGGCCCGCCCTTCATGACGTCGGACACCAGCACGCCCTCGCGCTCCTTCACGCCGAAGGTTGAGGCGAGCTCGTCGGTGACGTCCTGGATCGCGACGCCGAGCCAGCCGCGCACGACGCGGCCGCCCGCGATGAGCTGCCGCATCACGTCCCGCGCCTGGTTGATCGGGATCGAGAAGCCGATCCCCTGCCCCGCGGCGACGATCGCGGTGTTGATCCCGATCACCTTGCCGTCGAGGTTCAGGAGCGGTCCCCCCGAGTTGCCCGGGTTAATCGACGCGTCCGTCTGGATGAAGTTCTCGTACTGGGTCACGCCCACGCGCGTGCGCGCCGTCGCGGAGATGATCCCGACCGTCACGGTGCGGTCGAGGCCGAACGGGTTGCCGATCGCGATCGCCCACTGCCCCACGCGCAGGTGATCCGAGTCGCCCAGCTCCGCCGTCGGCAGCGGCCCGGGCGCGTCCACCTTGAGAACCGCGAGATCCGTCTTCGGGTCGCGGCCGACGAGCTTTGCCCCGAGCTTCCGTCCGTCCGTGAGACGCACGTTGATGTCCTGAGCGTTCTCGATGACGTGGTTGTTCGTCAAGATGTATCCCTTTGCATCCACGATCACGCCTGAGCCGCTCGCGCGCGCATCTTCACGGGGCCGCTGACGGAAGTAGCGCTCGTAGAACTCTTCGCCGAAGAACTCCCGGAAGCGCTCGGGCGGCTCTTCGGGCGCGGCGCTGCGCTTCGGGACCGTGGTGACGTTGACGACGGCGGGGGTCACGCGATCGGCGACGGCGCTGAACGCGTCCTCGAGGGCGCGGAGCACGGCGCGCGCGTCCACCTTTGGCTGCGCCCGCTGCTCGGCGGCGGCCGGCAAGACGGACACGAAAACCAGGAAGAGGGCGAGCGTCGTTCTCATGTGGATTGTCCCTCTGGAGCGCTGAGGCCCCGATTCTACCGGGCGGCGCGCGGCTCCGCCAGCGGCGAGAGCGCGAGCTCGAGCACGCGGCGCGTGCGCGCGGTCACCGGCGCGGCGGCGCCGCGCCGGACGCCCCCCAGCCAGAGGATCTTGCCGGCCGCCTCGACCACGGGCACGCGCCCGCGCTCCCAGCGCGGCACCTTGGCGTCGATCAGGAGATCCTTGACCTTGCGCGAGCATCCGCCGAAGGGCTCGAGGCGGTCGCCAGGCCTCCGCGGGCGGATCGTGAGGGTGCGCGGGAGCTGGTCCGCGTCGAACGCGACGCGCTCGGCCTCGTGCGGGATCGCGTAGCGCGCGCCCTCGGTGAGCGTCGCCTCGAGGGCACGGCCGATCTCGTGCAGCTCGACGCGCCCGGGCACGGCGAGGTCGCGCGAGACCAGCCCGGGGAGCGCCGCGAGCGCGAGCCGCAGGCGCGGCCCGCTCACCTCGAGCGTCACGCCCCCCAGGCGGAACGGACGACGCGGCGCGGGCTCGACGAGGACGCGGCGGAGCCCGCGGTGGGCCCACGCGCGCAGCGGCGCCTTGCTTCCGAGGCGGCCCGCGGCCTGGCGCAGAACCTCGGCGGCCACCTGCCGTGGCAGCGCGCGCAGCTCGCCGAGGGGAAGGGTGACCGCGCCGTCCCCGACCACGGAGAGCCGCTCGAGCTCGCGGGCGGCGACGCGCTCGAGCGCCTCCACCGCCTCCCGCACGCGCGCCGCGGCGCGCGCGAGCGCACCGGCGATCCCGGGGCTGTACGACCCGGCGAGCAGCGGGAGCAGCTCGTGGCGGATCCGGTTCCGGAGGAACTTCGGATCGCGGTTGGTCTCATCCTCGACCCACGGAAGCCCCGCGCGGCCCAGCTCCTCGACGAGCGCCGCGCGGCCGCACTCGAGGAGCGGCCGGATCACGCGGCCGCGCACCGGCGGGATCCCGGCGAGCCCGCGCGCGCCCGTGCCCTCGATGAGCCGCATCAGGACGGTCTCCGCCTGGTCGTCGGCGGTGTGGCCCACGGCGATGCGGTCGGCGCCGATCCTGTCGGCGCAGGCGTCGAGCGCCGCGTACCGGGCCTGCCGCGCCGCGGCCTCGAGCGAGCCGCGCGTCGCAACCTCGACCGTCGCGACCTCCACCGGGACGCCGAGCCGCGCGCCGAGGTCCCGGACGAACCGGGCGTCAGCCGCCGAGTCGGGCCGAAGCTGGTGGTCCACGTGCAGGACGTGGAGCGCGAGACGCCACGCGGGCGCGAGCGTCCGGAGCAGGTGCAGGAGCGCGACGGAGTCGGCGCCGCCGGAGACGGCGACCAAGACGGTTTCGCCGCCAGCGAGCATCACGTGGCGGCGAAGGGTGCGCTCGACCGCGCCGAGGAGGGCCACCCCTACCCGCCCTCCCGCCCCACCCAGACCTCGCCGTCCTCGAAGTGCTCCTTCTTCCAGACCGGCACCGTCCGCTTGAGCGTGTCGATCGCGTACTTGCACGCCTCGAACGCTTCCTGGCGGTGCGCCGCCGACACCGCGATCAGCACGCTCGCCTCGCCGATCTCGAGCCTCCCGACGCGGTGGAGCATCGCCACGCGCTTGACGGAGGGCCAGCGCGCACGGATCGCGTCGCCGATCTCGCGCATCTTCGCCGCGGCCATCGGCGCGTGGGCCTCGTACTCCAGGAACTTCACGGGCCGGCCGCCCGTCTCGTTCCGCACGATGCCGGAGAAGATCACGATGCCGCCGGCGCCGGGGTGGTCCACCTCTGCGGCGATCGCGTCGGGCGACAGGGGCTCCTCGACGACGCGGAAGACGTCGTCGGGCGCGCCGCCGCTCACGGGCGGGAACAGGCAGAGCTCGTCGCCGGCGGCGAGCTCGTGGTCGGGCTTCACGTACTCGTGGCCCACGGCGAACAGCGTGAACGGCCGGAATGCCGCGAGCTCGGGGTGGCGCGCGGCCACCGCCGACCATGCCGCTTCGACGGTGCCGCCTGGGGGAAGGTCGATCTCGATCCGTTCCCGCCCTGCGGCTTCACGGTACCGGGCAAAGAAGCGGACCCGGACGCGCACGGCGGGGATCAGCGTCTAGAACCGGTGGGACTGCCCGCAGCCGCAGCTCGACTTCACGTTCGGGTTCTTGATGGCGAAGCCTGCGCCCATCATGTTGTTCTCGACGTAGTCGATCTCGCTGCCCTCGAGATACGGCACGCTGAGCTTGTCGACGTACACCTTGATGCCTTGGTGCGCTTCGACGACGTTGTCGTCCGGGCCCTGCTGGTCCTCCCAGCCGAGCTCGTAGGACATGCCGGAGCACCCGCCGCCGACGACACGGACCCGGAGCCCCCACTCGGGCTTGCCCTCCTCGAGCCTCAGCTCCGAGATCTTCTTCGCGGCCGTCTCAGTCACTGTGACCATGCGATCCTCCCGAATCGACTGACATTTCTGGAAACGAGCTGTGGGTTCATCCTATCACAGGATTCCAGCCGAGGGCAGAAGGGTGATCTCCTCGAGGGACGCGTCCGCCGGCATCGAGGCCATCAGGAGAGCCGCGCGCGCCACCTCTTCCGGGCGGAGCATCCGGCTCCGGTCGGGCCCGCCTGGGATCGTGTCCCAGAGCGACGTGTCCACGGCGCCGGGCACGATCACGCCGACGCGCACGCCCTCGGCGCGGACCTCCTCGCGGAGCACCCGGCTCCAGACGACCACCCCCGCCTTGGTCGCCGCGTAGGCGGCGGACCCGGGAATGAAGCGCTGGGCCGCGACGGAGGCGACGTTCAGGATGGTCCCCCGGCGCTGGTGGAGCATGATCGGGAGCACGGCGCGGCACGTGACCATCACGGCGCGGAGGTTCACGGCGAGCATCGCGTCCCAGTCGGCGGGCTTGCTCCCCGCCACGGGGCCGAACGACGCGACGCCCGCGGCGGTGACGAGGAGGTCCACGCGGCCGAGCTCGGCCACGGTCTGCTCGACGAGCGCGTCGACCGCGGCGTCCAGCGTGACGTCGGTCGGCACGGCGAGCGCGCGCCCGCCGCCCGACTTGACCGCGGCCGCGACCTCGGCCAGCTGCTGGCGTGTGCGCGCCGCGAGCACCACCGCGGCGCCTTCGCGCGCGAGGGCCTCCGCGATCGCGCGGCCGATGCCGCGGCCCGCGCCGGTGACGATCGCGACTTGGCCGTCGAGGGCGCGGCTCAAATCTCGAGCCCCCGGCGTGACTTGATCAGCTCCATGAACTCCGCGCGCGTCTCGGGCCGGTCGCGGAAGGCGCCGAGCATCGCGGACGTCACCGCCTTGGAGTTCTGCTTCTCCACCCCGCGCATGACCATGCAGAGGTGGATCGCCTCCACGACGACCGCGACGCCGCGCGGCTGGAGCGCCTCGTTCAGCGTGTGCGCGATCTGGGTTGTGAGCCGCTCCTGCACCTGCAGCCGGCGGCTGAACATCTCGACGAGCCGCGGGATCTTTGAAAGCCCGACGATCTTCCGGTTCGGCATGTACGCGACGTGGCACTTGCCGATGAATGGTAGAAGATGGTGCTCGCAGAGACTGAAGAAGTCGATGTCCTTCACGATCACCATCTCGTCGTAGTCCTCGACGAACATGGCGTCGTTCAGGACTTCCTTCACGTTCTTGTCGTAGCCCGAGGTGAGATACCGCAGGGCGTTCGCCACGCGCTCGGGCGTCTTCTCGAGCCCCTCGCGCTGCGCGTCCTCACCGAGCTCCTTCAGGAGCTGCGCGATCAGCTTTTCGAGCATCACGCTCCGCCTCGGTACTCGAACCGGTTCTTCGCGGTCTCCACCACGCTGACGCGCCGGAGCCGCGCCTCGCCCACCGCGGGCTCGAGGATCCGCCAGAACGCCCGGGCGAGGCCCTCGCCCGTCGTGATCACGCCCCGGAGGGCGTCCACGCCCTCGAGCGCCTCGTGGTCCACGCGGTCGAGCACCGCCCGGCCGACCGTCGCGTCGAGCCGCTCGAGATCGAGCGCCATGCCGGTCACGGGATCCGGCCGCCCGGCGACGGTGACCTCGAGGTAGTAGTTGTGGCCGTGGGGACGATGGCACATGCCGTAGAGCGCCGCGTTGGCGTCGGGCGAGAGGGCCGCGTTCTCGAGCCGGTGCGCGGCGCTGAAGTGGTAGACACGCGTCAGCTCGAGCGTCATCTGACGTCGCCACTCGGCGCGTCGCTCGAGCTCGCCTCGCCGCGCACGTCCACGTACAGCGTGGGGTCCTCCCAGACGCGCACCTGCCAGAGCCGGTCGGCGCCGAGCTTTGGCGCCAGGAGCTCCCAGACCGCGAGCGCGATGTTCTCGGTCGTCGCCACCTTCCCGCGAAAGAGCGGGTCGGCGGCGAGATCCGCGTGATCGAAGCGGTCGACCACGGTCTCGCCGACGACGCGCTTCAGCTCGCCGAGGTCGATCACCATGCCCGTTTGCGCGTCGATCGGCCCGCGGATCGTCACGTCGAGCGTGTAGTTGTGGCCGTGCGGGACCGTGAGCCGGCCGAAGACGCGCTCGTTCTCGGCGGCCGGCCACGCCTCCACCCAGTAGCGGTGCGCGGCCGAGAAGGCGAAGCGGCGCGTGCTGTAGGCAAAGGCGCTCACGGCAGCGCCTCGAGAAACCGCCGCGCCACGGGCACGAGGTCGAACGCCTCGACGCGCCGCGCGCCGGCCGCCCCGAAATCCTTCGCCAGCCCCTCGTTCATCAGCAGCGTCTCCATCGCCATCGCGAGCTCGTCCGGGCTCCTCGGGTTCACCAGGAAACCGGTCCGCCGGTCCTCGACGACCTCGGGCACGGCCGCTACACGGCAGGCTACCACGGGCAGCCCCGCCGCCATCGCCTCCGCGAACACCAGCCCGAACCCCTCCTGGACCGTCGGGAGGCAGAAGCACCGGGCACTCACGTATTCTACGGCGAGTTGCGCCCGGGAGACCTGGCCAAGCAGGACCGCCGCGTCGCCAAGGCCGAGCTGGGCGTGGAGCGCCCGGAGGTGCCGAGACTCCGGCCCGTCTCCTACGATGCGGATCTGGACGCCGGGGATTCGCGCGCGGAGGATCGCGGCGGCCTGCAGGAGATCCCCGAGGCGCTTGCGCGGGTACATCCGTGCGACCGAGAGTACCGTCGGCCGGCCCGGCGGGCGCCGCCCGGCGGCCGCGAACCGCCGGCGCCACTCGGCGAGGTCGAGCGGCTCGGGCACGACGGCGATCTTCCCCGGCGGAATCGCATAGGCGTCCGCGGCGACCGACGCCGAGTAGCGGCTCGGCACGACCACGCGGTCCGCGCGCTCGGTGTTGAGCCGCTCCCAGCGCGCCTGGGCCAGAAGGAGCGCCCGGACGAGCCCGCGCTCGTTCCTCGCCTCGTCGGCGATGACGCCCTTGAGCATCACGACGAAGCGCGGCCGCGGCCGCCGGCGCGCCCAGAGGAAGCCGTCGAGGTCCACGCCGACGACGACGTCGCCGGCAGGCGGGACGAGCCGCGCGCCCGCGTTGTAGAGATACCGGTCGAGGGTGTGGAAGCCGGTGCGGAGACGGAGCGGGCGGACGGCGACGGCGTGGCCCAGCGCGCCCAGGCCGCGCGCCAGGCCGTCGACCGCGACGAAGGTGCCGCTCCCCTCCGTCGGCGAGAGCGGCGTGGAGGTGAGCAGCGCGAAGCGCACCAGCCCGAGGCTAGCGCCCCTGGAACTTGGGCGCGCGCTTCTCGAGGAACGCCCGCGTGCCTTCCTTGTAGTCCTCGCTCTCGAAGGCCTCGAGCGTCAGCTCCCGGAGCCGGCTCCGGCGCTCGTCGGTCATGCCCTGGAGGTAGTACTGGATCGTGTGCTTGGAGCCGCGGACGGACAGGGGCGCGTTCTCCCCGACCTGGCGCAGGTACTCGGCGGTGTACGGCTCGAGCTCGTCCGTCGGCAGCAGGCGTTGGATGAGACCCATCGCGAGCGCCTCGCGGTCGCCCACCGCGCGCGCCGAGAAGAGGATGTCCTTCGCGTACGCGGGGCCGACGAGGTCCACGAGCTGGCCGACCGACTCGGGGGGGTAGATGATGTTGAGCTTCGCGGCGGGGATGCCGAACTTCGAGCCCTCGGCGGCGAAGCGCAGGTCGCACGCCATCGCGACCGCCATCGCGCCGCCCATGCAGAAGCCGAAGATCATCGCGACCGTCGGCTTCGGGCAGTCGCGGATGGCCCGGTAGGCCGCGCCGGTCTGCTCGTTGTAGCGGAGCGCGGTCGCGGTGTCCTTGCGGTGCTCCTTGAATTCGGAGATGTCGGCGCCGGAGGCGAACGCGTCGCGCCCCGCGCCGCGGTAGACGATCGCGCGGACAGAGTCGTCCTTCGCGAGCCCCTCGGTCGCGCGCGCGATCTCGGTCCACATCGCGAGGCTGATCGCGTTACGCAGCTGGGGCCGGTTGAAGACGACCGTCGCGATCGGGCCCGCGGGCTCGACCAGGATGTCGCTCATCTTCTCACCTCAGTGCTGGCGGTCTCAAAAGTGTAGCACGCGTGCGCGGCGCGCCTGGGCGACGCGAAGGACCTCGCGCGGCGCGGGCCGCGCGAAGGAGGTGGTGGCGGTGGGAGGAATTGAACCTCCGACACGGGGCTTATGAGACCCCTGCTCTGCCGCTGAGCTACACCGCCGAATCAGGTTGGCGCGTGAAGGATGTTTGCTATAATCCGCCCGGGCATGCCAACGGTAGCGATTCCAGCTACTTAAGTCAAGCTGGGTGAAGACGTTGGAGGAATCCGCAATGCAGTTTCGGACACAGCCGTGGCGCGACGGCGGCAAGCTGCGCCGTAATCTTCCCGATGATCCTGCCGATGATCCTAAAGAGGAAGAGGAAGAGAACGACGAGCCCGACGACGACGACGACTTCGACGACGATGACGACTTCGAGGACGACGACGATGACGACGACGTGGAGGACGACCTCGACGAGGACGACGAACTCGATGATCTCGACGCGGACGAGGACAAGCCCGACGTTGTCGAGGAGGAGGCTTCGGACGACAAGGACGAGGAAGAGAACGACCGGTAGTGCCTACCCATGAGGAGGCGGTGAAATGGCAGAGGCCTGGTTGTTCCTGCTACGCTGGTTTCACTTTCTCGCCGGCATCACCTGGATCGGCATGCTGTACTACTTCAATTTCGTCCAGACACCCTTCTTCGCCTCCGCCGAGCCGGCCGTTCGGACGGGGATGATCGCCGGCAGCCTCGTGGGCCGCGCCCTCTGGTGGTTCCGCTGGGGCGCCATGCTCACGTTCATCACCGGCTGGCTCTACCTCCTCCACACGATCTTCGGCCGGTACGGCGGCATCCAGCCCTTCTTCCTGCAGCCGTACGGCTGGGCGATCTTCATCGGCGGCATCCTCGGTAGCCTGATGTGGTTCAACGTCTGGTTCATCATCTGGCCGGCCCAGCAGGTCGTGATCGCGTCGGCCACGCAGGTCTCGAAGGGCGGTCAGGCCATCCCCGAGGCCGCGGCTCGCGGCCAGCGTAGCGGCTTCGCCTCGCGCACGAACACGCTGCTCTCGATCCCGATGCTCTTCTTCATGGGCGCCGCGAGCCACTTCGGCTTCTTCACGCCGACGGCGCGCGGGGCGAAGGTCGTGATGCTGGTCGTCTTCGCGATCATCCTCGCGGTCCTCGAGTGGAACGCGCTGGTGGGCACGACGGGCCCCGGCAAGAAGATGGCGGGTTCGTCGTCACCGCCGTCCTGGTGGTCGTGCTGAAGCTGATCTTCCAGTAAACGCCGCCCGAGGGCAGGGGCGCCCCAGGCCCGGCGGGAACCCGCCGGGCCTGCGCGCGTTCAGCGCAGATAGTCGGCGAGCGCGCCGATCTCGCCGGCGAGCGCCGGCATGGGCACCATGACCTTCGTCGACCGCTTGGGCATGTAACCCGGCGGGTAGGCGCCGCGCAGCACCTTCGCCTCGAGCAGCTCCCTCGACGACCCCTTGACCGCGGGCCCGATCGGACCGGCCTGGGCCGGGTCGGGACCGTGGCAGGTCACGCACTGGGCGAGGAACACCTGGCGCCCGCGCTCCGCACTCGGCGAAAGCCGCTGCTCGCATGAGGTCAGGGCCAGCGCGACAACCGCCAGCCCCGCGACGAGCAGGCGGGTCACGCGAGATCTTTCAGGAGGCTCCGCTTGGTCTCCTCGCCGAGCACCGTCCGCGCGCGCTCGTTGGGATGCTCGACGACCAGCGCGGCGTCGGCGGCCAGGAAGATCCGGCGCGCCTCGGGTGGGAGCGCGAAGCGCACGAAGTGGACCGCGGCGAGCTTGCCGCGCTCCTCGTCGGAGTGGCCCGTCTCGAAGTCGCCGACGACGACGTGCGGCCCCACGGTCAGCCGCACGTAGTCGCGCGTGTCGATCCCGAGCAGCTTGTCGAGGACCGGCTTGATCTGCGACGCGTCGGTGATCTCGATCAGCATCGTCGCCGCGAGCTCACCCGGGCGCGGCAAGAGACCGTTGTAGACCTCGACCTCCTCGGCGATCTTGGCCTCGTCCACGATCCGCTCGGCGCGGACCATCTCCTGGATCTGGAACCAGACCGTCTCGCGGTTCTCGAAGACGAAGGAGAGGTAGCGGCCGACCGGCACCCGGCGCGGCCGCTTGAGCTCGATCAGCTCGCGCCGTCTGGCCTCGCGAACCTTCTCGTACTCGACCAGGTTCAGGATCTCGGACGTCTCCAGAAGCCTCACGGCGTCACTCCTCGAGGCCGTAGGCCTCGGCCAGCACTCGAACCGGATGCTTCGCGTGCCGCCCCGTTCCCTGCTCGATCTGCAGCGCCGCCAGCGGGCAATCGGTCGCCGTCACGGGCGCGTCGGCGGCGGTGACCGCGTCGAAGAGCGGCTTCGCCAGCTTCAGCGACAGCTCGAAGTACTGCGTCTTCAGGCCCCACGTGCCGTCCACCGCCGAGCACTTCTCGACGACGTTCACGGAGCAGCCGGGGATCAGGCGGAGCACCTCCGCCGACTTCACCCCGATGTTCTGGGCGCGCAGGTGGCAGGGCACGTGGTACGTGACGGCGCCGACGCGCTTCGTGAAGCGCGTGTCGAGCCGGCCCTCGGCGTGGAGCCTGGCGAGGTACTCGAAGAGGTCGCGCGTGTTCGCCGCGACGAGCTTCGCGTCCTCGCTGCCGTCGAGCCACGGGTACTCCTGCTTCAGCATGTAGCTGCACGTCGGCCCCGGCACGACGATCTCGCGTCCCTCGCGCACGGCCGTCGCCAGACTCCGCACGTTCTCCTTGATGAGCGCCTTTGCCTGGTCCACCGCGCCGCCGTCGAGATAGGGCATGCCGCAGCACCGCTGCGGAGGCAGCGAGACGTCGACGCCGTTCCGCTCGAGCACGCGCACCGCCGCGCGGCCGGTCGCCGGGTCGTTGTAGTCCACCGTGCAAGTCGCGAAGAGAGCGATTTTTAGAGGGGCGGGCACCCGGGCTGGCGCCACGCCCGCCCCGCTCGCGCCAGCCGAGCGCTGGCGACTCTTGAACCAGGCGGTGAACGTCTGCCGGTGGAACTTCGGAAGATTGCGGTTCCGGTGGATCCCCGCCACCGCCTGCACGAAAGCGCGGTGGACGGTCAGCTCGTTCAGCCAGTTCGCGAGCGGCGCAGCCAGGCTCCCGAGCTTCCCGACGAGATCGGTGTTACCGAGCGCCCTATCTTGAAACCTGACACCGTGCTGCCGCGCCTCGGCGGCGCGGGCGCGCAGCATCAGGCGCGGGAAGTCCACCTCCCACCGGTGCGGTGGCGTGTACGGGCAGTGGTTGTAGCAGAGCTTGCACTGGTAGCAGAGATCCACGACCTCCTTGGCGTCGCCGCGGGGCAGCTTCTCGACGTCGCCGTCCACGGCGTCGACGTCCAGGCGGTCGAACAGCACCTTGAACGACGGGCAGAGCGGCAGGCACCGCCGACAGCCGCTGCAGATGTCGTAGATCCTCCGCAGCTCCTTGTCGACGCTGCCGAGGTCCCAGAACTCCGGCTTCGTCAGATCGAGGGAAGCCATGAGTGTGATCGAGCTCGGTGCGAGTCGTGGCAGGCGGGCCGCGGCGACCCCGCGAGACCCGTGTAGTCAGGATCGCCTGAACCGCGAACCTTCAGCCTCGACCTCGCGCCTTGCGGATCGCGTGGTCGAGCGGGGTGCCGCGCCCCGCCTGCCCGCGAACGCAGGAGAGCTAGATCGCCTCCGCGGGATCTTTGCCCGCGATCTGCTTGAGGCCCTTGTTGAAGCGCCCGGCGTGCGACTTCTCGGCCTTGGCGAGCGTCTCGAACCACTCGGCGAGCTCGGCGAAGCCTTCGTCGCGCGCCGTCTTCGCCATGCCCGGGTACATCTGGGTGTACTCGTAGGTCTCGCCGGCCACGGCGGACTTCAGATTTTTCTCGGTCTTTCCGATCGGCTCTCCGGTCACGGGATCGCCGACCTCCTTCAGGAAGTCGAGGTGGCCGAAGGCGTGCCCGGTCTCGGCGTCGGCGGTGTCCTTGAAGAGGCCCGCCATGTCGGGAAAGCCCTCGATGTCGGCGACGCGCGCGAAGTAAAGATAGCGGCGGTTCGCCTGCGACTCGCCGGCGAACGCCTCCTTGAGATTCTCGAAGCTCTTCGTGCCCTTGAGGCTCTTGCCTGCCATGTCTCAGCTCCTCCTTTGTCCCTTCGGGGAAGGTCGGCCGCCCTGCCGGCGGCAATCGCCGCAGCGGCCGAAGTACTCGGTCCGGTGATTGAGGACCTCGAATCCGGTCTGCGCCGCCAGCCGGGCGCGGACCGCGCGCCCCCGCCGCACCGGGACGTCGTGGATTCGCCCGCACCCGATGCACGTGAAGTGGTCGTGGGGCTCGGCGTTGCCGTCGAAGCGCAACCCGCCGGCGTCCGCGCGCTCGGCCAGCACACCCTCGGCGGCGAGCACGCGGAGGTTCCTGTAGACCGTCGCGAGGCTCACGCGCGGAAGGCGCCGCCGCACCCGGCGGTAGACGAAGGCCGCGGTCGGATGGACGTCGGTGTCGCGGACGGCCTCCAGGATGAGGCGCCGGGGCCGCGTGAGCCGGAGGCCGCGCATGCGCAGGGCCTCCTGGGCGTCGACGTTTTTAGTAATCATTATCAACAGTGCGGACCGGAGTGTACCCGGGCCTCCGGGCGCGTGTCAAGTGGAGCAGGCCCTTGGCATCGCGGCGCCAGTTCCAGTAGACTACCCACCTCAGGAGGACGGTTCGAATGGCCCAGCCCTCTGGGCTCCGGATCCACGGAGCCCGTCAGAACAACCTCAAGAACATCTCCCTCGAGATTCCCCACGACAAGCTCACCGTCGTCACCGGCGTGTCAGGCTCGGGCAAGTCCTCGCTGGCGTTCGACACGCTCTTCGCCGAGGGCCAGTGGCGGTACATCGAATCCCTCTCCACCTACGCGCGGATGTTCCTCGACCGCGTGGACCGGCCCGACGTGGACCGGATCGAGCAGATCCGGCCCGCGGTGGCCCTCGAGCAGAAGAACCCCGTGCGGACGGCGCGCTCGACGGTCGGCACCGCCACGGAGGTGTACGACTACCTCCGCCTCCTCTACGCGAAGATCGGCCGGGTCCACTGCCCCGAGTGTGGCGCGCCGGCGGTCTCGCACTCGCCCGACTCGATCGTGAGCGCGCTCCTCAGCGAGCATCCCGGCGCCCGGGCGCTGATCGCGTTCCGCCTGTCGGTGTCCGCGGGCCTCCCCCCCGCGGAGCTCTGGGCAAGCCTCACCCGGCGCGGCTTCGCCCGCGTGCGCGTGGACGGGTCGATCCTCGACCTGGCGGCGCCGCCACCGGCGGACTTCGGCCAGCACAAGGAGATCTCGGTCGTGCTCGACCGCGTGGTGCTCGAGTCGTCGCATCGCACCCGCATCGCCGAGTCCGTCGAGGCCGCGCTGCGCGAGGGCGGCGGCCGGGTCGAGGTCGAGGTGCTCGGCCAGGGCAGCCGCGTCTTCGCCGAAGATTACCGCTGCAGCGGCTGCGGGGCCAGCCTCGAGCGGCCGCAGCCGCTCCTCTTCTCGTTCAACCATCCGCTCGGCGCCTGCCCGGAGTGCAAGGGGTTCGGCAACGTCCTGAAATACGACGAGGCGCTCGTCGTCCCCGACCGCGCGCGCACGCTCGCCGAGGGCGCGGTGGAGCCGTGGACGCACCCGTCGGGCAAGTGGTACCAGAAGGCGCTCCTCAAGGCGGCGCGGCGCCACGGGCTCGACCCGGACACGCCCTGGGAGCAGCTCTCCGAGCCGGGGCGCCGGCTCGTGTACGAGGGCGACGACGGCTTCCCAGGCATCAACGGCTTCTTCGAGGAGGTCGAGTCCTACCGCTACAAGCTCCACGTCCGCGTCTTCCTCTCCCGCTACCGGAGCCAGTCCCGCTGCCCCATCTGCCGCGGGGCGCGCCTCAAGCCCGCGGCGCTCGCCGTCCGCGTCGCCGGCCTCACGATCTCCGAGTTCGCCGCGCTGACGATCGACGGCGGCGCGCGCCTGCTCGGCGAGCTCTCGCTGACCGCGTGGGAGGCCGTCGTCGCGCGCGAGATCCTGCGCCAGCTGAACGCCAAGCTCACGTTCCTCCTGCGCGTCGGCCTCGGCTACCTGACGCTCGCGCGCCAGACGCGCACGCTGTCGGGGGGCGAGGCGCAGCGCATCAACCTGGCGAATCAGCTGGGCTCCCAGCTCGTGGGAACGCTCTACGTCCTCGACGAGCCGTCGATCGGCCTCCACCCCCGGGATACGATGCGGCTGGTGGAGCTCTGCCGCGAGCTCGCGCGGGCGGGGAACACCGTCGTCGTCGTCGAGCACGACCGTGAGTTCATCGCCGCCGCGGACCACGTCGTCGAGCTCGGCCCCGGCTCGGGCGACCGCGGCGGCGAGGTCGTGTTCGCCGGCCCGCAGGCCGAGTTCCAGAAGGCCACGCACTCGCTCACCGCGCGCTACGTGACGGGGCGCGAGTCCATCCCGGTGCCGCCCTTCCGGCGGAGCGGCCGCCGCCACGTGACGCTCGTCGGCGCGCGCGAGCACAACCTCAAGTCCGTGAGCCTCCGCGTCCCGCTCCACACGCTCACGGTCGTCACGGGCGTGTCGGGCTCCGGCAAGTCCACGCTCGTGCACGACACGCTCTACCGCGCGGTCGCGCGCGCCTTCAAGACCGAGTTCGCGCCGCCAGGCGCCTACGACGCGCTCACCGGCCTCGAGTACCTGAAGGGCGTCCGCCTGATCGACCAGGAGCCGATCGGTCGCACGCCGCGCTCGAACCCCGTCACCTACGTGAAGGCCTTCGACGAGATCCGGAAGCTCTTCGCCGCGCTCCCGCGCGCGAAGGCGCTCGGCCTCGGCGTGGGCGCCTTCTCGTTCAACGTGCCCGGCGGCCGCTGCGAGTCGTGCCAGGGCGACGGCTTCCAGAAGCTGGAGATGTACTTCTTCGAGGACGTGTACGTGAGCTGCCAGGAGTGCGAGGGTCGCCGCTACGGCCCCGACGTCCTCGGCGTGAAGCTCCGCGGCCGCGCGATCAGCGACGTGCTCCAGATGACCGTGGACGACGCGGTCGAGCTGTTCGCCGCGCACGGCGCCCTCGCGCGGCGCCTCCGCGTCCTGCAGGACGTGGGGCTCGGCTACCTGAGGCTCGGCCAGCCGGCGACCACGCTCTCCGGCGGGGAGGCGCAGCGCCTCAAGATCGCGGCCGAGCTCGGCGCGCGGGAGTCGGGCGAGATGCTCTACATCATGGACGAGCCGACGACCGGCCTGCACCTCGACGACGTCAAGAAGCTCCTCGGCGTGCTCAACCGCCTCGTGGACGCGGGCAACACGGTCCTGGTCGTCGAGCATCACCTCGACGTGATCAAGTCGGCCGACCACGTCATCGACCTCGGCCCGGAGGGCGGCGAGGAGGGCGGCGACATCGTCGCGGACGGCACGCCCGAGGCCGTCGCCCAGACGCCGGGGTCCTACACGGGCAAGTTCCTCGCCGAGGTCCTCCCGAGGCTCAACGGCAAGAACGGGCGCGCCTGAGCCCGTGCCTCTGTTCCGCGGCTGGGTCATCGTCGGGGGGGCGTTCCTCGTCCTCTTCTCCGCCTACGGGGCGCAGTACTCCTTCGGCGTGTTCTTCTCGGCGCTGCTGGAGGAGTTCCACTGGAGCCGGGCCAGTATCTCGGGCGCGTTCTCCCTCTACGCGGCGCTCTACTGCATCGTCGGCTTCCCCGCGGGGCGGCTCACCGACCTCTGGGGCCCGCGCGTCGTCATCGCGGCGGGCGGGCTCTTCCTCGGCTCGGCGCTCGCGGGCATGTCGCTCGTGACCGAGCTCTGGCAGCCCTACGTGCTCTACGGCGGCGTCGCGGCGCTGGGCATGGGCACCGCGTACGTCCCCTGCAACACCACCGTCGTGAAGTGGTTCGTGCGGCGGCGTGGCCTCGCCGTGGGCCTCGCCTCGAGCGGCGGGAGCGTGGGCACGTTCCTCCTGCCGCCCCTCGCGCAGCTCCTCGTCAGCGCCGTCGGCTGGCGGATGGCGTACGTGATCTTCGGCGCCGCGATCTTCGTTGTCCTGAACGTCGTGGCGCGCGTGATGCGGCGCGACCCCGAGAGCGTCGGGCTTCATCCCGACGGCGCGCCCGCGCCGATCGCCGCGGACCCCGCCGGGTGCGGCTGGCCGCTCGCGCGCGCGATGCGGACGAGCGCCTTCTGGATGCTCGGCGCCGCGTTCAGCGCGACGTGGATCCCGGTCTTCGTCCCGCTCGTCCACCTGGTGCCGTTCGCGCGCGACCTCGGCTACTCGCCCCTGACGGGCGCGTGGGTGGTCTCGACGCTCGGCATCGGCGCCGTCGCCGGACGCCTCGTGATGGGCGGCGTCTCCGATCGGATCGGGCGACGGACCGCCGTCGGGATCGCGATGGTGCTTCAAGGGATCGCCTTCCTCGGCTTCCTCCTGGCGGGCCGCGGGGTCGCCCTGCTCTTCGGGACCGCGCTGGTCTTCGGCTACTCGTACGGGGCGATCTCGACGCTCTTTCCCGCGATCGTCGGCGACTTCTTCGGCCGTGGCCAGGCGGGCGTGCTCGTCGGGTTCCTGTTCGCGCTGGCCGGCGCGATGGCGGGCTGGGGGCCGCTCATCGCGGGCGCGATCTACGACGCGACCGGCGGCTACGACCTCACGTGGATGGCCGCCGCGTGCCTGAACGTCCTGGCCCTGGCGCTGCTCGCGCTGTCGCGGCCGCCGCGGGAGCTCTCGGCGTGAGCGCGACGCGGGCGATCGTCGTCAGCATCGACGGCCTGGCCGCCTTCTACTTCCGGGATCCCGCGGCGCGCATGCCCGGGCTCCGCGCCCTCGCGGAGCGGGGCGTCGTCGCCGCCCGGATGGAGACCGTGTTCCCGAGCACGACCTGGCCGACCCACGTGAGCCTCGTCACCGGCGTGGCGCCCGACCGCCACGGCGTCGTCGGCAACAGCGTCCTCAACCGCGGCACCGGCGCGCGCGAGGACCTCACCGGCGACCCCGTCTACGACGCGCCGGACCTCCTGCGCGCCCCGACGATCTACGACGTCGCGCACGCGGCCGGCTTCCGGACCGCGGCGATCGACTGGCCAGCCACGCGCAAGGCGCGCGGGCTCGACTTCAACCTGCCGTTCTTCAAGGACCAGCGCGTGTTCGAGACCCAGACCGCGGGCGCCGTCTGGGCCGAGCTCGCGGCGCTCGGGTATCCGCTCGACCGCCAGGGCGAGTGGGCCGAGCTGCCCAAGCGCTTCCTGAAGGACGCGATGGTGGCTGAGCTCGCGGCGCACGTCTGGCGTCGCCACGAGCCCCGGCTGATGCTCCTGCACTTTCTCTGCGTCGACAGCCTCCAGCACCTGCACGGCCCGCGCTCGCCGGAGGCGTACTGGGCGATCGACTACGTGGACGGGCTCCTCGGGAAGCTCCTCGCGGCCCTGCCGGCCGGCGAGCTGACGGAGCGCACCGCGCTCTTCGTCGTCTCGGACCACGGCTTCCTGCCCGTCGAGCGTGACGTGCGGATCAACGCGCGCCTCCGGCAGCTCGGGCTCCTGCGCGTGGACGGCGCCGGACGGATCGCGGGCGGCGAGGCGCGCTTCGTGATGAACCACGGCGCGGGCTACCTCTACTGCACGGGCGCCGGCGACCGCGCGCGGCTCGCGCGGGACGTCGCGGCGGCGCTCGCGGGGCTCGAGGGCGTCGCCCACGTCTGGACGGAGCCCGAGTACGCCGGCCTCGGTCTCCCCACGAGCGCCGAGAACCCCAAGGTCGGCGACCTGCTCCTCGAGGCCCAGCCCGGCTTCTGCTTCGCCGACGAGGCGCAGGGCGAGGAGATCGTCTGCGCGCCCCGGTATCGGGGCAGCCACGGCCACCTGCCGACGCACGCCGACAACGGCGCCTTCTTCCTCGCCGCGGGGCGCGGCATCGCGACAGGGGCGAGGCTCGCCTCGATCCGGAGCCGTGACGTGGCGCCCACGCTGGCGCGCGTGCTCGGCGTCGCCCTGGCCCCGACCGACGGGCGCGCCCTCGAGGAGATCCTCACGGCGTGACCCGAGCCGCGACGAGCCTGTTAGAATCGCGCGGGATGCCGATGGAGATCGCCGGACTCAAGGTCGAGCGCGTGACGCCGCGGGTGCCGGAGCGGCGGCGGGCGCTGCTCTTCGTCCACGGGATGTGGGGCGGGAGCTGGATGTGGGACAACTGGCTCGGCTTCTTCGCCGGGCGCGGGTATGCCTGCTACGCGCTGAATCTGCGCGGCCACCACGGCTCGAAGCCCGTGCGCGACATCGGCCGCGTCCCCTTCCACGACTACCTGGCGGACGCCCGCGGCGTCGCCGCCGCGATCGGTAGCCCGATCCTCGTCGGCCACTCGATGGGCGGCCTGCTCGTCCAGAAGCTCGCCGAGGTCGCCGACCCGCCCGCCGTCGTCCTCCTCACACCCGCGGCGCCCCGCGGGATCTTCCCGCTCTGCACGCTCGAGCTCCTCCGGCTCTCGCTGAAGCACGCGCACGAGATGCTCCTCTCCCGGGCGATCCGGCCCTCGTTCGAGGAGGCCGAGGCGCTCCTCTTCGGCCGGACTCCGCCGGCCGACCGGCGGGCCGCGTTCGAGCGGCTCGTGCCCGAGTCCGGGCGGATGACGTTCGACATCGCCGTGAAGGGCGTGCCGGTGAACGCCGGGCGCGCGCGGAGCCCGATGCTCGTCGTGGCGGGGCGCGAGGACCGCATCACGCCCGCCAAGATGCAGCGGAAGATCGCGCGGAAGTACGGCGCCGAGCTCCGCGTCTACGAGGAGCACGCCCACATGGTCATGCAGGAGCCCGGCTGGGAGGCGATCGCGGGCGACGTGGCCGCGTGGCTCGACAAGGAGGCCCGATGAAAAATCTGCGCGACAAGTACTGCCTCGTCGGCGTGGGCGAGACGGAGTACTCGCGGGGTTCCAACCGCACGACGCGCGCGCTGGCCGTCGAGGCCGTCCGCGCGGCGATCCTCGACGCGGGCCTCACGGCGAGCGACGTGGACGGGATGCTCGACTACCAGTCGGGCGACTCGACGCTGGCGAACCACGTCGCGCCGGACCTCGGCATCCGCCTGAACTTCTACATGGACGTGATGGGCGGCGGCTCGTCCACGGAGGCGCTGATCGGGCTCGCGATGGGCGCGATCGAGGCCGGCATGTGCAACACGCTCGCGATCTACCGGTCGATGAACGGCTACTCGGAGTTCCGCATCGGGGGCACGGGCGCCCGCGCCGCCCAGCCCGTGCGCGGCCTCGACCTCGCCCAGGTGCCGTTCGGGATGCGGAGCGCGGGCCAGAACTTCGCGCCGACGTTCCTGCGCCACATGTACGAGTACGGCACGACCTCGGAGCAGGTGGCCCATGTGAAGGTCGCGCACAGCAAGCACGCGTCGCAGAACCCGAAGGCTCTCCTCAAGGACCGCGTGACCGTGCAGGATGTCGTCGGCTCGCGCTGGATCGTGAAGCCGCTCCACCTCCTCGACTGCTGCCTCGAGACCGACAACGCGACCTGCCTCATCGTGACCACGGCCGAGCGCGCGCGCGACTGCCGCCAGCGGCCCGTCTCCATCATGGGCGTGGCCGGGCGCGTCTCGAAGCCGCGCCTGGACTTCCACTGGGCCCACGGACCGATCACGCGCGTCGCGGGCTACTACGCCAAGGACATCGTCTTCGGCCAGGCCGGCATCGGCCCCGAGGACGTGGACGTGACGGGCTCGTATGACGCCTTCACGTTCACGACGATGCTCCAGCTCGAGGAGTACGGCTTCTGCAAGAAGGGCGAGGGCGGCCAGTACGTGTCGAGCGGCGTCATCGAGCTCGGCGGCCGGCGCCCCAACAACACCGCGGGCGGCCATCTCTGCGAGGGCTACACCCACGGCATGTCCATGGTGATCGAGAACGTGCGCCAGCTCCGCGGGACCGTGGATGACTACTGTCCGAAGGCCGCCGAGGGCGTGCACACGTACGACTACGCGCCGGGCCGCTGCCGTCAGGTGAAGGACGCCGAGATCGCCATGAACCTCGGCTGGGCCATGCCGCCCCTCGGCAGCGCCCTGATTATGAGGCGCTAAGCCATGCCCCAGCCCGTCCAGTACCGCGGGATGTCGCTGATCGCGCACGCGCGCGCCCACCGGCTCGTCGTGCGGAAGTGCGCGGCGTGCGGGCTCCTGCGCTACCCGCCGACCCACGCCTGCCCCTGGTGCATGGAGCTCCGCTTCACCTGGCAGGAGCTCTCGGGGCGCGGGACGATCTACTCCTACGAGATCGTTCACCACGCGATCCAGCCCGGCTTCAAGGAGCTCACGCCGTACCCCGTCGTCCTCGTCGAGCTCGACGAGCAGCGCGGCAGGCCGACGCCCGACGAGTCGCTGCGGATCATCGCCAACCTCTTGACGCCCGACCTCAGACCCGAGGCGGAGGAGAAGGTCGCGATCGGCACGCGGGTGCGCGTGGTCTTCCAGGACCTCGCGGACCACATGGCGCTGCCGCAGTTCACCCTGACCGACGAGCCGCCGCAGGGGCGGGTGTGGCGGCTCCCGTGAAGTTCGGCCTCGGGCTCTCGGTCCAGCACCTCCCGGACGAGTCGCAGGCGGCGCGGTTCCAGGAGCACGTCGAGCAGGTCCGGCTGGCGTGCGCGGTCGGCTTCGCCTCCGTGTGGGCGAGCCAGCACTATCTCTCCGCCCCGTTCACCTACTTCCAGCCGATCCCGACGCTCGGGCGGATCGCCGCCGACGCCCCCGGCATGACGCTCGGCACGGGGTGTCTCCTCCTCCCGCTTCACCACCCGGTCGAGGTCGCCGAGCAGATCGCAACGCTCGACGTGATCACGGGCGGGCGCTTCGTCTTCGGCGTCGGCCTCGGCTACCGGGACGTGGAGAACGAGGCGATGGGCCAGGACCCGAAGGCCCGGGTCGCGCGCCTCGTCGAGGGTCTCCAGGTGATCGAGCAGTTGTGGAACGGCGAGCCGGTGAGCTACGAGGGCCAGCACTTCCGCCTCCGCGACGTGCGGATCTCGCTGCGTCCGCTCCAGCGCCCCCGCCCGCCCGTCTGGCTCGCGGCCAACGCCGACGCGGGCGTCAGGCGCGCGGCGCGCCTCGGCGACGCCTGGCTGATGAACCCGCACGCGACGCTCCCGACCCTCGAGCGCCAGCAGGCACTCTTCAGGGCGACGCGTCGGGAGCTCGGGCGCCCGCCCGCGCTCGAGACACCGCTGATCAAGGAGTGTTACGTCGCGCCGGCGTCGTCCACGGCGTTCGCGGAGGCCGCCCCGTTCCTGGACGCGAAGTACCGCGCGTACCGGCGCTGGGAGCAGGACAAGGCGCTGCCCGCCGGCGAGAGCTTCGCGGGGAGCTTCGACGAGCTGGCACGCGAGCGTTTCGTCATCGGCGACCCGGCGCGCGTCGTGGAGGAGATCGCCCGCTATCGCGAGCGGCTCGGCGTGACGGCGATGATCTTCAGGCTCCAGTGGCCCGGCATGGAGCAGGCCAAGGTGCTCCGCTCGCTCCGCCTGCTGGGCGAGCAGGTCCTGCCGAAGCTCGCCTAGGGCCGCGCGGCCGGGCTCAGCGGCCCTGCGCGGCGGCGTCGATGACCGCGCGCGGGATGATCAGGCGCGCCGCCATCACCGGTCGCGGCGACGTGCCGATCCGCAGCTCGCCGACGATCGAGAGCAGCATGTATGCCTCGCGGCGGTCCATCCCCGTGCGGCCGACGAACCACTCGACGGCGCCGCGCGCCGCGTCCTCCGTCGCCAGCTCGACGGTCGGACCGAAGCCGAGGACCTGGACCGTGTCATCCACCTCGAGGATCGGGCGGTCGAGCCGCCGCCCCTTCTCGAGGGCCACGCGCGCGCGCACGGTGGCGTCGCACTCGACGCCGGTGCCGGTGATGATCCCGTCGCTGATCGCGGCGTGCGGGTCGGCCAGGAAGAGGAGCGCGCCGGGCACCATCACCGGCAGGTGGACGCGGCACCCCGCGCGGACGTCCTTCTGGTCGAAGTCGCCGCCGTAGGGCCCGGCGTAGGCGGGCTTGTAGCCCTCCGTCGGCATCGTCGACACCGTGCCGAGGTTCGGATTGAGCGGGATCCCGATGCGCCCGCCGAACCACGCCTTGCCGTCCTTGACGGGGCACGCGAGCGCCCACGGCTCGCCGAACTCCTTCCGGAGCACGCCGAAGTCGCGCAGGATGGCGGTCTTGCCCTCGCCGTGCGGGCTGATCTCGAGCAGGTCGACGACGATGACGTCACCCGGCTGGGCGCCGCGGATCTTCACGGGGCCGGCGATCGGCGCCAGCGGATGGCCGTCGCACGCCGGGGTGAACGGCGTCGGCACGGTGCGGACGTCCTTCACGTCGGCGAACGCGCCGCGCACCTCCAGGGTGAATTCCTCGCCCGGCGCCACCTCGAAGGCGGGCGGCGTCGCCGGGTTGACGTCGAACAGGTACCACTGCTTCTCGGTGGTCTTCACCGCGTGAGCCTCCTCAGGATCTCGTCGAACGCCTTGTCGGCCAGCGCCCGGACCTCATCGCGCGTCAGGGGCTGGATGGGATGGGCGACGACGACCGTCTGATAGTCCGCAGCGCCGAGCGCGCCGGCCTGGGCGCGCGCCGCCCGGACGAACTCGGTCGAGATCACCGTCGCCGTCGGGATGCCCTGGTCCTCGAAGAACACGCCGTCGTGCACACTGCACGTTGTGCACGACCCTCAGTCGGCGAGCGCCTCGATGAGGACGTCGGTGGCGCCGACGATCTCGCGCCGGAGCTCATCCGGGGCGGGCCGGGCGAAGGTCGGTTTGCGTTTCCTGACGATCGCCTTCGGCCGGGCGCGCTCGCGCAGGAGCTCCTCGATCCGGTCGAGGAGATGGTCGCCCTTGGCCTTCGAGATGTCGAGCAGGGTGACGGTCTTGCCGTCGAGGCTCGACGGGCGGGGCGCGGTCTTCCGCGGCACCGCGACGGAGTCGGTCGGGTCCAGGTAGTCGCTCATGGGGTGTCCTCCAATGACGCCGGGCGAATTTGCCGAAATACGAGCGCCGAGCCCTTCGAGAAGGTCCAGCCGGGCACGATCGCCGAGAACCGCCCGGCCGTTCCCCCCGCCACCAGGATCTTGATGTTCTCCGGTGCGCGGAACTTCGGGACCAGCGTGTCGTCGTGCGCGGGGTCCTTGAACTTCCTGAGGACGTGCTCGGGGAGCCCGTCGCCACCGTCCCGGCCCGGCAGGAGCTCGCGGACCGGGCGGCGGAGACGCTCCCAGAGCCAGCGCCGCACGTCGGCCTTCGTCCACCGAGCGTCGCCGACGAGCGCCGCGTGCTCGGGCGAGAGGACGAGGAGCGTGTCCCCCCAGTGCGTCATCTTGTGGTGCTCGATCACGGCCATGCTCGCCGCGATCGTCGCCAGCAGGTCCTCCGGCGCGCGTGAGCGCTGATCGTAGACAGAGAGGGGCGCGTCGGCCGCGAGCACCGCGACCGTCGAGTCCGCCCGGGCGAAGCCGTGCTCCACGGCGAGCGAGTCCCAGGGGCTCGCCTCCTCGTGCTCGCCGATGCAGTAGGTGTAGCGGCCGGGGTGGGCGAGCGTGGACATGCTGACGACGCCGGGGATCGCGCCGCCGACGTTGACGCAGACGAGGCGCAGCGCGCGGCCGATCGTCGCGTTGGCGCGCCAGCCGGAGCCGAAGACGCCGGCGCCGCAGTTGAGCTCGAGCCTTCCGCGGACGGGTCCGTTCACGACCACGAGCGGCGCCGGTGCGTTGGTCGTGGCCGAGACGCCGTGCAGGTCGAAGGCCTCGTCGCACACGGCCTCGACGGCGGCGACGACCACGGGGAGATATTCCGGACGGCAGCCGGCCATCACCGCGTTGACCGCGATCTTCTCGACCGTCGCGCGCCCGTAGTTCGGCGGGACGCGCGCGACCAGCTCGCCCGCGTCCCGTCCCGTCGCCGCGACCGCGCGGGAGACGCGCTCGCGCGTCGGCGGCACGACGGGGAGCCCGTCCGTCACGCCGCGCGCGTAGAGCTCCTCGATCGCGTCGGCCGTCAGCTCGGAGTCGGCGAGCGACATGGGAGAGAGGCTAGCACACTCCGGACGACCCGCGATCGCGCACGAAACTCCCGCAGATTCACGGGCATCTATAGAATAGGTGTGGCCCTCGCGCATCCCCGCACGTCGTGGTCGCGTGACTCGGGCACATTACCCGGAAGGAGCTCGTCGCGATGAAGACCCTGCTGTGGATCCTCGGGGCGGCCTGGCTCGGGCTGGCGGCCTGCAGCCGGCCCGAGGCCGTGTCGACCCCGAAGCCGCCGGCGGTGAGCGTGGCCGCCGTGGCGCAGCGCCCGGTGCCGGTCTACGGCCAGTACGTGGGCCAGACGGAGGCGGTCAAGACCGTCGAGGTCCGAGCGCGTGTCGAGGGCTTCATCGACCGGCAGGCGGCGCCCGACGGCGCCGACGTCAGGGTGGGCGACCTTCTCTTCGTCATCGACCCTCGACCGTTCGAGGCCTCCCTTCGGCAGGCGCAGGCCAACGTCGCGCGCGACGGCGCGCAGCTCCTCCAGACGGAAGCGGCGCTGGTCCAGCGCGAGGCCGACGTGCAGCAGGCGCAGGCCAACCTGGAGCGCGACCAGGCGCAGCTCGAGAACGCGCGCACGCAAGAGCGGCGCTACCGCACGCTCCTCCAGCAGGAGCTGGTCGCCGGCGAGCAGTACGACCAGCTCCGCACGAACATGACCGCGCTGGCGGCCACGGTGCAGGCCGACCGCGCCGCCTTCGAGAACGCGAAGGCCGCGCTCGCCGCGGCGCGGGCGACGATCGAGAACGCGCGGGCCGTCATCCGCGCCGACGAGGCCGCGGTCGACAGCGCGCGGCTCCAGCTCGGCTACACGAGCATCCGGTCACCGCTCGACGGGCGCATGGGCCGGGCCGAGGTCCGCGTCGGCAGCCTCGTCGGCAAGGGGGACGCGACGCTGCTCGCGACGGTGTCCACGCTGGATCCGATGTACGTCAGCTTCAGCGTGAGCGAGCGCGAAGCGCTCCAGGTGTGGCGGCGCCGCCAGTCGGAGCTGCAGGCGCGACCCGGCGCCTCGGGCATCACCATCACGCTGCCGGACGACAGCGCGTACGCGCACGCGGGGCGGCTCGACTTCGTCGACCGCGCGGTGGACCCGCGGACCGGGACGCTCGCGCTGCGGGCCGCGTTCCCGAACCCGGAGCGGCTCCTTCAACCGGGGCAGTACGTGCGCCTGCGCGTCCTCCTCGAGGAGCGGCCCGGCGCGCTCGTCGTCCCCCAGGCGGCGGTCCAGGAGAGCCAGGGCTCCGCGTCCGTGTTCGTGGTGGGGCAGGACAAGACGGTGCAGGCACGCACGGTGCGGATGGGGCCGCGCGTCGGGACGCTGTGGGTCGTCGAGGAGGGCGTCGAGCCCGGTGAGCAGGTCGTGATCAAGGGGCTGCAGCAGGTGCGGGCCGGAATGCGGGTGGAGCCAAGTCTCGAGACGGTCCCGCCGGCGCCGGCGGGAAGCTGACCGGGATGTTCGTCAACTTCTTCATCGACCGGCCCATCTTCGCCTCCGTGCTGGCCATCGTCATCGTCGTGGCCGGCTCGGTGGCGATCCCGTTCCTGCCGATCGCGATGTTCCCCCAGATCACCCCGCCGCAAGTCGTCGTCCAGGCCACCTACCCCGGCGCGAGCGCCGAGGTCGTCGAGCAGACGGTGACGACACCGATCGAGCAGCAGGTCAACGGCGTCGAGAACATGATCTACATGTCCTCCCGCAGCGGGAGCGACGGCACGATGACCCTCAACGTGACGTTCAAGGTCGGGACCGACCTCGACATCGCCGCGGTGAACGTGCAGAACCGGGTCGCCGTCGCCCAGGCCAAGCTCCCCCAGGACGTGGTCCGGCAGGGGCTCAGCATCACCAAGCAGTCTCCCGACCTCGTCGAGATCGTGGCCCTCACCTCGCCCGAC
The DNA here is from genome assembly GCA_003220595.1 of Candidatus Rokuibacteriota bacterium. Lineage (GTDB taxonomy): Bacteria > Methylomirabilota > Methylomirabilia > Rokubacteriales > CSP1-6 > AR19. The sequence continues at coordinate 7,023 of QHSZ01000009.1, read as the reverse complement.
GGGAGCCGCGACGAGCTCTACCTGAGCAACTACGCCACGCTCCAGGTCGTCGACGTGCTGGCGCGGGTGCCGGGCGTCGGGCAGGTGACCGTGTTCAACGGCCGTGATTACGGGATGCGCCTGTGGCTGAATCCCGACACGCTGGCCGGCCTCGGCCTCACCGCGGGCGACGTGGCCGCCGCGGTGCGCGAGCAGAATCTCCAGGCCGCGGCGGGACAGATCGGGCAGCCCCCGGCACCCCGCGGCCAGCAGTTCCAGTACACCGTCACCACGCGCGGGCGCCTGTCGACGGCCGCCGAGTTCGAGGACATCATCCTCCGCACCCGGTCCGACGGGTCGGTCCTCCGGGTCCGCGATGTCGGCCGCGTCGAGCTGGGCTCGCAGAGCTACGGGTCGTTCGGTCGGGTCGGCGGGACGCCGGCCGCGCTCGTCGGCGTCTTCCAGCTCCCGAACGCCAACGCCCTTGACGTCTCGCGCGGCGTCCAGGCGGCCGTGGCCCGGCTTGCCCCGAGCTTCCCGAGCGGCGTCACCCACTCGCGTCCCTACAACACCACGGAGTTCGTGCGGGTGTCGATCGAGGAGGTCGTCCAGACGCTCCTCATCGCCATCGGGCTCGTGATCCTCACCGTCTTCGTCTTCCTCCAGGACTGGCGCACGACGCTGATCCCGACCCTGACCATCCCGGTCTCGCTCGTGGGGACGTTCGCGGTCATCAGCGCCTTCGGGTTCTCGATCAACACGCTCACTCTCTTCGGCCTCGTCCTCGCGATCGGCATCGTCGTGGACGACGCCATCGTGGTGGTGGAGAACACCCAGCGCCACCTCGACGAGGGCAACGTCGACCCTCGAGAGGCCGCCCGCCAGGCGATGGTCGAGGTGACGGGCCCCGTCATCGCCACCGCGCTCGTGCTGATGGCCGTGTTCATCCCGATCGCGTTCCTGCCCGGCATCACGGGCGAGCTCTACCGCCAGTTCGCGCTGACGATCGCCGTGTCGGTCGCGCTCTCCGCGCTCAACGCGATGACGCTGACGCCGGCCCTCTGCGCCCTGCTCTTGCGCTCGACGGTCGGGACCCGCCAGCGCTTCTTGGCGCGGGCCTGGAACGCGTCCTTCGCGCGGCTCACGAACGGCTACGACTGGACCGTCCGGCACATCGTCCGGCGCGCCGCGCTGGCCCTGGTCGTGCTCCTCGTCTTGAGCGGCGCCGCCTACGCGTTGCTGCGCGCCGTGCCCACGGGCTTCGCGCCCACCGAGGACCAGGGCTACCTGCTGGTCGCCGTCCAGCTCCCGGACGCGGCGTCGCTCGAGCGGACCGACGCGGTCGTCCGCCAGATCGAGAAGATGCTGCTCGAGACCGAGGGCGTCGAGACCGTGGTGGCGATCGGGGGGCGCAGCTTCATCTCCGGCGTCAACGGCCCGAACGTCGCCTCCCTCTTCCCGCGGCTGTCGCCCTGGTCGAAACGGAAGCGGGCCGACCTCCAGGCCGACGCGATCCTGGCGCGCCTGCGCGCCCGGCTCGGTGAGATCCGGGAGGCCATCGTCGTGGCCTTCCCGCCCCCGCCGATCCGCGGCATCAGCTCCGGCGGCGGTTTCCAGTTCGAGCTCCAGAGCGTCGGCGGCGGCTCGCTCGCGGATCTGGACGCGGTCGCGCGCCAGATGATGGACGGGGCTCGCCAGCGGCGGGAGCTCGCCACGACGTACACGGCGTTCCGGCCGGGGGTGCCGCAGCTCGACGCCCAGGTCGATCGCGCCAAGAGCAAGGCGCTCGGCGTGCCGGTCTCCGACGTGTTCGAGAGCCTCCAGATCTTCCTCGGCTCGCTCTACGTCAACGACTTCAACTCGTTCGGCCGCGTCTGGCGGGTCCAGCTCCAGGCCGAGCCGAGCTACCGCGCGACCCCGAGCGACATCGCGCGCCTCCATGTCAGAAGCCAGCCCGGCCCGAACGGCCAGGCCGCTCGCATGGTGCCCCTCAGCACCCTCGTCACCGTGAAGCCGGTCACCGGCCCCGACACGATCTCGCACTACAACCTCTATCGCTCGGCCGAGATCGCGGGCGACACCGCGCCCGGGGCCAGCTCCGGCCAGGCCATCACCGCCATGCAAGACCTGGCGCGACGCTTCTTGCCCCCGGGCATGGCCTACGAGTGGACGGGCCTGGCCTTCCAGGAGATCGAGTCGGGGAGCTGGGCGCCGCTCGTGTTCGCCCTGTCGGCGCTGTTCGTCTTCCTCGTGCTGGCCGCCCAGTACGAGAGCTGGCTGGTCCCGCTGGCCGTGATCCTGGCGGTGCCCCTCGGCGTCCTCGGCGCTCTGGGCGCGCTCGCGCTCCGCGGGCTCGCCAATGACGTGTACGCTCAGATCGGGCTCGCGCTCCTCATCGGCCTCGCGAGCAAGAACGCCATCCTCATCGTGGAGTTCGCCAAGGCGCGCCGCGAGCGCGGCCTCGACATCCGGGAGGCCGCGCGGGAGGCCGCCCGCCTCCGCTTCCGGCCGATCTTGATGACGTCCTTCGCCTTCATCCTGGGCTCGTTCCCGCTGGTCGTCGCCACGGGGGCGGGCGCGGCGAGCCGGCATTCGATCGGCACGACGGTCGTCGGCGGCATGCTCGCCGTGACCGTGCTCGGCGTCCTCCTCGTCCCGGCGTTCTACGTCGCGGTGGAGCGGCTCGCGGAGTGGCGCGGGCCGCGGCGAGGCTAGGCGCTCCCCCCGACGTTCACTAGGCCAGCGTGTGCCGCACCATCTTCGACTCGACCATGTAGATGACCATCTCGGCGATGTTCGTCGCGTGGTCGGCGGTCCGCTCGAGGAAGCGCGAAATCAGGATGAGCCGGATCGCCCGCGGGATCGTCTTCGGGTCCTCCATCATGAACGTCAGGAGCTCGCGGAAGATCTGCTCCTTCAGGCCGTCCACCTCGGCGTCCTCGCCGCAGACCTTCCGCGCCAGCTCCGTGTCGCGGCTCACGAACGCGTCGAGGCTCTCCTTGACCATCCGCTGAGCCTTCTCCGCCATCCGGGGGAGGTCCACGTAGGGCTTGAGCTGCGGCTCCCGGTTCAGCTCGAGCGCGCGCTGCGCGATGTTCACCGCCTGGTCGCCGATGCGCTCGAGGTCGGTGACGATCTTCAGCGTCGTGGTGATGAACCGGAGGTCGATCGCCGTCGGCTGGTGGAGCGCGAGCAGCTCGACGCACTTCTCGTCGATCTCCACGTCCCAGGCGTTCACCTGCCGGTCGCGCTCGATGACCTCCTGCGCCAGCTGGCCGTCGCGGTCGATGAGCGCGCGCATGACGCGCCGGATCTGGTCCTCGACCAGCCCGCCCATCGCGAGCAGGGTCTGCTTGAGCGCGTCGAGCTCCTCGTGGAAATGCCGTGACATGGCGCCTCCGATCCTATATTTCGCTCGCCTCGGACGGCGGGGCCCCAGCCCCGCGACGTCCTGCGACTCGCCCTGCTATTTCGCTCGCCTCGGACGGCGGGGCCCCAGCCCCGCGACGTCGTGCGACTCGCCCTGCTACCCGAACCGGCCGGTGATGTAGTCCTCGGTCCGCTTGTCGCGCGGGTTCGTGAAGAGCGCGCGCGTCACGCCGAACTCGACCAGCTCGCCCAGGAGCATGAAGCCCGTGGAGTCGGACACGCGGGCCGCCTGCTGCATGTTGTGGGTCACGATGACGATCGTGTAGCTGTTCTTCAGCTCGAGCATCAGCTCCTCGATCTTCGCCGTGGCGATGGGATCCAGGGCCGAGCACGGCTCGTCCATCAGGAGCACGTCCGGCTCGACCGCGATCGCGCGGGCGATGCAGAGCCGCTGCTGCTGCCCGCCCGAGAGCCCGAGCGCGCTCTCGCCGAGGCGGTCCTGGACCTCGTCCCAGAGCGCGGCGGCCCTGAGGCTGCGCTCGACGGTCCCCTCGAGATCGGCGCGACTCGCCACACCCAGGATGCGCGGGCCGTACGCCACGTTCTCGAAGATGGACTTGGGGAACGGGTTCGATTTCTGGAAGACCATGCCCACGCGCTTGCGCAGCTCGGTCACGTCGAGCGCCGGATCCCCGATGTCCGTGCCGCCGATCCGGATGGCGCCGACGGTTCGCACGCCGTCCACGAGATCGTTCATCCGGTTCAGGCACCGGAGCAGCGTCGTCTTGCCGCAGCCCGACGGACCGATGTAGGCCGTCACGCGGTGCTTCGGCACGGACATCGAGATGTCCTTGAGCGCGAGCTTCGCGCCGTACCAGAGGGAGACGTGGTCGATCTCGACCATCGGCGCCTCCATGATATCAGCCGCCCCTGTTCGTGGATCGAGGCTCGCGGTGACCCGCACGTGCGAAGACATCGATACCTCCTAGAGCGCCGAGACCGCGTACGTCCGGCGCAGCCGGTGGCGCAAGCCGATGGCGAAGAGATTCATGAGAACGACGATCAGGAGCAGGAGCAGGGTCGTGATGAACACCATCGGGCGCGCGGCGTCCACGTTGGGGGACTGGAAGCCGACGTCGTAGATGTGGAACCCGAGGTGCATGAACTTGCGGTCGAGGTGCACGAAGGGCCAGAAGCCGTCGAGAGGCAGCGAGGGCGCGAGCTTCACCACGCCCGTGATCATCAGCGGCGCAACCTCGCCGGCCGCCCGCGCCATGGCCAGGATCAGCCCGGTCAGGATTGACGGCATCACCGCGGGCAGCACCATGCGCAGCGTGGTCTCGAGCTTCGTGGCGCCGAGCGCCAGGGAGCCCTCCCGCATGCCGCGCGGGATCGACGCCAGCCCTTCCTCGGTGGCAACGATCACGACGGGCACGGTCAGGAGCGCGAGCGTGAGCGAGGCCCAGAGGATGCCGCCCGTGCCGTAGGTCGGCGTCGGCAGCGCTTCGGCGTAGAAGAACCGGTCGATGGTCCCGCCGACGACGTAGATGAAGAACCCGACGCCGAACACGCCGAAGACGATCGACGGCACCCCCGCCAGGTTGTTCACGGCGATGCGCACGGCGCTGACGAAGGTTCCCTGCACCGCGTACTCGCGCAGGTAGAAGGCGGCCAGCACCCCGAGCGGCGCGACGATGACGGACATGATCATGACCATCATGACCGTGCCGAAGATGGCCGGGAACACGCCGCCCTCGGTGTTCGACTCGCGCGGGTCGCCGGACACGAACTCCCACACGTGGGCGAGGTAGTATGCGCCCTTGCCGAGCACTCCCATAGCGTTCGGGGCGTCGATGCGCAGCACCTGCAGGAGCGGCAGGTCCTTCTCCTTCCCGTCGTCCGCCTGGACCATCACGCTGGCCGTCTGCCCCCCGCGGATCTCGGCGAGGCTCGCCTCGCGCTCCTTGTACCGGGCCTGGAGCCGTCCTAGCTCCTGCTGGAGCGCGTCCACCTCGGCGCCGCGCGTGACCCCCTGGAGCTCGAGCCGTTTGAGGCCCAGGCGGATCTTCTCCTGGGCGTGGTTGATCGCGCCGATCTCGCTCTTCTCCAGCCGCTTGATGTCGCGGCGCGCGTCGGCCGCGCTCGGCAGCCGCCGCCGCACCTCGGCGAGGCCGGCCACGGGCCCGCTGGCCAGGACCCGGCCGCCCTCGCGGACCTCCTTGATGGACCCGATCAGGAGCCCCCATTCGGTCCGCTCGACGACGACCACGTCGGCCGGATCGTCGCGCCGGGCAATCTTGGCCTCGTCCACCCACTGGAAATCGGCGCCGTAGAGGTCGCGGTTGGCGACCTTCAGCTTGATCCGATACTGCCCGGGCTCGGCAGGCACCGGCTCGCGGTCGACCAGCTGGCCCGTCAGCGTCTTGCCGTCGCGGAGCGTGAGCCGGGCGACGTTCGTCGGCCAGAAGAACCCGAGCGCGTTTCCCACGATGAGGGCGACCAGGCCGACCACGAGGAGCAGCGAGAGCGCGAGCGCCCCACCCGTGAGCCAGATGAAGGGCTCGCCGCCGCGCCAGAGCTGGCTCGCCTTGCCGCTCACAGGTACCGGAACTTCTTCCTGAGCCGGAGGCGGACCAGCTCGGCCACCGTATTCACCGCGAAGGTCAGGCAGAACAGGAGGAACGCCGCCAGAAACAGGACGCGGAAGAGCGTGCCGCCCTCCGGGGCCTCGGGCAGCTCCACCGCGATGTTTGCCGAGAGGGCGCGGAAGCCGTTGAAGATCGACCAGTCCATCACCGGCGTGTTCCCGGTCGCCATCAGCACGATCATCGTCTCGCCCACCGCGCGGCCGAAGCCGATCATGACGGCCGAGAAGATGCCGGCGCTCGCCGTCGGGAGCACGATCCGGACCGCCGTCTGCCAGCGGGTCGCCCCCAGGGCGAGCGAGCCCGCCCGGAGGTGCTGCGGCACGTTCGCCAGCGAGTCCTCGGCGATCGTGAAGATGATCGGGATCACGGCGACGCCCATGGCGATGCCGACCACGAGCGAGTTGCGCTGGTCGTACGTGAGCCCGAGCGCCGAGAGCAGCCAGCCGCGGTAGTTGCCGTCCATCAACACCCGCTCGACGAGTCCGCCGGCGGCGAACGACATCCAGACACCGACGACCGCGATCGGCACCAGCAGCGCCATCTCCGTGCCCGGCCGGAAACGCGCGCGGAACGCCTGCGGCGCGGTCCGCCAGAGGACGAGCGCGACGAGGATGCAGCCGGGCACGACCAGCGCCGTCAGGAAGATGCCGGGCACGACACGCTCGACCATCGGCGCGAGCCAGAGGCCCGCCAGGAACCCGAGGACGACGCTCGGAAGCGCGGCCATGATCTCGACGACCGGCTTCACGTAGGCCCTGAGGCTCGGATGCATGAACTCGCTGACGTACAGGGCGGCGAGGAGCGCCATCGGCACGGCGAACAGGAGAGCGTAGCAGGTCCCCTTGAGCGTCCCGTAGATCAGCGGCGTCAGGCTCAGCTTCGCCTCGAAGTCGTCGGTCCCGCCCGTCGACTGCCAGACGTAGGCGGGCTCGGCATAGCCCTCGTACCAGACCTTTCCGAAGAGCGTCCCGAGAGTCACCTCCGGGTGCGGGTTGTCGACGTGCCACTGCAGGAGCCGCCCGGCGTC
>QHSZ01000008.1 GCA_003220595.1 Candidatus Rokuibacteriota bacterium | reverse complement strand
GAGCCGTCGCCGAGCGACCCGGACACGGTCTACGCCGGGGTTCAGGACGCCGCGTTCTTCCGCACGACCGACGGCGGCCAGACGTGGCAGGAGCTCCCCGGACTGCGTGGCCACCCCTCGGCGCCCGTGTGGCAGCCGGGCGCCGGCGGGCTGTGCCTGCACACCATCCTGCTGGACCCGAGCCATCCCGGGCGCATCTTCGTCGCCATCTCGTCGGCGGGCGTGTTCCGGACCGACGACGCGGGCAAGACGTGGCGGCCGATGAACCGCGGCCTCCGGTCCGAGGGCATCCCCGACCCGAACGCCGAGGTCGGCCACTGCGTCCACCGCATCGCGATGCACCGGTCGCGCCCGAGCGTGCTGTTCATGCAGAAGCACTGGGACGTCATGCGCAGCGACGACGCCGGTGAGTCGTGGCGCGAGGTCAGCGGCAACCTGCCGACCGATTTCGGGTTTCCGATCGACGTGCACGCGCACGAGCCTGACACCGTCTACGTCGTCCCGATCAAGAGCGACTCGGAGCACTATCTGCCCGACGGAAAGCTGCGCGTGTACCGCAGCCGCACGGGCGGCAACGAGTGGGAGGCGCTCACGAACGGCCTGCCGCAGCGCGACTGCTACGTCAACGTGTTGCGCGACGCGATGGCCGTCGACACGCTCGAGCCGTGCGGCGTCTACGTCGGTACGACCGGCGGGCAGGTGTACGTGTCGGCCGACGCCGGGGACCGCTGGGCGGCCATCGTCCGAGATCTTCCGTCCGTGGTGTCCGTGGAAGTCCAGACGCTGTCATGATCCGCGTCGTGCTGCCGGCGCACCTGCGGACGCTCGCGCACGTCGACGGCGAGGTGAAGATCCACGTCGAGGGTCGGGTCACGCAGCGCTCGGTTCTCGACGCGCTCGAGGCCTCCTACCCGATGCTGCGCGGGACGATCCGCGACCACGTCACGCACGAGCGCCGCCCGTTCCTGAGGTTCTTCGCCTGCGAGCAGGATCTGTCGCACGAGCCGCCGGACGCCGCGCTGCCCGAGGCGGTCGCGACGGGGACCGAGCCCTTTCTGGTCGTGGGGGCCATGGCCGGCGGCGCCTGAGGAGATCGCTCATGACCTATGCGCTGTGGATCGTTCAGTCACTGCTCGCGCTCCTCTTTCTGTTCGCCGGTGGGATGAAGCTGGTCCTGCCGCTCGAGCAGCTGGCCGGGCCGATCACGCTGCCGGGCCCGTTGCTGCGGTTCATCGGCGTGGCCGAGGCGCTCGGCGCGCTCGGCCTGATCCTCCCCGGGCTCCTGCGCATTCGGCCGGGCCTGACCCCGCTGGCTGCCGCCGGGCTCGTCATCATCATGCTCGGCGCGATCGTGCTCACGCTCGTGGCCGGTCTCGTCGCGGTGGCGCTGATCTCGCTGGTGGTGGGGCTCCTCGCGGCGTTCGTCGCCTACGGCCGCTGGCGGCTGGCGCCGCATCCTGGCCGCGCTCGGTTCGCGTGACGCCGGTTCCTATCCGGCGCGCACCGGTAGCCTGAAGGTGAAGGTCGAGCCGCGGCCGACCTCGCTCTCGACCCAGATGCGGCCTCCGTGCAGCTCGACGAACTTCCGGCACAGGCTCAGGCCGAGCCCTGTCCCTTCGTGTCTCGCCGCGCTGCTCCCGACCTGCCGGAACTCCTCGAACACCGCGTCCTGCTCCGCGGGCGCGATGCCGACCCCGGTGTCGCGGACCGACACCTCCACGAACCCCTCGCCCGGCGCCGCCCGCACCTCGATCCGACCTCCCTGCGGCGTGAACTTGATCGCGTTCGACAGCAGATTGAGAAGCACCTGCTTGATCTTTCGCTCGTCCCCGCTGACCGGTCCGAGCCGCGCGTCGACGGTCTGATGGAGCGCGATCCCGCGACCCGCCGCCCGCTCCCGCACGAGGATCAGGGCGTTCTCGATCGCGTGCGACAGCTGAAAGTCCGTCACGTCCAGCTCCATTCGCCCCGCCTCGATCTTCGAGAGGTCGAGGATGTCGTTGATCAGGGACAAGAGGTGCCGGCCCGAGTCGAGGATGTCACGGAGATACTCTTCCTGTTTGTCGTTCAGCTCGCCGAACATCCGCTCCAGCAGGAGGTCCGCGAATCCGATCACGGCGTTCAGGGGGGTGCGGAGCTCGTGGGACATGTTCGCCAGGAACTCGGACTTGTGCCGGCTGGCGACCTCGAGCTGGGCGCTCTTGTCGCCGAGCTCTCGCACCAGCCGCTCGTTCTGCACGAGCGCTTCGGTCAGCTCGCGGTTGCGCGCGGCGACCTCCTGCTCTCGGGCGCGGGCCTCGGCGTAGAGCCGCGCTTCTTCCAGCGCCGTCGCGAGCTGCTGGCAGAGCAGGGTGAAGAGCTCGACGTGCACGGGCGTGATCGGACGGCGGGTCGTCTTGTTGTCGGCGCTGGCCACCCCGATCACCCGGTCGCCGGCGAGCAGCGGCGCGACGATGAAGCGGCGGCTCCGCATGTACGGGCGCTCGAGGTACTCGCGGTTGGCGAGCGGCACGCGTTGCAGGTCATCGTCGTTGAGCACCGCGACCGGGCGGCGGGTGTGGAACGCATGGTAGAGCGGTCCGGCGGCCGGCGAGAGCGGCAGGCTCTCGAACATCTCGACGCCGACCGCGCTGGTCACGTCGAAGGTCTTAAGATCGGGCGAGGCCAGCGCGACATAGAAGCGATCGAAGCCGAGGGCCTCTTGCACGCCCTGCTCGAAGGCGCGCAGACGGTCCTCGCGCTCCCATGACGTCTGCATGGAGCTGGTGACGCGGTAGAGTCGATCGAGCACCGCGCGCGCCGCCTCGGCCTCCTGGAACATCAGCCGGTAACGCTCCTCGCTATCGCGGAGCGCCTCCTCCGCGCGCTTGCGCTCGGTGATATCGCGGTAGACACCCTGGAACCCGACGGGACCGCCGTGCCCGCTGCGCATGATCCGCGTTCGACCCTCGAGCTGGACGACGTGACCATCCTTGCACAGGGCGGCGACCTCGAAGATCGACGACAGCTTTTCGCCGGCCAGCGCGCGGCGGGTGCGCTCGGCCATCCGCTCCCGGTCCACCGGCGCAACGAGCGTCTGCCAGTTCTCACCCATGAGCTCGTCGGTCGTCCAGCCGGTGAGCTTCGCGTAGGCGCGATTCACGCTCGTGACGGTGCCATCCAGGGTGAATGTCAGGATCGAGTCGCTGGCGTTGTCGAAGAGGCTCCGGTACCGCTCCTCGCTGTCCCGGAGGGCCTCCTCCGCGAGCCGGCGCTCGGTGATGTCCCGGTAGACGCCCTCGTGGCCGACGGGGCTGCCCCGCGCGTCCCGGAGCAGGCGCGCCCAGCCCTCGAGGGGCACGACACTCCCGTCCCGCCTGATCGCCTCGAGTCCGAAGATCTTTGGCAGCTTCTCTCCGGCCAGCACCCGGCGCATGCGCTCCTCACCGAGGGCGAACGATCCGGGCGTGATCAGCTCACGGATGTTGCGGCCGATCAGCGCCTCCCGCGGCCATTGGAGCGTCTCCTCCGTCGCGCGGTTGACGCGGATGATCGAGCCGTCCAGGGCGGCGGCGATGATGAGGTCGCTCGCGTGCTCGAACAAGGCGCGAAAGCGTCCCTCGCTTTCGCGCAAGCTCGCCTCGGTCCGCCGGCTCCGCGCGCGCCCGCGCTCGAGGGCTTTGACGCGCCGTCGCAGCGCCTCGACCTGCGTCACGAGCGCCGTTCGGGTCATCTGCGGATACCGGTCACCGTCGACGTTCTCCTTGGGCAGAACCGGAGATGCTCAGGCTCGTGCGCCGAGGGTAGCGCCGAGCTTCTGGAAGGTCAACGCGGGGGTGTCTTCGTCCGCGACCCGTGCGCGATAATGAGCCATGATTCCGCGCTGGCGCACGCTCGCGTTCGTCGCGTCGCTGGTCGTCCTCGGTCTTGCCGGCTTCGTCGCCTGGCGTCTCCTGGTCGCGCGGCCCGAGGTCCCACGCGGCGTGATCGCGGTGAGCGGACGGATCGAGGGGGACGGCGCCCCCGTCGCCACCAAGACCGCCGGGCGCATCCTCGACATCGCCGTGCGGGAAGGCGACTGGATCGCGGCCGGTCAAGTCGTCGCGGTGCTCGACGCCGAGGAGGTCCGCGCCCGTGAGCTGCAGGCGGCGGGCGCCCTCCGCGAGGCGGAGACCCGCCTGCGCCTGGCCCGGCACCAGATCACCGTGCTCAACGAGCAGCTTCGGCAGAGCCCGCCCGGTGTCGATCAGACGCGGGGGGCGGCCCAGAGTCGCGTCGCCGAGGCCGAAGGGGGCCTCGCCGCGGCCGAAGCTCAGCTGGCCCAGGCGGAGGCCGCGCACGCTCAAGCGAAGCGGGACCGAGACGCCGCCTCGCGTCTGCACCCTGGATCACCAGGCGCGGAGCAGGAGGCGAGACGGGCCCAGAGCCACGAGACCGCCCAGGTGGCGGGGGTCGAGGCCGCGCGGCGTCAGGTCGAGGCTGCGCGGCGCGCGCTCGGGGCGGCGCGCTCGGATCTCGCGAGCCCGGCCGCCCGCTCCGCGCAGGCCGCCTCCGTGAAGACGCAGCTCCTCCGGGCCGAGGCGGAGATCGCCGCCGCGCAGGCGGAGGCCGCGCGCGCGCGCGCCGGGCTCGACGAGGCGCGGGCCAACCGGCTCGACTTCACCGTCTTCGCGCCCTTCAACGGCGTCGTGGCGGCGCGAACGGCCGAGCCCGGCAAGGAGGTCAAGGTCGGCACGCCCGTCATCACGCTCGTGAAGCTGTCCCAGGTCTATTTTCGAGCGGCCGTGCCCGCGGGCCAGATCGGGCGCGTGCGCGTGGGCCAGCCGGCGCGGGTCTACCTCGACGGGGCAGCGGCGAAGGCGATCGACGCCCGCGTGTCAGGCGTCGATCCCGAGGTCGGGGTGAAGCTCGAGCTCAAGGGTGAGGTGGGCCTCGCGAGGCCCGGCATGCCGGCGAAGGGTGAGATCCTCATCGAGGGCAAGGACTGGCCCGGCCGCCGGGCGCGGCGATAGCGACGCGCGCCTCGCGGTCGCCTCTCCGTCAGCCGGCTAGCGATTCGATCGCGCGCACCTCGTCGTCGGAGAGCGCCAGCGCGCGGCTGGCCAGGTCCTGCCTCATGTGCTCGGCGTCGGAGGTGCCGGTCAGCGGCAGCATCCCGACCGCCTGCGCGAAGCGAAACACGATCTGGGCCGGCGTGACCTTGCCACGCGCGGCGATGCCGGCGATCAGGCGGTGGCGCAGCACCTCCGGGTTCGCGGTCAGCAGCGAGAAGCCCTGGTAGACGATCTTGCGGCTCCGGCAGAAGAACCGCACGTCGCGGTCCCAGCCGAGGCGCGCGAAGCACCGGTTCTGGACGAACGCCGGCGCCTCCGCGCCGGTGGCGGCCATCTGCTCCAGGTGCCGCAGGGAGACGTTGCTCACGCCGAGGAACCGTGTGCGGCCGGCGTCGCGCTCCTTCGCCATCGCGGCCCAGGCCAGGGCGTCGTCGTCGGTCCAGCCGTGGCCGGAGGCGGGCCCGTGCAGCACGTAGCTGTCGACGTGGTCGGTCGCGAGATGCTCGAGCGAGCTGGCCAGCGACTGGGCGACCTGCGTGGCCAGGTCGGCCGCCGGGTCGTAGGGCAGCCGGTGGTCCTGGCCGTGCTGGGAGGTGAACTTCGTCTGCAGAAAGACGCCCGCGCGCGTGACCACGCCCGCGCGGTAGGCGGCGGCGAGCCCCTGACCCACGCCGGCCTCGAAATAGTGCCGCCGCTGGTTGGCGGTGTCGATGCCCCGGAAGCCCATCCGCAGCGCGAGCTCTGTCAGGGCCTGGGTTTGATCCTCCTTCCAGGCGGTGCCGTAGAGGAAATCGGGAATCGGGGCGGCATCATGCGCGGGCAAGGCTCGGGAGTCTCTCGGCTCAGTCGCGCCAGGCGCTAGCCCTTGTGCTGGGCCGCGGCGCGCTTGCGCAGCTCGTCGATCGACAGGTCCTCCTTGTGCGTCGACACGTGCCACACGTGGCCATACGGATCGGCCACGGTGCCCAACCGGTCGCCGTAGAACTGGTCCTGCACCGGCCGGACGATTTTCGCGCCGGCGGCGACGGCCCGGCTGACCACCGCGTCCACGTTCGCCACGTACATGTGGAGGTGGACCGGGCTGCCGCCGATCGAGGGCGGGCTCCGAAAGTCCATCTCCGGGAACTCGTCGGCAACCATGATGCGGGAGTCGCCGAGCTGCAGCTCGGCGTGCCCGACGCGGCCGTCGGGCTGCGCCAGGCGCATCACCTCCGTCGCGCCGAAGGCCTTCTTGTAGAAGTCGATGGCACCGGCCGCCCCCTTGATGCTCAGGTACGGCGTGATCGTGTGGTAACCGTCCGGGATCGGCTTGACCGGCCTGGGCATGATTCCACCTCGTCAGCGTGTGCTCGGACCCTCGGGACGGACCCGACGTTATCGGGTCGCCGGCGAGGCGTCAAGCTCAGAAGCTGACCGGGAGCCCTTGCAAGCCTCGCAGCGTGAGGCTCTGGCGGTACTCCGGCCTGTCCGTGGCCAGCGCGAGCTTCGGGAGCCGCTGCACGAGCGTGTTGATGGCGATCTGGCCCTCCACGCGCGCGAGCGGGGCGCCGAGGCAGAAGTGGATGCCCCAGCCGAAGGCAATGTGGCGGTTGTCGGCGCGCGTGATGTCGAGGCGGTCAGGGTCGGGAAACTGAGCAGGATCGCGGTCGGCGGCGCCGATGAACGGCATCACCAGCTCGCCCTTGCCGATCGTGTGGCCGCCCAGCTCGACGTCCTCGCTCGGGACGCGCGCCGTGCGCTGCACCGGGCCGTCGTAGCGCAGCAGCTCTTCCACGGCGCTGGCGATGAGCCCGGGGCGCTCGCGCAGCCGGCGGAGCTCCGCGGGATGGCGCAGGAGCGCCAGGGAGCCGTTGCCGATCAGGTTGACCGTGGTCTCGTGGCCGGCGACGAGCAGGAGGATGCACGTGGCGAGCAGCTCGTTCTCGCTCAGCGTGTCGCCCGCTTCCTCGGCGGCGATGAGGCCCGAGAGCATGTCGTCCCGCGGCGCGGCCCGGCGCTCGGCGATGAGCCCGCGGAAGTAGTCGGCGAGGGCCCGGCGGCCGGCGAGGCTCTTCTGGGCCACCTCCGAGTCCGGCGGCAGCAGGATCGCATCGAGACCGCGCGCGATGTCCACCCCCCACGCCTTGAAGCGCTCGTGGTCCTCGACGGGGACGCCGAGCATCTCGCAGATGACGGTCACGGGCAGCGGATACGCGAACTCCTCGATCAGGTCCATCGACCCCGCGCCCTCGACTCGCGCGAGCAGGCCGTCGACGATCTGCTGGATGTGCGGCCTGAGCCGGTCCACCACGCGCGGGGTGAACGCCTTGCTGACGAGGCCGCGCAGCCGCGTGTGGTCAGGCGGGTCGCGATCCAGCATCGACAGCCCGACGCCGGCCGGGACGGGCACGCCGAAGCGCGCCGCCACGAGCGTGGCGATCGCCTCCTTGGCGAAACGCGCGTCGCGCAGCACCGCCACGACGTCCTCGTACCGGGTGAGCATCCAGAACCCGAGGGGACTGTGGTGGACGGGATCCTCGGCGCGCAGGCGATGGTAGGTGGGATAGGGATCCGCGACGAACTCCGGATCCATCGGATTGAAGGACATGGCGCTCATAGGGCACGGTAGCCGGTGGGTCTCGACCGGTCAAGGATGCCGGCGGGCACGGTCCGCGGCTCCCACGCGCTCGAGGAGGCGGAAGAACGCGAGCCCCAGCGCCGTCGAGGCCATCACGAGCGCGGCGACGCGGATCGGTGCGGCGGGGCTGCCCGTGAGGTCGCGCACCAGGCCCGCGCCGAGCTGCGTGACCGCCGTCATGACGTAGAACACCGCGTAGTAGACGCCGAAGGCGGGCGCCAGCCGCTCCGGGGCCACCGACTTCGGCAGGAGCGACATCACCGGCCCCGGCGGCGCCCCGATCGTCAGGCCGAGCAGGCAGAACGCCAGGAGCGGGTACTCGAGGACGGGCAGCAGCAGCGTGACGAGCCCCGCGGCGACACTGCCGGTGACGATGAGCAGATTCGGCCGGCCGAGGCGGTCGGCGAGCAGCCCGCCGAGGGGCACCGACAGAATCGTCACCCAGATCGCCAGGCTCACGATGAAGCCGGCCTCACCGAGGGAGACGCCGCGGGCCATCAGCATCCCGGGGCCGAACGCGATGACGGCGACGAGGCTCGCGTTGAAGCAGCCCCAGGCGAAGCCCGCGCTCACCGCGAGCCCGACGTCCCGCGTGGAGAGCCGAGCGCGGCGCTCCGCCGGCCCGGGCGCCCGGGCCTCAGCACGCGGCGGGTCGCGGTACGCGAAGGCGATCAGCACGAGCCCGACGGCGGCCGCGAGCGCCGTCATCGCGATCGCCATGCGCCACGACGAGCGGGTGGCGAGACTGCCGAGCGTCGCGGCGGCGAGGCCGAGGCCGACCGGCCAGCTCGTGAGCATGACGGCCATCGCCGTCGACATCTCGCGCTCCGTGAACCAGTCGGCGACCATCTTCGCGAGCAGGATGTTCATGAGCACGGCGCCGACGCCGCTCAACAGCCGCCCGGCGGCGGCGACGGCGAAGCTGTGGCTCGCGGCGGTCACGAGGCCGCCGACCACCATGAGCGCGAGGCTCGCCACGACCGTCCGGCGCTCGCCCAGGCGCTGGCCGAGCATCCCGCCCGGCAGCGCCAGGAAGGCGCCGGGCAGCATGTAGAGACCGATGAGCGAGCCGAGCTGCGCCCAGGTGAGCCCGAGCTCGGGGACGAGGAGCGGACCGACCGAGGCGACCGACTGGAACTGGTAGCCCATCGATGTACGCGTGACGAACACGATCGCCAGCGCGACCCACCGGTTGGCCATGTGCAGAGGATGATAGCGGACGGCGGCGCCTTCGGCCAGGCGGCCGCCGGTTGACATCGGTGACCCCGCGGCTCAGAGTGTCCCCCACCGCAATGAGCGACGCGCGCCCGTCAATGAGCCCTGGTCGCAACGGCCGCCGCATCACGCGTCGGGAGCTCCTCACCGCCGGCGGAGGGGCCCTGGCGATCGCGGCGGTCGCCCCGCACCTGGGCCCCGGCCCAGCCCAGGCGCAGACGCCCAAGCGCGGCGGCGTCCTGCGTCTGACGGTGATCTCGGACCCGCTCCACTTCGATCCCCACCAGACGATCTCGTTCTTGACGATGGTCCCGCTCTCCTTCGTCTACAGCCGGCTCGTCAAGGTGAAGGCGGGGCCGTCCGTGAAGCCGATGACCTATCCGATCGAGCCCGACCTCGCCGAGTCGTGGACGCAGCCGAACGACACGACCTACATCTTCAAGCTCAGGAAGGGCGTCCGCTGGCACCCGAAGCCCCCGGTGAACGGGCGCGAGCTGACGGCCGCCGACGTCAAGTACACCTACGAGCGGTTCCTCTCGATTCAGGGCAACCCCAACAAGCCCGTGCTCGAGTACGTCGACAAGATCGAGGCCCTCGACACGCACACCGTCAAGTTCACGCTCAAGGAGCCGAACGCCTGGTTCTTGGACCTGCTCGCCTCGACGTCGACCTGGATCGTCGCCAGGGAGTGCGTCGAGAAGTTCGGCGATCTGAAGAAGGTCGAGTCGGCCGTCGGCACCGGGCCGTGGATGCTCGAGCGCTGGGAGCCCAACGTCAAGCTGGTCTACGTGCGCAACCCGAACTACTTCCTCGCCGGGCTGCCCTACGCGGACGGCGTCGACGTGCTGATCGACAAGGACCCGTCCTCGCGCCTGGCCGCCTGGCTGGGCGGGAAGACCGACTTCGGCCCCGAGTACCAGCACGCCGTGCGCTGGCTCGACGTGCCGGTGGCCAGGCAGCGGAAGCCCGGTCTGCAGACCGCCGAGTACACGTGGCTCACCGGCGGCTCCATCGGCTTCAAGCTCTCGATCCCGCCGTTCGGCGACCTCCGGGTCCGGAGGGCCCTGTCGCGCGCCAGCAACCTCGCCGAGATCTTCGAGTCGCTCGCCTTCTCCCAGGGGCGCTGGACGCCGAACCCCGCGGTCCCCGCCGCGTTCGCGGACTGGTCGATCCCGATCGATCAGCTGGGGCCCGAAGGCCGGAGGCTCTACGAGCCCAGCACGGCCGAAGCCAAGCGCCTGCTGGCCGAGGCCGGCTACCCGAACGGGTTCAAGACCACGGTGGAGGCGCCCGGGACCGGGTACGGGCCCGACTTCGATGATTTCGTGCAGATCACCCTCAAGAACTGGAAGGCCGCCGGCATCGACGCCGACCTGAAGCTGCGGGAGTACGGCGCGTTCATCTCGAGCGCGATCTTCGGAAAGTTCGACCAGATGTTCATCGGACTGCGCGGTGCCTGGGCCGACCCCGAGGCGTACTTCTATCGCTGGTTCATGCCCGGCCAGCGGCTCAACGTCTGGGGCGTGGACGACCCCAAGCTCACGGAGATGATCAGGCTGCAGCGGCGGACCTTCGACGTCGCCAAGCGCAGGCAGGTCGTGTTCGACATCCAGCGCTACCTCGCGGACCAGGCGCTGTTCGGGGCCGACGGGTCGATCAGGATCCTCTCGGCGTGGGACGCGCACATCAAGAACTACATGCCGAACAACGGCTTCGATTACGGCGGGCGGCTGATGGCCGCCTGGATCGACAAGTAGGCGCGATCCGGAGGCCTCGGCATCCAGCGCCCTCATGCGTAGGTACGTCCTCCGCCGCCTCCTGGTCGCCGTGCCGTCGCTGCTGATCGCCTCGCTCATCGTGTTCACCCTGCCGCGCCTGATCCCGGGCGACGTGGTCCAGCTCATGCTCGAGGAGAAGGCGTACGGCAAGGACCTCGAGGATCTGCGGGCGAAGCTCGGGCTCGACCGCCCGATCCACGTGCAGTATGTCGACTGGCTCGGCGCGATCGGGCGCGGGAACCTCGGCGAGTCGCTCTGGACCCGCCAGTCCGTCCTCGTCGAGCTGACGCGACGCCTGCCCGTGACGGTGGTCCTCGGCGTCATGGCGCTCGGTGTCGCGATCCTGGTCGGGATCCCCGTCGGCGTGCTCGCTGCGGTCCGTCAGGACGGCGTGCTCGACTTCGTCGCCCGGAGCGCCGCGATTCTCGGCCTGTCCATCCCGGCCTTCGTCATGGCGATCCTCGTGATCCTGCTCCCCGCGATCTGGTGGGGCTGGACCCCACGGACACGGTTCGTCGAGTTTGGGGCGGCGCCGGCCGCATATGTCTTACAATTCGTCCTGCCCGCGGTCATTCTCGGCATCGCCTCGGCGGCCGGGATCATGCGGCTGACGCGGGGCATGCTGCTCGAGGTGCTCCGGCACGACTACGTGCGGACGGCCTGGGCCAAGGGCCTGCGCGAGCGCGTCGTGGTCCTGAAGCACGCCCTCAAGAACGCGGTGATCCCGGTGGTCACGGTCCTCGGCCTCCAGGTGGCGAGCATCACTGGCGGCGCCGTGATCATCGAGTGGATCTTCGGGATCCCCGGCATGGGGCAGTTCCTCGTCGACGCCATCGTGCAGCGCGACTATCCGGTGATCCAGGGGATCAACCTGGTCATCGTCGTCATCATCGTCCTGACGAACCTGGCGGTGGACCTCGTCTACGCCGTGCTGGACCCGCGGATCCGCTACTGACCGCGATGACCCCGTCCGTCGTGCTGCGCTTCGTCCGCCGCAAGCCCCTGGGCGCCATCGGCGGCGCGATCGTCCTGGTCCTGCTCGTGATGGCGCTCTTCGCCGACCGGATCGCGCCCCATCCATACGACGTGTCGATCCGGGGCGCCCGGATGAGGCCGCCGAGCGCCCAGTTCTGGATGGGCACCGACAACCTCTCGCGCGACATCTGGAGCCGGGTGGTCTACGGCGCGCGGATCTCCGTCACCATCGGATTCGCCACCGTGGCCGTGGCCACGGTGATGGCCACCGCCATCGGCGTCTCCAGCGCCTATCTCGGCGGGGTGTACGATCTGGTGATGCAGCGCGTGGTCGACGCCTGGATGTCGTTCCCCGCGCTCGTCGTGGTCCTCTCGCTGATGGCGGCGCTCGGTCCCGGGCTCGCGAACTTGATCCTGGCCCTGTCCATCCTGGGCGCGGCCAGCGCATCCCGGGTGATCCGGGGGGCGACGCTCTCCGTGATGGAGAACGCGTACGTCGAGGCCGCGCGCGCGCTGGGCGCCGGCCATCTCCGGATCGTGCTGCGCTACGTGCTGCCCAACGTGATGGCGACGATCCTCATCCTTGCCACGATCGGTCTCGGCACGGTGATCCTCGCCGAGTCGGGGCTGTCATTCCTCGGCTTCGGGATCCCGGCGCCGTACCCGTCCTGGGGCGGCATGCTGTCGGGCTCGGGCCGCTCGTTCATGTACTACGCGCCGTGGATGGCGCTCTTTCCGGCCGCGGCCATTTCGCTCGCGGTCTTCGGGTTCAACATGCTGGGCGACGCGCTCCGCGACGTCCTCGACCCGCGCCTGCGCGGCGCCGGCGGTCTGCGCGGCTGATTTCGCTGGGCTCGTGTCGTTGGAGCGCGGGGGAACCCTGAGCGGGCGGTATGGTCTAACTACTTGAGCATGGGGGCTCCGAGCGCCCCCAAGCCCCGGGTGGCTCGGGACGCCCCGGCGGAAGCCGTGGCGCCCCTCGATAACCCGACAGGTCTAACACGATGGAAGGACGGGCGGGTCATGACTCCGACTTGGAAGACCGGCTGCGGCGGGGGGACCCGCGGGCCTTCGAGGAGCTGGTGATCGCCTACCAGCACCGGGTCTTCGGGGTCGCCCTCAGGATGCTGCGCAGCCGGGGCGAGGCCGAGGAGATCGCCCAGGAGGTGTTTCTGAGAGTCCACAGGGCCGTGGGGGACTTCCGGGGCGAGGCCAAGCTCTCGACCTGGCTCTACGCGATCACGTCGCGGCTCTGCCTGAACCGCCTGGCCTCGGGCGAGCGCCACATGGCGCGCGAGGGTGAGGAGTCGCTCGAGCGCCTGCGGGCCGACGCCGATCCGGCGGCGCACGCCGAGCGGGGCGAGCTCGAGGCGGCGCTGCAGCGCGCGATCACCGAGCTGCCCGAGGAGCGACGGGTCGTGGTCGTGCTCCGGGACTTCGAGGGCCTCTCGTACGAGGAGATCGCGGCGGCGCTCGACCTCCCGCTCGGCACCGTGAGGTCGAGACTCCATCGCGCCCGGACCGACCTCAAAGAGAAGCTGGAACGGTTCCTGCCATGACCTGCGACGAGGCGCGCGAACGCTTGTCAGCTCGGCTGGACGACGCGCTCGGGCCGGACGAGCGCAATGCACTCGACGCCCATGTGGCGTCGTGCGTCGACTGC
>QHSZ01000298.1 GCA_003220595.1 Candidatus Rokuibacteriota bacterium | reverse complement strand
GTCGGCACCGTGTTCGTGGGGCTCGCCGTCGAGGGGCGCGCGAGCGCCCGGCGCTTCAGGTTCCTGGGCGATCGCGCCTCGGTGAAGTGGCAATCCACCCAGGCGGCGTTCGACATGCTGCGCCGGGCGCTCCGAGGACGCACATGAGGGCCTCGATCGTCGCCGTCGTCCTGCTGGCGCTCGCGGGCTGCGGGTCGGGGATGAGCGCCCTCGACCGAGGGCTCGCGCTCGCCCGCGACGGCCGCGATGCCGAGGCCCTGACGGCGCTCGACGACGCGATCCGCCGGGCGCCGGGCCCGCCCGCGGCTTGGGCCCAGCGCGGTCTGGTCCGCGCGCGCCTGGGCGACCTCGACGGCGCCATCCAAGACCTGACGGCGGCGCTCGAGCGCGCCCCCGTCGACGCGGAGATCCTCTTCAATCGGGGCAACGCCTACATCGGCCGGGGCGACTATGACGCGGCGATCGCCGACTTCACGCGGGCGAGTCTCCTCAACCCGCGATTCGCCCGCGCCATCTTCAACCGCGGCGTCGCCCGCGCGCTCGCGGGCGATGCTGACGGGGGGCGCGCCGACTGGTCGCAGGCGATCGTGCAGGAGCTCAATCTGAGCGAGCGTCAGGCGCTGGGCCTCCACACCGCCCTCACCCCACGAGCACCGGTCGCGCCTCCACCACCCGCCCCGGCACCGGCGCCAGGGCCGCCCTCGGTCGAGTCTCCGCAGGCACCCGGGCCGCCCGCCGCCGCGGCGCCGCCACCGGAACCGGCGCCTCCGCCGCCCGTGGCGCCGGCGCCACCGCCGGCCCCCACGCCGCCGCCCATCACCCCGCCGGCGTCGGCGGACGCACCGTCAGCCGAGCCGCTCGACGCGCGCGCCCTGGCGAGCCGCGCGCTCTCGCGTGAGCTGCAGGGCGACCGCGCGGGAGCGATCGAGGACCTGAACGAGGCGCTCGGCAAGGAGACGGATGCGGAGCGGCGCCAGGGGCTTCAGAACCTGCTCCGCCTGCTGGAAGGCGCCCGATAGGCTCGGTCCGGGCCTTCGTCGCCGTCCTCATCGACGAGCCGGTGCGGGCAGCACTCGGCGCGGCCATCGAGCGCTTGCGGAAGGTCGCGCCGGACGTCGCGTGGGTCGCGCCGGCGAACCTCCACCTCACGCTCAAGTTCCTCGGGCAGGTGGACGAGCGGCGCCTCGAGGAGATCGCGGCGGGGCTCCGTGGCGCCGCGGCGGGTCTCACGGCGTTCGACGCGGTGATGGCGGGGCTCGGCGCCTTTCCGTCCGCGTCGCGCCCCCGCGTGGTCTGGGCGGGCGTCGCCGGGGGCGCTCCCGGGCTGACCGAGCTGGCCGGGCGCGTGGAGCGGGCCTGCGCCGCGCTCGGCTTCCCGCCGGAGACGCGCCCATTCTCACCCCACATCACGCTGGGGCGCGTGCGCGCCCCGCGACGCGACGCGCGGCTCGCCGACCTGCTGGCCACGGCGGCGCGCGACGAGTTCGGGCGGAGCCGCGTCGAGGGCCTCGCCCTGATGGAAAGCGAGCTCTCGCCGCGCGGCGCGCGTTACACCGAGCGCGCGAGCGCGCGGCTCGGCTGAGCGGGGCGCGGCGTCACGATTCGTGGACATTGACGCCGTCCCCCCGCGACTTCTAGAATGCTTGCAACGCCTCATACGAAGGAGACGCGCATGGCGGAAGCGAAGAACGACCGGAAGCAGGCCCTGGAGCTGGCGATCGCGCAGATCGAGCGGCAGTTCGGCAAGGGCTCGATCATGCGCCTGGGCGTCGGCGGGCCGCTCGAGGAGATCGCCGTCATCCCGACGGGCGCCCTTCCGCTCGACGTGGCGCTCGGCGTGGGCGGCCTGCCCCGCGGCCGCGTCACCGAGATCTACGGCCCGGAGTCCTCGGGCAAGACCACGCTCGCGCTGCACGTCATCGCGGAAGCGCAGCGGCTCGGCGGCATCGCGGCGTTCATCGACGCCGAGCACGCGCTCGACCCCATCTACGCGAAGAAGCTCGGCGTCAACACGGACGAGCTCCTCATCTCGCAGCCGGACACGGGCGAGCAGGCGCTCGAGATCACCGAGACGCTCGTCCGCTCGAACGCGGTGGACGTCATCGTCATCGACTCCGTCGCGGCGCTCGTGCCGCGCGCCGAGCTCGACGGCGACATGGGCGACTCGCTCCCGGGCCTCCAGGCGCGCCTCATGTCACAGGCCCTCCGCAAGCTCACCTCCGCCATCTCACGCTCCGGCGCCATCGTCATCTTCATCAACCAGATCCGCGAGAAGATAGGGGTCATGTTTGGGTGTTTTCATTACTGCACGCGGGTCGTGCTCGCCGACGGGACGAGCATGAAGATCGGCAAAATCGTGAACCAGCGCTTGCCGCTCGAGGTGCTCTCCTGGGATCCGACGACGGGGCAGATCGCGCCCCGCCGGATCGTGAACTGGTTCGACAACGGCCGTACCGACCACTTCGTGCAGTTCGAGGTGGAAGGCGGCCGGGCGGGGCGACGGCACTTCGCGGCCACGGAACAGCACGTCATCTTCACGCCGAGGGGCTCCGCGCGCGCGGGCGATCTCACGGTGGGTGACGAGGTGCTTGTCGCCGTCAAGGATCACCAGCTCACCGACGATCAGTGGCAGGTCGTTCTCGGCGGAAGCTTCGGCGACGGCTCGCTCCGGCGAGTCGGCACCCACGCGGCCCATTTCCGGGGCGGCCACGGCGAGGCGCAGAAGGACTACCTGCGATGGAAGCAGGCGATGCTCGCGCCGTTCGCGGGCGCGATCGGGCGGACAGGCAACGGCTGGGGCTTCGACACGCTGGCGATGCCGGCCCTGGCCGAGCTCCACGCCGAGTACTACGGCGAGGGCCGTGAGCGCCGGGCGACAGATCGGGTCCTCGATCGCCTGGACGCTCGCGGGCTTGCCGTGTGGTATGGCGACGACGGCTCTTTCATGGGTTCGTACGCGCGCTGGGGCAAGGGCAAAGCCGTCCTCTACAACACGGCGCTCGTCGGCGAGTCACGCGCACGCGTGCTGGCACTGTGCGAGCGGCTCGGCGTCGGCCGGCCGCGCGACGACGGTCGAGGCTTCTGGTTCAACGCCGAGCAGAGCGCCCGGCTGCACGCGCTGATCGCGCCGTATCTTCACCCGTCCCTCGACTACAAGCTCCACCCGAGTCAGCGGGGACGGTTCTCCTGGCACCCACCGCTCGAGATCGCGGAGCTGAGGGAGCGCGAGTACCTCCGGGCCGTCCCCGCGCGCATCCTGAAGCGCTACATCAAGCCCCCGACGAGGACGACCCATCGCTTCGACCTGGAGATCGAGGGCCACCACACGTACCTCGTCGACGGCGTCGTAGTCCACAATTCGCCTGAAACAACGACGGGCGGGCGCGCGCTCAAGTTCTACGCGTCGATCCGCATGGACATCCGGCGCCAGGACGCGATCAAGCAGGGCACGGAGTCGCTCGGCGTGCGGACGAAGGTGAAGGTCGTGAAGAACAAGCTGGCCCCGCCGTTCCGCGAGGCCGAGTTCGACGTCATCTACGGCGAGGGCATCTCGAAATCGGGCGCCGTCCTCGACGCGGGCGTCGAGCAGGCGATCATCGAGAAGTCGGGCACCTGGTACACCTACAAGAACGAGCGGATCGGGCAGGGGCGGGAGAACGCGAAGAAGTGGCTGCAGGAGAACCCGGCGGTGCTCGCCGACCTCGAGGCGAAGATCAGAGAGGCGCTCGGGCTCCGCCCGGTCGCGCCGCTCAGGTAGGAGTCCCTCATGGCGATCGACCTCGACAAGCTCCTGGCCTCCGGCGTCGAGCGCGGCGCGTCGGACGTGCACCTGAAGCCGGGCGCCCCGCCCATCCTCCGGATCCACGGCCGGCTCGTGCCGCAGGCCGACCTCGGGGTGGTCACGGCCGAGGAGATGGACGCGATCGCGCGCAAGTGCCTGCACGAGCGCTTCTACACCCAGCTCCGCGAGGGCAAGGAAGTGGACAGCGCGTACTCGGTGCCGAGCTACGGCCGCTTCCGCGTGAACATGTTCCTGGCCCTCGGCGTGATCCGCGCCGTCCTGCGCTCGATCCCTTCCAAGAAGCCGAAGTTCGAGGAGCTGGGGCTGCCCGTCGTCCTCGAGCAGATCTCCATGGAGCGGCGCGGGCTCGTCCTCGTCACGGGCATCACCGGCTCGGGCAAGTCCACGACGCTCGCGGCGATGATCGACTTCATCAACCGCTCGCGGAACGACCACATCATCACGATCGAGGACCCGATCGAGTTCACGCACGAGGACATCAACTGCGTGATCAGCCAGCGCGAGATCGGCCACGACACGTCGGGCTTCGCCACCGCCCTCCGCGCCGCCCTCCGCGAGGACCCGGACGTCATCCTGGTGGGCGAGATGCGCGACCCCGAGACCATGTCCGTCGCGCTCCACGCGGCGGAGACGGGCCACCTCGTGTTCTCGACCCTGCACACGCTGAACACGACGGAGACGGTCAACCGCATCATCGGCACCTTCCCGCCCCATCAGGAGCAGCAGATCCGCGATCAGCTCGCGGCGGTCATCGTCAGCGTCGTCTCGCAGCGGCTCATCCCGAAGATCGGCGGCGAGGGGCGCATTCCCGCCGTCGAGGTCCTCGTCGGGACGGCCGTCATCCGGGACAGCATCCGCGACGCGAAGCGCACGCCGGAGATCCCGACGTTCATCGCGCAGGGGCAGTCGCAGTACGGCATGCAGACCTTCGACCAGTGCCTGCTCAGGCTCTACCGCGACGGCATGATCTCGTACGAGACCGCGCGCGAGGCGGCGACCAACGCGGACGACTTCGACCTCAAGGTGCGCGGCATCTTCTCTGCGAGCGAGGCGTCCTTCGAGCAGAAGAAGGACGAGAAGGCCGTCGCGACGCCGGGCGCCGGCTCCTTCTTCAAGCGATAGGCGCGCCCAGGAAGGTTCTCGACGCCCGGGCCGCGCGCCTCGCGGCGGGCGACCTCCTCTCCCGCCGCGCCTTCACCGCGCGCGAGCTCGCCGGCCGCCTCGTGCGCCGCGGCGCCTCGAAGGACATCGCGGCCGAGGTCGTGGCCGACCTGGCCGGCCGCGGCTACGTGGACGACGCGGCGTTCGCCCGCCACTGGGTGACGACACGCGCCGCGCGCGGCTACGGGGCCGCCCGTCTCCGCGCCGAGCTCCGCGCCCGCGGCGTCGCCACGGCGCTGGTCGACGCGGCGCTCGCGACCCTCGAGGGCGAAGACCAGCTGGCCCAGGCGCGCGCGCTCGCGCGGCGCCGGCTCCCGGCGCTCCGCCGCGCGAATCCCGAGCGCGCCGCCACGCGCCTGCGCGACCAGCTCCTGCGCCGCGGCTTTGCCGCGGGCATCGTCGCGCGCGTCGTCCGCGAGAGCGCGGGCGCCGGCGAGTAGCGCGCGGCTCTGCCTCGGGATTCGAGAGGGGGTGCCCGGCTGGGCTCCGAAGCAGCGTAATATTTGGGACGTGACCGATGCTTTCTACGTCCCCGACGGCGACGCGTTCGTCGCCACCGTGCACACGCGCGGCCCGTGGAGCGCGACGCACCAGCACGGCGGGCCGCCCGCCGCGCTGCTGGCGCGCGCGATCGAGGCGCAGGCCCCCGGCTTCGAGATCGCGCGGATCACCGTGGACTTCCTGCTGCCCGTCCCGATCGACCGGCTCGCCGTACGCGTCGAGACCCTGCGCGCGGGCAGCAAGGTGCAGCGCCTCGTCGCGCGCCTGCTCCACGGCGAGCGCGTGATGGCCCTGGCCCTCGCCGCGCTCGTGCGCCCGGGCGCGGTCGCCATCGCGTCGCCGGCCAACGACCCGGCGCTGGCGCCGCCCGAGTGTGGGCGCCCGTTCCAGTTTCCTTTCTTCAACGAGCCCGTCAGCTATCACGAGGCGATGGAGACGCGGCTCGTG
>QHSZ01000007.1 GCA_003220595.1 Candidatus Rokuibacteriota bacterium | reverse complement strand
CCCCTCGGCGACGTTCCGGTCCACGAAGTGCTCGGCCACGTTGAACTGGGTGGGCAGAACCTCCGACGCGTTCATCGGCAGCTCCTCCGTGCCTGACTAGCGCCGCGATTTTCGCCTGGGCGCCGGCTGGCGCCGCGCGACGGGGCGCGGGCGCACGGCCATCGCCTCGATCTCGACCCGGAGCTCCGGGCGCACGAGCCGGCTCACCACGACGAGCGTGTTGGGCGGGTAGGCGCCGTCCGGGAAGTAACCGGGAAAGACCTCCTGCCGCGCCTTCATGAACGCGGGAATGTCCTCCGCGCTCGTGAGGAACGTCTGCAGGCGCACGACGTCGCGCCAGCGGCAGCCGCCCGCCTCGAGAACCGCGCGGACGTTCTCGAGCGCCTGCCGGGTCTGGGCGTCCACGTCGGGGTCCACCCGGCCCTCGCGGCCGACACCGACCTGCCCCGCCACCACGAGGATCTCGCCGCCGGGGGCGAGCATGCCGTGCGAGTACAGGCCGAGCGGCTTCCCGAACTGCCGCGGCGTCACGACCTTGGGCATGACGGTCTCCTCACGCGAGCCGCACGTACTCGAAGTCGAGCGGCTGGCCGTTGACGCCGCGCGGGGGCGGCGCGATCCAGCTCGCGAACTTCCCGGGCTCGGTCTCGGGCCGCATCAGGCTCTGCACCCAGGCCTGATCCTCTTCGGTCGGCAGCCACTCGTGCTTCTTCGCCTCCCACTCCGCCTGGCTCAGCACCCGCCCCTCGGGCGAGACCCGGACGTCGGCGAAGAGCCCGATGGCGCGCTGGAAGGCGCGGTGCGGGAGCCTCAGCTGGAAGTCGATCCCGTGCTCCTTGATGACCCGGTTCCAGCGGTCGACGCCGCGCTGGCAGTCGGCGATGTAGTCGTCGCGGAGCCGCTCGTTGAGCGACGGCAGCGCGGGCTCCTCCCGCGTGACGAGCCTGTCCCCGTCGAGCCCGGTCACCGTGTAGGTCGCGGTCTTCAGCTGGTGGTCGTCGTCCTTCTTCGTCTCCTCGAAGCGGCCCTTCAGCCCCATCGTGTAGAAGTTCGCCGCGTTGGTCGAGATCTCGGAGCCGAAGAGATCGAGCGAGACCGCGTAGTGGAAGTTGAGATACCGCTGGAGCATCCGCAGATCGATGCCACCGTGCGGGCGCACGTCGTCCGTCTTGTGCTGGCGCATGAGCTCGCAGGCGCGCTGGACCACGCGCCCCACGCCCGTCTCGCCGACGAACATGTGGTGCGCCTCTTCCGTCAGCATGAAGCGGCAGGTGCGCGAGAGCGGGTCGAAGCCGCTCTCGGCGAGACCCGCGAGCTGGTACTTGCCGTCGCGGTCGGTGAAGAAGGTGAACATGAAGTACGAGAGCCAGTCGGGCGTCTTCTCGTTGAACGCGCCGAGGATGCGCGGCTTGTCGCGGTCGCCCGAGCGGCGCTGGAGCAATGCCTCCGATTCCTCGCGGCCGTCGCGGCCGAAGTAGGCGTCGAGCAGGTAGACCATCGCCCAGAGGTGGCGGCCCTCCTCGACGTTGACCTGGAAGAGGTTGCGCAGGTCGTAGAGCGAGGGGCACGTGCGCCCGAGGTGGCGCTGCTGCTCGACCGACGCGGGCTCCGTGTCCCCCTGCGTGACGATGAGTCGCCGCAGGACGCCGCGGTACTCCCCCGGCACCTCCTGCCACGCCGGCGCGCCCTTGTGATCGCCGAAGCTGATCCGGCGCCCGGGCTCGGGCTCGGCCAGGAAGATCCCCCAGCGGTACTCCGGCATCCGCACGTAGCCGAACTGCGCCCAGCCCTGCGCGTCCACGCTCACCGCGGTGCGGAGGTAGGTCTCCTTCGCCTGGTAGCCGTGGGGTCCCATGTCCCTCCACCAGTCGAGGAACTTCGGCTGCCAGTCCTCGAGGGCACGCTGGAGCCGGAGGTCCTCGGCGAGGCCGACGTTGTTCGGGATCCGCTCCGTGTAGTCGATGCCGGCCATCACACTCTCCTTCGATCGAACTCGCCGCGCTGTCCCGAGCCGTAGACCGAGAGCGCCCCCGTGGGGCCGACGGCGTTCGGGCGCTGGAAGATCCAGTTCTGCCACGCCGAGAGGCGGGCGAAGATCTTGCTCTCGAGCGTCTCGGGCCCGCCGAAGCGGAGCGACGCCTCCATGCCCGTGAGCGCGTCGGGCGAGAAGGACGCGCGCGCCTCGAGCGCCATCCGCACCTCGTCATGCCAGTCGATGTCGTCGGGCGTGAAGCTGACGAGCCCCGCCTCGGCCGCCGCCCCCGCCGACAGGTCCTCGCCGATGCGCGCGCGGAGCTTATCCACCCGCGCGGGCTCGGCGAGGAACCGGCTCGCCAGGCGCGACAGGCCGTTCACCATCGGGTAGGCGCCGAAGTTCAGCTCGGTGAGCCGCACGGCGGCCGCCGGGCGCTCATCGCCCTCGCGCGCGCCGTCGAGCATGTACGAGCGGTCCGCCGCCAGGCAGAGCTCCAGCAGGGTGCCGACGAAGCAGGAGCCCGGCTCGACGAGCGCGAACAGCGAGCGCGACGAGACGTCGAGGCGCTTCCAGGTGCGCTTGAGATAGAGGCGGATCTCGCGCACGAGCCAGTCGTCGCGGTGTGCGGCAAGCGCCCGGTCATAGGCCTCGACGAGCCCGGCGACGCCCCGGGTCTTGAAGACCCAGAGGCCGATCTGCTCCTCGTTCGTGCGGAGATGCAGGATCAGGTCGTCGAGCTCGCGCGCGAGGGCCAGGGGCCAGAAGGCCGCCCCGGCCGCGTGGATGCCGCGCGCGTCCGCGGGCGGCGCGACCGTCGGGCCCACGATCGTGATCTCGGCGAGCCCGCGCGGCCGGTCGATCGCGCAGGCGACCGACCCGTAGGTGACGCGATCGCCCTCGAGAGTCCGCGCGAGCGGCGTCAGCGCGATCCCCTTGGCGTCCGCCGGGCGGTCGGTGCGCGCCGCGAGCTCGCGCGCGCGCCGCCGCACCGCCTCGTCGAGGCGCGAGCGCGGCACGACCTCGTCCACGAGCCCCCACTCGACGGCGCGCTGGCCCTTCACGCCCTCCTCCGTGGTGCAGAAGAAGTCGGCGCGGTCGCGACGCACGTGGCGCTTGTCGACGAGGCGCGTGAGCCCGCCGGTGCCGGGCAGCACGGCGAGGAGCGGCACCTCCGGGAGCGACACGGCCGTGTTCCCGTCGTCCGCCATGATGATCCAGTCGGTCGCCAGCGCGAGCTCGTAGCCGCCGCCGGCGCACGGGCCGTTGACGGCGCAGAGGTAGGCCTGGCGGGACTCCGCCGTCGCCTCCTCGAGCGCGTTGCGCGTCTCGTTGGTGAACTTGCAGAAGTTCACCTTGAAGGCGTGCGTGGACTGGCTGAGCATGCGGATGTTGGCGCCCGCGCAGAAGATGCGCTCCTTGCCCGAGGTGACGACGACCGCGCCCACCTCGGGGTGCTCGAAGCGGAGGCGCTGAGCCGCGTCGTAGAGCTCGATGTCCACGCCGAGGTCGTAGGAGTTGAGCTTCAGCTCGTAGCCGGGCCGGAGCCCGCCGTCCTCCCGCACGTCCATCAGAAGCGTGGCCACGGGTCCGTCGAAGGCGAGCGTCCAGTGCTTGTAGCGCGCGGGCTCGGTCCGGAAGTCCACCAGAACGCGTTCGCCGGTGTCCGCCATGGCCCCCTATCCCAGAATGACCCAGAGCGCCGCGGCCTGCTTCCCGCCGAGGTTCTCCCAGCCGTGCGGCGTGCCGCCGTCCAGCAGGGCGCTGTCGCCCGTCTCGAGGACGTGGCGGTCGCCATTGTAGTGGAGGACGACCTTGCCCTGGAGCACATAGAAGAGCTTCATCTGTCCCGGCTTGATGACGACCTTCTCGGTGGTGACGCCGCGCGACCGCGCGCCGAGCGTGGACACGACCGCGCGGATCTTCCCCTGGAACAACCCCGCGCCCAGCACCGTCCAGCGCTCGGAGGAGCCGTCGAACGTCACGACCGGATAGTCCTTCTTGCGCGAGACGATGATCGACCCCGGGGCCTGGCCGTCGAAGAGCGAGGCGATCGGCACGCCGAGCGCCGCGGCGATCCGGCCGAGCGTGTTCAGCGAAGGCGTGAGCCGCCCCGACTCGATCTGCGAGACCATGCTCGGGGTCAGCTCCGCCTTCTCGGCGAGCTGCCGCTGCTGGAGCGCGGACTCGGCGCGGAGCCGCCGGATGCGCTCGCCGAGGGAGCTCACGCGACCTCCTCGGCGGCCCGCCCGCCGCCGGGGAGCCCGGCGAGCGCGCGGAGCGCGCGCGCGACGAAGACGCGCGTCATCTTCTTGCGGTACGGATGCGTGAAGTCCGTGTTGTCGAGCGGCTTCGACGGCCCCGCCGCGAGATCGGCCACGCGCGTGATCAGCTCGGGCGTGAGCCGCTCACCCGCCAGCGCGGCCGCCGCGTCGGGCGCCGGGCGCGGCTGCGAGGCGACGGCGCCGAGGACGATCCGGGCCTCGCCCACGCGGTCCCCGTCCATCCGGAGGGCGACGGCGACCCCGAGGACGGGGAAATCGAACGAGCCGCGCCGCCGGAGCTTCAGATACGCGCTCGTCCAGCCGTCCGCGGGCGGCAAGACGATATCCGCCACGAGCTCGCCCGGCTGCTTGGTGAGGTACTGGATGCCGTCGTCGCGATAGAGCGCCTCGAGCGGGACGACGCGCTCGCCCGACGCGCCGACGAGCCGCACGCGGGCGCCGAGGCTCCAGAGGACGGGCGCCGTGTCCGACGACGACACGGCCCAGCAGCGCGAGCTCCCGGGCGCGACCAGACAGATGTCGCCGTCCTTCTTCATGCAGAAGCCGATCGCCTTCCGCCACTCGTGGGACTGGTTGTAGTAGTTGCAGCGCGTGTCGACGCACACGTTGCCGCCGAGCGTCCCCATGTTCCGGAGCTGCGGCGAGGACACGAGGCCGGCCGCGGTCGCGAGCGCGCCATAGTGCGCGACGATCTCCGGGTGGGCGGCCACGGCCGAGAGCGTCGTGCCCGCGCCGAGCGTCATGCCCTCCCGGCCGCGACCGCGGATGCCCGTGAGCTCGCGGATCCCGCGGAGCCCCACGAGCACCTTCGGCTCGAACTGCCGGCGCTTCATGTTGGGGAAGAGGTCGGTTCCGCCCGCGACGGGCATCGCGTCGGCGCCGTGCTCGGCCAGCGCCGTCGCCGCCGCGTGGAGCGTCCGGGGCG
Organism: Candidatus Rokuibacteriota bacterium; assembly: GCA_003220595.1. Lineage (GTDB taxonomy): Bacteria > Methylomirabilota > Methylomirabilia > Rokubacteriales > CSP1-6 > AR19. The sequence goes on along the minus strand of QHSZ01000007.1, from coordinate 8,267 downwards.
CGAGATACGTGAACGGCGGGAGTCGCATCATGACTGGAAGGGGCGCACGGCGACGGCGTCGGCCGGCCGGCCGAACGCCGACTCGACCATGAGCGCTTCCTTGAATTTGAAGAGCGGGATCTTCTCGGGTCCGACGCGCGCGGACTTGCCCTTCCGACGCAGCTCGAGCCCCTTCAGGATCATCTCGGGCGTGATCGGCACCTCGTCGCAGCGCACGCCGACCGCGTGGTAGATCGCGTTCGCGATCGCCGGCGGCACCGGCAGGAGCGGCCCCTGCCCCGCCTCCTTGGCGCCGAACGGCCCCTCCGGGTCGTCGGTCTCGACGAGGAAGGTGTGGATGTCGGGCGTCTCGAGCGTCGTCGGGCTCTTGTAGTCGAGCATCGAGGGCTGCTTGTGCAGGCCCTTGCGGAAGACCTGGCCCTCCATGAGCGCCTCGCCGATGCCCATGTACACGGAGCCCTCGACCTGGCCCTCGACGAGCAGCGGGTTCAGCGCCCGGCCGATGTCGTGCGCGATCCACACGTCGTGCAGCTCCACCTCCCCCGTCTCCTCGTCGACGCTCAGCTCCACCACGCACGCAGAATACGAGTAGCAAGGCGACGGCCCGACGCCCCCGCCCTTGTACTTGCCCGCGCGCTTGGGCGGCGCGTACGAGCCGGCGAACGCGAGCACGCCGTGCCTCGCCTCGGCGAGCTCGACCGCCTGGGTGAAGGTCAGGGCCCGCTCCCACTGGTCGGGCACGCCCACCTTGCGGTCGCGGAACGCGAGGCTCTCGGCCGCGACCTCGAGCTTCTCCGCCACCGCCTGGGCGATCACGCCCCGGAGCCGCCCGGCGGCCTGGATCGCCGCCATCCCGCACATGAGCGTCACGCGCGACGAGTAGGAGCCGAGGTCGACGGGCGTCAGGCTCGTGTCCGCGGGGTGCACGTGCACGTCCTTGGGCTCGATGCCGAGGACCTCCGCGGGCAGGTACGCGAGGATCGAGTCCGAGCCCTGGCCGATGTCGGTCGCGCCGCAGAGCACCGTCACGCCGCCGCTGCGGTCCGCGCGCAGCACGACGCCCGAGTGGGGCATGCTGTTCCAGTAGATCGCGGTGCCCGCGCCCGTCATGTACGCCGAGGCGGCGATGCCGACGCCGCGCCGCTTTCCGGCCGGGGCCGTCGACGCCCCCGCCGATGCGCTTCGCCACCCGCGCCATTTTTCGCGCCAGCCCGACGCCTCGACGACGCGGTCGATGCACTCGCCCAGACCGATCGTCGTCACCGTGAGGTGGTTGGCCGTCTTCGTGTAGGGCTCGGCCAGGATCCGCGCACGCATCTCGGCCGGGTCGAGGCCGAGCTGCTCCGCGGCCTTGTCGAGCTGACACTCGAGCGCGAAGCGCGGCTGCGGCGTGCCGTGGCCGCGCTTGGGACCGCACGGCGGCTTGTTCGTGAAGACTCGCGCGCCCTCGAACTTGTACACGGGCATCTTGTAGGTCACCGGGTTGATGACGCCCGTGTAGAAGGTCGAGGCCACGCCGTAGGAGCCGTAGGCGCCCCCGTCGAGCCACGTCTTCAGGTGGCAGCCCGTGATGTCCCCCGCCTTCGTGAAGCCGGTCTTGATCCACATGAGCACCGGATGGCGCCCGCGATGGATGTAGAAGACCTCCTCGCGGGAGCACGCGATCTTCACCGGGCGGCCGGTGAGCTGCGAGAGCCGGCAAGCGGCAATCTCGTGGGCGAACGGGTCGAGCTTGCCCCCGAAGCCGCCGCCGACGGGGGCGGCGACGACCCGGATGTGCGCCGCCGGCATGTCGAGGATCCTCGGCAGGAGCCGGTGGACGTAGTGCGGCGTCTGGGTCGAGGACCAGAGCGTGAGCTTGCCGTCGGGCGTCGCGTGCGCGACCGCCGCGTGCTGCTCCATCGGCAGATGCGTGTTGCCCTCGTAGAAGAACACGTCCTCGCGGACGAGATCCGACGCGGCGAACGCCGCCTCCACATCGCCGAACTGCAGCGCGACGTTCTTGTGGACGTTCGGCCCGTCGCCGTACTCGTGGATGCGGATCTCCGGGTGGGCCAGGGCCGCCTCGATCGACATGAGCGTGGGCAGCGGCTCGTAGCCCACCTCGATCAGCCGGCACGCGCGCTCGGCGGTCTCCTCATCGACCGCGGCGACCGCCGCGACGGCGTCGCCGACCATACGGACCTTCTCGGTGCAGAGCGCCTCCTCGTCCTGCGAGACGGGCAGGATGCCGAACTTCACGCGCGGGAGGTCGGCCCCGGTGATGACCGCGTACACGCCCGGTAGCTCCCGCGCGCGCGAGACGTCGATGGACTTGATGAGCGCGTGGCCGTGGGGCGAGCGCAGGAGCCGGCCGTAGGCCATGCGCGGCAGGAAGAAATCGTCGGCGTACTTCGTCTCGCCCACGACCTTCGCCCAGGCGTCGATCTTCGGCAGCGGCTGGCCGATGATGCTGAAGTCCTGCTTGGTCATGTCGGATTTGCCGTCGGGGCGCCTTCGCCGGGCCTCCGGCGCCCGACGTTCGGGGAAGTCAACCCGCTGTGGTCTGTCTCGTTTGCCGTCGGGGCGCCTTCGCCGGGCCTCCGGCGCCCGACGTTCGGGGAAGTCAACCCGCTGTGGTCTAGTCTGAGCGACGCGAGCTCGACGGCGTCGAGGATCTTCGTGTAGCCCGTGCAGCGGCAGAGGTTGCCCGCCAGCGCTTCCTTGATCTCCTGGCGGGTGGGGGTCGGCCGGCCGGCGAGGAGCGCCTTCGCGGTGACGAGGATACCCGGCGTGCAGTAGCCGCACTGGGCGGCGCCGAGCTCGGCGAACGCCTGCTGGAGCGGATGGAGGCGGCCGCCCTCGGCCATGCCCTCGACCGTCAGGATCTCCCGGCCGCCGAGGTCCGCCGGCAGGGCCAGGCAGGAGAGCACGGGCTCGCCGTCCACGAGCACCGTGCAGGTGCCGCACTCGCCGAGCTCGCAGCCGTGCTTCGTGCCGATCAGGCCGAGATCCTCGCGCAAGACCTCGAGGAGGGTCTTGTGGACGGGCACGAGCACGTCGTGCGCCTCGCCGTTGACCGACAGGGAGAGCCGGCTCTTCATCCGTACTCCTGCCTGCCCCGGGGGCGGTTAATCAGGGATTAATAACGGTTCGAAAATACTGAATCTGCCCCAGGGCTGTCAAGGGGGGCCGGCGGCGTAAGATGACGCCCATGCCCTACGTCCGGACCGACGACCGCGTGCGGATCTACTACGAGGAGCACGGCGCGGGCACCCCGCTCGTGCTCGCCTACGGCATCGGCGGCAACGTGAAGATGTGGGACGTGAACGTCCCCGGCCTGGCGCGGGGCCACCGGCTCGTCCTCTGGGAGCCGCGGGGCCACGCGCGCTCGGACAGCCCCGAGGACCCCGCGAAGTACTCGTTCCGGCGCTGGGCGCTCGACCTCAAGGCCGTGCTCGACCATCTGGGGCTTCGCCGGGCACACGTCGGCGGGCTGTCGCTCGGTGCCGGGATCGCGACCCGCTTCGCGCTGGCGTTTCCCGGACGCGTCCGCTCGCTCGTCGTCACCAACTCCTCGTCGGCCAGCGGACTCCCGCTCTCCTGGCAGAACCTCGTCATGCGCGCGCGCTCGATCGAGATCACGCTGACCCAGGGCATGGACGCGATGGCCGAGTTCGCGATGGCCGAGAACCCGAACGTCTCCGAGCGCCTCGCGCTCGACCCCGGCGCCAAGGCGGAGTTCTACGAGGAGTACCGGCAGCTCGCGCCCATCGGGTACGCGAACGCGCTGCGCGCGCTGCTCGCGATGGACCACATCACCGACCAGCTGCCGCGGCTCCGGATGCCCGTGCTCCTGATCGGCGGTGATCGCGACCCGTCGCTCGGGCCGATGAAGGTGATCCACCGGAAGATCCGCGGCTCGAAGCTGGTCGTCCTCTCCCCTGCCAGCCACTTCGCCAACCGCGACCAGCCGGACGCCTGGAACCGCCTCGTCCTCGACTTCCTCGCGAAGGTCGACAAGAAGCGGTAGCCCTGTTCTCGGCGTGCCGCGTGGTCGAGCGATCCCCCGCGCCGCCGGGGACAGGGCTACGCGTTACTTCTTGCTCGCGTCGTAGATCTCGCCGAAGAGCACCCAGCGCTCGCCGTCGAACTTCGCGAGCTGCTCCTGCTCGATCGGGTAGAAGTCCGTCGGGCCGGTGTTGACCTTGACGCCAGGCAGCAGCATCGGCAGCGAGAGGCCCTTGATGCTCGCCGCCTGCTTCATGACGTTCTCGCGCGAGAGATCGTTGCCGCACTGTTTCAGCACCTGGACCAGACCCTGGGCGACCGTGTAGCCGTACACGTTCCCGAGATCGGACAGGTCGCCCTCCGGATAGTATTTCTTCATGAACGCGAGCCAGTCCTTGTACCCCGCGTCGTTCTGCCAGGTGGGATCGGTCGGGTCCTTGAGATAGAACGTCGACACGATGTCCTTGGAGTTCTGCAGGCCCGCCGGCTTCAGCACGGCACCGACCGAGTTCGACACGTTGTTCAGGAGATGCAGCGGCTTCCAGCCGATCTCCGCGGTCTTCTTGATCGCCTGGGCGGCGTACTTCGGGATCGTGACGTTGTAGAAGACGTTGGCGCCGCTGTTCTTGAGGTTCACGATCTGTGAGTCGATGGTCGGATCGGACGTCTCGTAGGTCTGCTCCATCACGATCAGCTTCTTGGCGGCATCGCCGAGGCCGTCCTTGAGGCCCTTCACGTAGTCCTTGCCGTAGTCGTCGTTCTGGTAGAGGATCCCGATCTTCGCGTTCGGGACGTTCTTGAGGACGTACTGCGCGTAGATATGCCCTTCGGCCTGGTACGTCGGCTGCCAACCCATCGTCCACGGGAAGTTCTGGGGATCCCCCCACTTGGTGGCGCCGGTTGCGACGAAGAGCTGGGGCACCTTCATCTGGTTCATGTACTTGTGGATCGCGCTGTTGGTCGGCGTCCCGAGCGTGTTGAACAGGAACGCGACCTCATCCTGCTCGATGAGCCGGCGGACCATCTCGACCGTCTTCGGCGGGCTGTAGCCGTCGTCGTAGGTGACGAAGTTGATCTTCCGGCCATTGATACCGCCCTCGTCGTTCATCTTCTTGAAGTACGCGGCGATCGCCTTGCCGATCGTGCCGTACGCCGAGGCGTTGCCACTGTAGGGATTCGTGTGACCGATCTTGACCTCGGTCGCAGTCACGCCAGGCATATCGGCAGCGACGGCCAGCCGGGCGACGAGCGCCAGGCCGACCCCCAGCGAGAGAGCCAGAGCGATGATGTTTCTGCGCGTCATGCGGTCCTCCTTCTCAACGGTTGACTTCACTCTGCCTTGCCGTGTGAAACCGTCAGGCCACTCGGCGCGTTCCGCCGGAGAGGCGGGCGAGCCGGCCCAGCACGAGTCGCAGCGACCCGGCGATGCCGCGCGGCATCGCGTACATGAAGGTGATCAAGAAGATGCCATAGATGGCCCAGGGCGCGGCCTTGGAAATATCCTGGGCCCAGTTCGGCACGAACTGGATGAACAGGGCGCCGAAGACGGCGCCGGAGATCGACGCGAGCCCGCCGATGACGATGCCGACCAGGAAGGTGATCGACAGGAACACGTTGAAGGTATCGGGCGCGACGAACGCGATGGCCACCGCGCTCAGAGCCCCCGCCACGCCCGTGTACGCGGCGCTCACGCCGAAGGTGAGCGACTTGTAGAGGGCGTTGTTCACCCCCATCGCCTGCGCCGCGATCGGGTTGTCGCGGATCGCGACGATGGCCCGCCCCGTCCGGCGGGACAGCAGATTCGCGGCGAGGACGAAGAGGACGAGCAGCACACCGAGCGTCACGAAGTAGAGCCATTGGTCGGGGTTCAGCGTGAGACCGAACGGCGCCCTCGGCTTCGACAGCACGATCCCCTGCGAGCCGCCCGTCCAGTGCTCGAAGTATTTCAGGATCTGCGGGATCGCGAGGGCCAGCGCGAAGGTCGCGAGCGCGAGGTAGAGGCCTTCGAGCCGGAGCGCCGGGATGCCGAAGAGGAAGCCGACGACGAGGCACAGGAGGCCAGCCACCGGGATCGTCCAGCCGTACGGCACGTTCCACTTGTCGATCATGATCGCGGTCGTGTAGGCGCCGACCGCGTAGAAGGCGCCGTGGCCGAGCGAGATCTGGCCGTTGAAGCCCGTGAGGATGTTGAGGCCGAGGAGCGCGATCGCGTAGATGAAGACCTGCGTGAACTGGAAGAGCCGGAAGTTGGACAGCACGAACGGCAGGACGCAGGCGACGACGACCGCCGCCAGGACGACCGCGCGCCGGAGGCCGGCGCCGCTCATACGCGGTGCACGGCGGCGCGCCCGAAGAGGCCGCTCGGCTTCACGATGAGAACGACTAGGATCACGGCGAGGGCGACGGTGAGCTTGAGCTCGGTCCCGATGAACCTCACGTACGTCCCCACGAGGTTCTCGATGACGCCGACGATGAGGCCGCCAAGGACCGCGCCGCCGGGGCTCGTGAAGCCGCCGAGCGTGGCCGAGGCGAAGGCGTAGATGAGGATCCCCCCCATCATGTTCGGATCGAGGAACACCACGGGCGCCACCATCATGCCGGCCACGGCGCCGACGAGCGCGGCGAGCCCCCAGCCGACGGCGAGCATCCAGCCGACGCGGATGCCGCAGAGCCGGCTGGAGACGGGGTTCTGCGCGGCGGCGCGCATGGCGAGGCCGAGCGTCGTGTACCGGAAGAAGACGTACAGCGACAGGAGGACGACCAGCGTGACGCCGAGGGCGCCGAGGTCGTGGGCGCCGAAGAAGACGTTGCCGATCCTGATGGGCTTCTCCGGGAACGGGCTCGGGAAGGGCTTCTGGATGTACGAGTACACCCAGCCGGCGACGCTGTTCAGGATCACGAGGAGCCCGATGCAGACGATGACGATCGTGAGCACCGGCGCGTTCTCGACGGGGCGGATCACGACGCGCTCGATCGCGAGCCCGCCGACGAAGGCGATCGCCAGCGTGGCGGCGAACGCCACCCAGTACGGGAGCCCCGCGTTGATCAGCGTCCAGGCGAGGTAGGTGCTGAACATCGCCATCTCGCCCTGCGCGTAGTTCACGACGTCGGTCGCCTGGTAGATCATGACGAGGGCGAGCGCGAGGCTCCCGTAGATGCCGCCCGTCGCGAGGCCCGAGACCACCTGCTGGACGAAGATGTCCACGGGCTCAGTACCCGAGGTACGAGCGCCGGATGGCGTCGTCCTTCCGGAGCGTCTCGGCGGGCCCCGACATGACGACGCGCCCGGTCTCGAGCAGGTACGCGTGGTCGGCGAGGTCGAGCGCCATGGCGGCGTTCTGCTCCACCAGCAGGACGCCGACGCGCTCCTCGCGGTTGATCGTGCGCACGATGCGGAAGATCTCGCGCACGACCAGCGGCGCGAGGCCGAGCGAAGGCTCGTCGAGCAGGAGCAGGCGCGGCCGCAGCATGAGGGCGCGCGCCACCGCGAGCATCTGCTGCTCGCCCCCCGAGAGGCTCCCCGCGATCTGCCGCTGTCGGTCGCCGAGCACCGGGAAGTACTCGAAGACGCGCCGCAGGTCGCCCGCGAGCGTCCCCCGGCTCGCGCGCGCGTAGGCGCCCAGTCTCAGATTCTCCTCGACGGTGAGCTGCATGAAGGTGCCGCGCCCCTCGGGCACGTGGGCGATGCCGAGACGGACGATGTCCTCGGTCGCCCGGCCGGCGATGCGGTGCCCGTCGAAGCGGACCTCGCCAGCCGTCTTCACCATCCCGCAGACCGCGCGCAGCGTGGTGGTCTTGCCTGCGCCGTTCGCGCCGAGGATCGTCGTGATGCCGCCCACGTCGACGGCGAATGAGAGGCCGTGGAGGACCTTCGTCCAGCCGTATTGCGCCTCGAGCCCCGCGACCTCGAGCAGGGCCATCAGGCGGCCCCGGCGCGCCCGCCGTCGTCAGTCCCGAGGTAGGCGCGGATCACGTCCGGGTTCTTTTGGATCACGGCCGGCGACCCCTCGGCGATCTTGCGTCCGAAGTCGAGGACCACGACGCGGTCGGAGACCTGCATGACGAGCCCCATGTGGTGCTCGACCAGGAGCACCGTCACGCCGCGCGCGTCGCGGATCGCGCGCAGGAGCTTGGCGAGCGCCGCGACCTCCTCGTGGTTCAGGCCGCTCGCGGGCTCGTCGGCCAGGAGCAGCTTCGGCCCGCCGCCGAGCGCGCGCGCCAGCTCGACCCGCTTGAGCGTGCCGAACGGGAGCCCCGCGGCAGGATGATCCGCGACG
>QHSZ01000006.1 GCA_003220595.1 Candidatus Rokuibacteriota bacterium | reverse complement strand
CTGGCGAAGCCGGGGTCGATCACGCCCCACAAGAAGTTCAAGGCGGAGGTGTACGTCCTGACGAAGGAAGAGGGGGGGCGGCACACGCCGTTTTTCAACGGGTATCGGCCGCAGTTTTACTTTCGGACGACGGACGTGACGGGGGTGTGCACGCTGCCGGGGGGGGTGGAGATGGTGATGCCCGGCGACAACGTGACGATGGCGATAGAGCTGATCCAGCCGGTGGCGATGGAGAAGGAGCTGCGGTTCGCGATCCGGGAGGGCGGGCGGACGGTGGGGGCGGGCGTCGTCACGGAGATCACGGAGTAACCCGTGCGCGAGATCATCGCTCTGGCGTGTGCTCAATGCCAGCGGCGGAACTACTCGACCACCAAGAACCGGCGCACGCACCCCGACCGGCTCGAGCTGAAGAAGTACTGCCGGTGGTGCCGCAAGCACACGCCGCACAAGGAAACGAAGTAGCGGTCCCAGGGGTGTAGCTCTAACGGCTAGAGCACCGGACTCCAAATCCGGGGGATGGGGGTTCGAATCCCTCCACCCCTGCCATTCACATCGGGGAGCAGGATCGGACGACGATGGAGTTCTTGAGGCGGGCGAAGGAGTTCTTCGGCGAGGTCATGGCGGAGTTCCGCAAGGTGACCTGGCCGAGCCGGCAGGAGCTGATCAACTCGACGGTCGTCGTGATCGTGGTGACCGTCGTGGTGGCCTTCTTCCTGGGGGCCGTGGACATCGTGCTGGCGCGCGTGGTGGAAAGGATCCTTCGATGAGCGGTGAGGCGGCGGCGGCGACGGCGGGCAGGCAGTGGTTCGTCGTCCACACCTACTCGGGCTTCGAGAACAAGGTGAAGGAGGCCATCGAGTCGCGCGCGAAGATTTTCGGCATGGCGGAAAAGATCACGCGTGTCCTGGTGCCGACCGAGAAGGTGGTCGAGGTCCGCAACAAGCAGAAGCGCGAGACCGAGCAGAAGTTCTTTCCCGGGTACGTGCTCGTCGAGATGGAGCTCACCGACGAGACGTGGCACCTGGTGCGGTCGACGCCCAAGGTGACCGGCTTCGTCGGGTCCGGGAACAAGCCGGTCGCGCTCTCGCAGGATCAGGTGGACGACATCCTCCGGCAGATGGAAGCCGGCGCGGAGAAGCCGAAGCCGAAGTCGGTCTTCCAGCGCGGCGACAAGGTCCGCGTGATCGACGGGCCGTTCGTGAATTTCCAGGGGACCGTCGATGACATGAACCCCGAGCGCGGCCGGATGAAGGTCGTCGTCCCGGTCTTCGGGCGGCCGACCTCGGTCGAGCTCGAGTACTACCAGGTGGAGCGCCTGTGACGGCTGCGGGCGCGCATGAGTACGCGGTGAGGGTGGTCGCTCGATGAAGAAAGTTCAGGCGATCGTGAAGCTGCAGATCCCCGCCGGCAAGGCGAACCCCTCGCCGCCCGTGGGCCCGGCGCTCGGCCAGCATGGCGTCAACATCATGGAGTTCTGCAAGGGCTTCAACGCCCAGACGGGCGGGCAGGAGGGCCTCATCCTCCCGGTGGTCGTGACCATCTACCAGGACCGGTCCTTCACGTTCATCGTGAAGACGCCACCGGCCGCCGTGCTCTTGAAGCGCGCGGCGGGGATCGCGAAGGCCTCCGCGGTCCCGCACAAGGACAAGATCGGCAAGGTGACGCGGCAGCAGGTGCGAGAGATCGCGCAGACGAAGCTGGTCGATCTCAACACGCCCGACATCGATGCCGCGATGCGGATCATCGAAGGCACCGCCCGCAGCATGGGCATCGACGTTGTGTAGCGAAGGGTAGGAGAGACCGATATGGCCACGGTGGTGAGCAAGCGTTACGACGCGGCGGCGGCGAAGATCGCGCCAGGCAAGCAGTACTCGCTGGAGGAAGCGGTCGAGATCATCAAGAGTCAGCCGCCGACGAAGTTCGACCAGTCCGTCGACCTCTCGTTCCACCTCGGCGTCGACCCGAAGCACGCCGACCAGATGGTGCGGGGCGCGGTGGTCCTGCCGCACGGCATCGGCAAGACGGTGCGTGTGGCGGTCTTCGCCAAGGGCGAGAAAGAACGCGAGGCGCGCGAGGCGGGCGCCGACATCGTGGGCGCCGAGGACCTCGTCGAGCGGGTGCAGGGGGGCTTCATGGACTTCGATACCGCGATCGCGACGCCCGACCTGATGGGTCAGGTCGGGCGCCTCGGCAAGGTGCTGGGCCCGCGCGGCCTGATGCCGAACCCGAAGCTCGGGACCGTCACCTTCGACGTCGGGCGTGCGGTGCGCGAGGCGAAGGCGGGCAAGATCGAGTTCCGCGTGGACAAGGCCGGCAACGTGCACACGCCGGTCGGCAAGCACTCGTTCGGTGCCGAGCAGCTCCGCGCGAACGCGATGGCCCTGATCGAGGCGATCGTGCGGGCCAAGCCGGCGGCGTCGAAGGGTATCTATCTCCGATCGCTCACCATCTCGACGACGATGGGCCCGGGCGTGCCGATCGACGCCCAGGCGATCGCGAACATGTTCAAGAAGGCCGTGTAGGGCGCAGGAGCGAACGGGTGCCGACCCAGGAAAAGATCGCAGCGCTCGCGGATCTGAAATCGCGCTTCGACGGCGTGAAGACTGTCGTGCTCACGGAGTACCGCGGCCTCAGCGTGCGGCAGCTCTCCGACCTTCGGAAGCAGCTCCGCGCCGTGGCGGCCGACTACAAGGTCGTGAAGAACCGACTGGCGCGCCTCGCGATCAAGTCGTCGCGCCTCGAGGGCCTGAGCGCGCACCTCACGGGGCCGACGGGCGTGATCTTCTCGAGAGAGGATCCGGTCGCGCTCGCCAAGGCGCTCCACGGCTTCGCCAAGACCAACCAGGCGCTGGCGATCAAGGCGGGCTACGTCGAGGGGCAGATGCTGCCGCCGGCGGAGCTCAAGGCGCTCGCCGACCTGCCGTCGCGGGAGCAGCTCCGTGGTCAGCTCGTGGGCGTGATCCAGGGGATCCTTTCGCGGCTCGTCGGCGTGCTCGCGGCGCCGCAGCGCGAGCTCGTGTACGTCCTGCAGCAACGAGGCAGCTCCGTGAGCAGCGCCTCTGATCGGGGGAACGAATAGTCGCCGCGGGGTTGCGGCGGGACATGGGCGTGGCGACAGGGCCAAGAGCCACGGCTCTGATCGCGAGACGGGATTGGCCGCCGCGGGGGATTGCGGCGGGGCATGGGCGTGGCGACAGGGCCGGGAGCCACGGCGCTGATCGCGAGACGGGATTGGCCGCCGCGGGGGATTGCGGCGGGGCATGGGCGTGGCGACAGCCCGGGTGCCCATGCCCGGTTCAATAGACAGAGAGGAGACTGATCGATGTCGACCGTTGAACAGATCGCTGAACAGCTCGACAAGCTGACGCTGCTCGAGGCCGCCCAGCTCTCCAAGCTGCTGCAGGAGAAGTGGGGTGTGTCCGCGGCCGCGCCCGTCGCCGTCGCGGCGATGCCAGGCGCGGGCGCCGGCGCCGCCGGAGGCGCCGCGACCGAGGAGAAGACGGAGTTCGACGTCATCCTGGGCGCGGCCGGCGAGAAGAAGATCCAGGTCATCAAGGTGGTCCGCGAGCTCACGGGGCTCGGCCTGAAGGAGGCGAAGGACCTCGTCGACGGCGCGCCGAAGCCGGTGAAGGAGAAGGTCACCAAGGCCGAGGCCGAGGAGATGAAGAAGAAGCTGGAGGAGCAGGGCGCGACGGTGCAGGTGAAGTAGCGCACGCGACACGAACAGCTCCTTTTCGCCACATCGTGACGTGAGGGCGGGGAACCCGCCCTCGGGAGAGGGTATGGCAGGCACTATTCAGTGCGGGCGCCGTAGCCGCAAGGACTTCGGCAAGATCCCGTCGATCGTCGAGATCCCGAACCTCATCGAGGTGCAGAAGCGGTCGTACGAGACGTTCCTCCAAAAGGACGTCGCGCCGGACCACCGTGAGGAGATCGGGCTCCAAGCGGTGTTCAAGTCGGTCTTTCCGATCGCCGACTACAACGACAACGCGCTGCTCGAGTTTGACTCGTACCATTTCGGGGATCCGAAGTACACGGTCGAGGAGTGCCACGACCGTGGCATGACCTTTGCGATCCCGCTGAAGGTCACGCTCCGCCTCGTCGTGTTCGACCATGACAAGGAGGCGAAGACCCGGACCATCCGGGAGCAACGCGGTCAGGAGGTCTACCTCGGTGAGCTGCCTCTGATGACGGACAAGGGCACGTTCATCATCAACGGAACGGAGCGCGTCGTCGTCTCGCAGCTCCAACGCTCGGCGGGCGTGTTCTTCGACGACGACAAGGGGAAGACCCTCGCGTCGGGCAAGCCCCTGTTTTCGGCGCGCGTCATCCCGTATCGCGGCTCGTGGGTCGAGTTCGACTTCGACGCGAACGACATCCTCCACGTGCGCGTGGACCGGCGCCGGAAGATGCTCGCGAGCGCGTTTCTGCGCGCGTTCTGGTTCCTCGAGAAGGGCGTGATTCTCGCCGACGAGGAGATTCTTGCGCACTTCTACGAGAGCGAGGAGGTGCTCGGGTTCGAGGAGGGCAACGCCTGGGTGAAGGTCCACCCCGAGGCCCAGGTGGGCGCGCGCGTCGCGGACGACGTGCGGCCGCCGCGCCATCGCGAGCCGCTGGTCACCGCCGGCAAGACGCTCAACGCCAAGCTCATCGAGAAGCTCCTCGAGGCCAACGTCGAGAAAATTCCGGTGCGCGCCGAGTCGCTCGTGGGCCGGCGGACCGCCTCGCGTATCGTCGACACCGAGAGCGGAGAGGTGCTCGTCCAGACCAACACCGAGATCACCTCGACGGTGCTCTCGCAGGTGATGAGCCGCAAGGCGGCGCCGTTCCGGCTGCTCGTGGTCAGCGCCGGCAAGGTCGACCAGTCCATGTATGAGACGCTGGCGCGCGACCACTTCAAGAACCCGGATGAGGCGCTGGTGGAGATCTACCGCCGCCTGCGTCCGGGCGATCCGCCGACGGTCGAGTCGGCGCGCGCCCTGTTCCGCGGCATGTTCATGGACGCGCGACGCTACGACCTGGCGCGCGTCGGCCGGTTCATGATCAACGAGAAGCTGAAGCTCGAGGTGGCCCACTCCGTGAAGACGCTACGGAGCGAGGACATCGTGGAGGTGATCCGGCATCTCCTGACGGTGAAGCTCGGCACGAAGCCGACCGACGACATCGATCACCTGGGTAACCGCCGGGTCCGGTCGGTCGGCGAGTTGCTCGAGAACCAGTTCCGGGTCGGGCTCACGCGGATGGAGCGCGCCGTCAAGGAGCGGATGTCCATTTCGGACATCACGAACCTGATGCCGCACGACCTCATCAACGCGAAGCCCGTCTCCGCGGTGGTCAAGGAGTTCTTCGGCTCGTCGCAGCTGTCGCAGTTCATGGACCAGACGAACCCGCTGGCGGAGCTCACACACAAGCGGCGGCTCTCGGCGCTCGGCCCCCGCGGTCTCTCGCGCGAGCGCGCCGGGTTCGAGGTGCGCGACGTCCACCCGACGCACTACGGCCGCATCTGCCCGATCGAGACGCCGGAAGGCCCGAACATCGGCCTCATCTCGTCGCTGTCGACGTACGCGCGGACGAACGAGTTCGGCTTCATCGAGACGCCATACCGGAAGGTCGAGAAGGGCCGGGTGAGGGACGAGATCGAGTTTCTGACGGCGTTGAAGGAGGAGCGGTTCGTCATCGCCCAGGCCAACGCCGAGATCGACAAGAACGGCAAGTTCGTGCAGGAACGTGTCTCGGCGCGCAAGGGCGGCGAGTTCCGGATGGTCCCGCCGGAGGAGCTGCATTACATGGACGTGTCGCCGAAGCAGCTCGTGTCGGTCGCCGCGTCGCTGATCCCGTTCCTCGAGAACGACGACGCCAACCGCGCCCTGATGGGCTCGAACATGCAGCGTCAGGCCGTGCCGCTCCTACAGCCCGAGGCGCCGCTGGTCGGCACCGGGATGGAGCACGTCGTCGCCCGTGACTCGGGCGCCGTCGTGGTCGCCAAGCGCCCCGGCGTGGTCGAGTACGTGTCGGCCGACCGGATCGTGGTGCGCGCGGAGGGGCGGTCGAAGAAGGCCGACCCGGTGCAGGACCTGCCGCTCGACATCTACAACCTGACCAAGTACCGCCGGTCGAACCAGAACACCTGCATCAACCAGAAGCCGATCGTCCGGAAGGCGCAGCGTGTCCAGACCGGCGACGTCATCGCCGACGGGCCCGGGACCGACCAGGGCGAGCTCGCGCTCGGACGGAACGTGCTCGTCGCGTTCATGCCGTGGGGGGGGTACAACTTCGAGGACGCGATCCTCGTGTCCGAGCGGCTGGTCAAGGAGGATCGGCTGACGTCCATCCACATCGAGGAGTTCGAGATCCAGGCGCGCGACACCAAGCTGGGGAAGGAAGAAGTGACTCGCGACATCCCCAACGTGGCGGAAGAAGCCCTGAAGGATCTCGATGAATCGGGGATCGTTCGCATCGGCGCGAAGGTCAAGCCGGGGGACATCTTGGTGGGCAAGATCACGCCGAAGGGCGAGACCCAGCTCACCCCGGAGGAGAAGCTCCTGCGCGCGATCTTCGGTGAGAAGGCCGGCGACGTGCGCGACACATCGTTGACGGTGCCGCCGGGCATCGAGGGCACCGTGGTGGACGTGAAGGTGTTCTCGCGGCGTGGCGTGGACAAGGACGAGCGCGCCAAGTCGATCGAGGAGGAGGAGATCGCGCGCCTGGAGAAGGACTATCAGGACGAGATCGCCATGGTCGAGATGGAACGCGACCAAAAGCTGAAGAATCTGTTGGTCGGGAAGACGGCCGTGGTGGAGCTCTTCGATCCTACGAACAAGACACTGCGGGTCACCAAGAAGGGCGACCGGATCGCGCGTGAGGACCTCGAGAACTTCGCCTGGAACGAGCTGAAGAAGATCAAGATCAAGGAGGACGACGGGCTCGCGCAGACGACCAAGCGGATCGAGGAGCTGGCGGAGGAGCAAATCGCCATCTACGACTCGATGCTCGAGGATCGCATCGGCCGGCTGCGGCGGGGCGACGACCTTCCGCCCGGCGTCATCAAGATGGTCAAGGTGTACGTGGCCGTGAAGCGCAAGCTCTCCGTGGGTGACAAGATGGCGGGGCGCCACGGTAACAAGGGCGTCGTGTCCAAGATCCTGCCGGAGGAGGACATGCCGTTCCTGCCCGACGGGACGCCGGTCGAGATCGTGCTGAACCCACTCGGCGTGCCGTCCCGGATGAACGTAGGCCAGATCCTCGAGACGCACCTCGGCTGGGCCGCGCGGGCGCTCGGCCTGTGGGTCGCGAGTCCCGTGTTCGACGGCGCGACCGAAGAGGAGATCAAGGACCACCTGCGGCAGGCGAGCATGCCGACGTCGGGCAAGACCGTGCTCTACGACGGCCGCACCGGCAAGCCGTTTCACCAGGAGGTCACCGTCGGCCAGATCTACATCCTGAAGCTGGCGCACCTCGTGGACGACAAGATGCATGCCCGATCCATCGGGCCCTATTCGCTGGTCACCCAGCAGCCGCTCGGCGGCAAGGCACAGTTCGGAGGGCAGCGCTTCGGCGAGATGGAGGTGTGGGCGCTCGAGGCGTACGGGGCGGCCCACACGCTGCAAGAGATGCTCACCGTCAAGTCGGACGACGTGGAGGGCCGCAACCGCATCTACGAGGCGATCGTGAAGGGCGAGAACTTCCTCGAGCCCGGCACGCCGGAGTCCTTCAACGTGCTCGTGAAGGAGCTTCAGAGCCTGGCGCTCGACGTCGAACTGGTCACGAAGGACGGCAAGAAGGCCTCCTGAGAGGAGAACACTGAATGTTGACGGATCGGCCTTTCGGCAGCCTGATCAGAGAGGACAAGCCAACCAAGGACCTGTGGGGCATCCTCGATCGGCATGCGAAGCCAATCACGTTTGACGCGATTCGGATCAAGCTCGCGGCGCCGCAGAAGATCCGCGACTGGTCACACGGCGAAGTCAAGAAGCCGGAGACCATCAACTATCGGACGTTCAAACCCGAACGCGATGGTCTCTTCTGCGCTCGAATCTTTGGTCCGACCAAGGACTATGAGTGCGCCTGCGGCAAGTACAAGCGGATGAAGTTCGCGGGCGTGGTCTGTGACAAGTGCGGCGTCGAGGTGACGCGCGCGCGGGTGCGGCGCGAGCGCATGGGCCACATCGAGCTCGCCTCGCCCGTCTCGCACGTGTGGTTCTTCAAGGGGCTGCCGAGCCGCATCGGCCAGCTCCTGGACATGTCCCTCCGCGAGCTCGAGAAGATCCTCTACTTCGAGGAGTACGTCGTCCTCGACGCCAAGATCCAGGGCGTGAAGAAGAAGGACCTGCTCGCGGTCGACAAGGCGCGCAAGCTCACGGAGGAGCACGGCGCCGACAGCCTCAAGGTCGGTATGGGCGCCGAGGCGATCCGCGAGCTCCTGCGCGATATGGATCTGGATTCGCTCGCGCGCGACCTGCGCGCCCAGATGCTCGGCGAGACGTCGGTGCAGAAGCGGAAGAAGATCGTCAAGCGGCTGAAGGTCATCGAGGCGTTCCTCAAGTCCGGGAACCAGCCCGACTGGATGATCTTGGAAGTCGTCCCGGTCATCCCGCCTGAGCTCCGCCCGCTCGTGCCGCTCGACGGCGGGCGCTTCGCGACCTCCGATCTCAACGACCTCTACCGCCGCGTCATCAACCGGAACAACCGGCTGAAGCGGCTGATGGACCTCAAGGCGCCGGAGATCATCATCCGCAACGAGAAGCGCATGCTGCAGGAGGCGGTGGACGCGCTGTTCGACAATGGCCGCCGTGGCCGGGTGATCACCGGTCCGAACAATCGGCCCCTCAAGTCTCTGTCCGATACCCTCAAGGGCAAGCAGGGCCGCTTCCGCCAGAACCTGCTCGGCAAGCGCGTAGACTACTCGGGTCGCTCGGTCATCGTGGTCGGCCCCTACCTCAAGCTCCACCAGTGCGGCCTCCCGAAGAAGATGGCGCTCGAGCTTTTCAAGCCCTTCATCCTGCGCAAGCTCGAGGAGCGGGGCATCGCGTCCTCGATCAAGGCCGCGAAGAAGTTCGTCGAGAAGGAACGGCCGGAGGTGTGGGACATCCTGGAGGATGTGATCAAGGAGCACCCGGTGCTGCTCAATCGTGCGCCGACGCTCCACCGCCTTGGCATTCAGGCGTTCGAGCCCATCCTGGTCGAGGGCAAGGCGATCGAGATCCACCCGTTGGTGTGCACGGCATTCAACGCCGACTTCGACGGCGACCAGATGGCGGTGCACGTGCCGCTCTCGATGGAAGCACAGCTCGAGGCGCAGGTGCTCATGCTGTCGGCCAACAACATCCTGTCGCCGTCGAACGGCGCGCCGCTCGCCGTGCCGACCCAGGACATGGTCCTCGGGATCTACTACCTCACGAAGGAGCGGCTCGGCACGCCGCAGCGCCCGGTCGAGGGCGAGGGGCGGCTCTTCTCCGACTCGGAGGAGGTCCGCATCGCGTACGACAACGAGGACGTGGACCTTCAGGCGCGGATCCGCCTGCGCTGGAACGGCGATGTCATCGAGACCACGGTCGGCCGCACGCTCTTCAACGAGATCGTGCCCGAGCCCCTCCGGTACGTGAACCAGGAGCTCAAGAAGAAGGAGGTCACCCAGCTCGTCGCGCGCTGCTATAACACGCTCGGCAACGAGCGGACCGTCGCCTTCCTCGACGAGCTGAAGGACCTCGGCTTCCGCTACGCGACCCTCTCGGGCCTCTCGATCGGCATCGACGACATGCTCATCCCGTCGGCGAAAGAGCGGCGCATCGCCGAGGCGCGCGAGCAGGTCAACGAGGTCGAGCAGCAGTACCAGGACGGCATCATCACGAACGGTGAACGCTACAACAAGGTCGTCGACGTCTGGGCGCACACCACCGAGCTCATCGCGGAGGAGATGTTCCGCGAGCTCGAGGGCGGCGAACAGGGCGGCGAGTTCAACCCGATCTTCATGATGGCCGACTCCGGCGCGCGTGGTTCGCGGCAGCAGATCCGACAGCTGGCCGGCATGCGCGGCCTCATGGCGAAACCCTCGGGCGAGATCATCGAGACGCCCATCACCTCGAACTTCCGCGAGGGCCTCACCGTCCTCGAATACTTCACCTCCACCCACGGCGCCCGGAAGGGTCTGGCCGACACCGCGCTGAAGACGGCAGACTCCGGCTATCTCACGCGGCGTCTGGTGGACGTCTCGCAGGACGTCATCGTGAGCGAGTACGACTGCGGCACCGTCAAGTACATCGACGCGACGCCGCTGGTCGAGGGCGGCGATATCATCCAGTCGCTCAAGGACCGTATCCTGGGCCGGGTGGCGGCGGAGGACATCCGCGACCCGCTCTCGAGCGAGATCATCGTCCAGGCCAACACGGAGATCACCGAGGAGCTCGCGCAGAGGATCGAGGATTCCGGCCTCGAGCGCGTGCGTATCCGCTCCGGCCTGACGTGTGACACCAAGCGCGGCATCTGCGTCATGTGCTACGGCCGCAACCTGGGCTCGGGCCGGCTCGCGGAGCTCGGCGAGGCGGTCGGGATCATCGCCGCCCAGTCCATCGGCGAGCCCGGGACCCAGCTCACCATGCGGACCTTTCACATCGGCGGCACCGCGCAGCGGGTCGCCGAGGGCAGGCACGAGGCGAAGGCGGCGGGGCTCGTGAAGTTCCACAACGTGCGTACGGTCGTGAACCGTGACGGCGATCTGATCGCCACGAATCGCAACGGTGAGGTCGTCGTGGCCGACGAGCGCGGCCGCGAGCGCGAGCGCTACCCGGTCGCCTACGGGGCGAAGATCAAGGCGAAGGCCGACCAGAAGGTGAAGGCGCGGACCGTCCTGGTCGAGTGGGACCCGTTCACCAACCCGATCCTGACGGAATTCACCGGCCGCGTCGAGTACCAGGACATCGTCGAGGGCATCACCGTGCGCGAGGAGTTCGACGACGTCACCGGTCTGGCGCGCAAGGTGGTCATCGAGGACCTGGAGGGCAAGCTGCAGCCGGGTATCATCATCCGTTCCGCCGGCGAGGGCCAGGCGACCGCCGAGGCCACCGAGCGTCACCGGTACGCGCTGCCGGTCGGGGCGAACCTCGCCGTCGCGGACGGCGCCGAGGTCTTCGTGGGCGACGTCATCGCGAAGATCGTGCGGGAAGCCACGCGTACGAAGGACATCACCGGCGGTCTGCCGCGCGTGGCGGAGCTGTTCGAGGCCCGCAAGCCGAAGGAGCAGGCCGTGATCACGGAGATCGACGGCCGGGTCGAGATGGGCGGCTTCGTCAAGGGCATGCGGAAGATCGTCATCCGGGCGGACAACGCCGAGACCAAGGAGTACCTGATCCCGCGCGGCAAGCACATCATCGTCCACGAGGGCGACCGCGTGAAGGCGGGCGAGGCGCTCATGGACGGCTCGCCGAACCCGCACGACTACCTCGCCGTCCTCGGCGACCGGGAGCTGCAGCGCTACCTCGTGAACGAGGTCCAGGAGGTCTATCGGCTGCAGGGCGTGACGATCAACGACAAGCACATCGAGATCATCGTGCGCCAGATGCTCCGGCGCGTGCGCATCGAGGAGGTCGGCGACACCGAGTTCGTGGTGGGCGAGCTCGTGGACAAGTTCGCCTTCCAGGAGGAGAACGAGCGCGTCGTGAGCCAGGGCAAGCGAGCCGCCACGGCGAAGCCGGTCCTCCTCGGCATCACCAAGGCGTCGCTCTCGACCGACAGCTTCATCTCGGCGGCGTCGTTCCAGGAGACGACGCGCGTGCTCACCGAGGCGGCGATCTCCGGCAAGACCGACGACCTGCGCGGCCTCAAGGAGAACGTGATCGTCGGCCGCCTGATCCCGGCCGGGACGGGCCTCGGCAACTACACGCGGGTCGAAGTGCTGACGCCCGCGGGTGAGGCGATGAAGACACTCGACAGCGTGCTCCAGCTCACACCGCCCCCGGCCGAGCCGACCGAGGGCGAGGGCGACGGGTCGGTCGCGGTGGCCGGCTAGGAGCGTTCGCTAAATGGTTGACAGTACAGGGCCTCCCGGTTATAAAGTGAGGGTTTTGTCGCTGCTCAAGCTGATGGAGAACCATGCCGACAATTAACCAGCTCGTTCGCCAGGGTCGCGAGGCGGTCAGGAAGAAGTCGAAGACGCCCGCGATGCAGGCGTGCCCGCAGAAGCGGGGCGTGTGCATCCGCGTCTACACGACCACCCCGAAGAAGCCGAACTCCGCCCTGCGCAAGGTGGCGCGCGTGCGGCTGACGAACGGCATGGAGGTGACGTCCTACATCCCGGGCGTCGGGCACAACCTCCAGGAGCACTCGATCGTGATGATCCGCGGCGGTCGCGTGAAGGACCTGCCGGGTATCCGGTACCACATCATCCGCGGCACGCTCGACACCGCCGGCGTGGCCGGGCGGAAGCAGAGCCGCTCGAAGTACGGCGCCAAGGCGCCCAAGGCCGCAGGGGCCTAGGCGATGCGACGGGCAGGCGCCGTCAAGCGCGAGGTGCTGCCGGACCCCAAGTACGGGTCCCGTCTCGTCGCGAAGTTCGTAAACATCATGATGATCTGCGGCAAGAAGTCGACGGCCGAGCGGATCATGTACGACGCGCTGACCTCGATCGAGGACCGCGCGAAGCAGGACCCGCTCAAGATGTTCAAGACGGCCATCGACAACGTGAAGCCGGCCGTCGAGGTGAAGTCGCGACGCGTCGGCGGCTCGACATACCAGGTGCCGGTCGAGGTACGCCCCGACCGGCGCACGTCGCTCGCGATGCGCTGGGTCATCGGCGCCGCCCGGCGGCGGGCCGAGCGCTCGATGGCGGACAAGCTCGCCGCCGAGCTGCTCGACGCGGCCAACAACCGAGGCACGGCGGTCAAGAAGCGCGAGGACACGCACAAGATGGCGGAGGCCAACAAGGCGTTCGCTCACTATCGCTGGTAGCGCGATACCGAACCGAGAGGGGGGCCGGAGCCTGCCCCCCTCTTCGCATGTATCGGGCGGACTCAACCGCGGCAGAGAAAGCAGGGACGGACAGTGGAACGGCAGTACTCGCTGGAAAAGACGCGCAAC
>QHSZ01000005.1 GCA_003220595.1 Candidatus Rokuibacteriota bacterium | reverse complement strand
CACGTCTACGAGACCCTCTACACCTACGACCGGAGCTTCACGCCGGCGCCGATGCTCGCCGAGGGCCACACGGTCGCCGACGGCGGCCGGCGCTACACGATCCGACTGCGCCGTGGCGTCCGCTTCCACAACGGCAAGGAGATGACGTCCGCGGACGTCGTCGCCTCGCTCAACCGCTGGGGGCGCATGGCGGGGACCGGCAAGGCCATCTTCAAGAACGTCGAGGCCGTGGAGGCGAAGGACCCGTACACGATCGCCATCCACATGAAGTCGCCCTCCGGCGTGCTCCTCGCCGCGCTCGCGCGGCCGAACAACGGCGCCGCGATCTACCCGAAGGAGGTCTGCGACGCGGCCGCCGACGGGCAGCCGAAGGAGGTCATCGGCACGGGCCCCTTCCGCTTCGTCGAGCACAAGCCGGACCGCCATATCAGGCTGGCGCGCTTCAAGGACTACGCGGCTCGGACGGAGGCGCCCGACGGCTACGCCGGCCGGCGGACCGCGTTCGTGGACGAGATCCTCTTCATCCCGGTGCCCGACGTCGCGGTGCGGCTCGCCGGGGTTGAGACCGGGGATTACCACTTCGCGCAGCAGATCAAGCAGGACCAGTACGACCGCATCAGGACGATGCCGGGCGTGGCCCCGCGCATCGTCAAGCCGTACGGCTGGTCCACCGCCGTCCTGAACCAGAAGCAGGGGCCGATGACCGACAAGCGGCTGCGTCAGGCGCTCCAGGCCGCGCTCGACATGGAGCCGATCATGGCGGCGGGCTTCGGTCACAAGGACTTCTACCGGCTCGACCCCGGCCTCCTCTTTCCGGAGCAGCCGGCGTGGTGGACGAAGACCAGCGGTGAGCTCTACAACCAGAAGAGCCCCGCGAGGGCGCAGACGCTCCTCAAGGATGCGGGCTACGCCGGTCAGCCGATCCGCTGGATCACGACCCAGGAGTACCAGTGGATGTACAAGAACGCGCTCGTCGCCAAGCAGCAGCTCGAGGAGGCTGGCTTCAAGATCGATCTCCAGGTCGTGGACTGGGCGACGCTGGTCCAGCGCCGCAACAAATCCGAGCTGTGGGACGTGTTCTCGACGGGCTTCACGTTGACCCACGAGCCGGCGTTCACCACGGCGGTGGACTGCAACTGGCCCGGCTGGTGGTGCCTCGAGGAGAAGAACAAGCTCATGGAAGGGCTCGTGACCGAGCTCGACCCGAAGAAGCGGCGGGCGATGTGGGAGCGGGTCCAGGCCCTCTTCTACGAGGACGTCGGGCGCATCAAGTTCGGCGACTACTTCCAGCTTGACGTGACGCGCGCGGAGGTCAAAGGCTTCCAGGTGTCGCCCGAGCTGTTTCTGTGGAACGTCTGGCTCGATAAGTAGCCCGGGTGAAGACGTACCTCGCGCGCCGGTTGCTGGCGCTGATCCCCGTCGCGCTGGTCGTGGCGACGGTGGCGTTCGTGCTCATGCACCTGGCGCCCGGTGACCCCGCGTCGGTCATCGCGGGGCCATACGCCTCGGCGGACGACGTGAAGCGGCTGCAGCACCAGCTGGGCCTCGATGCGCCGCTGCCGGCGCAGCTCGTCCGCTGGTACGCGCGGCTCCTCCGCGGCGACCTGGGCGACTCGATCTTCCTGCGGCGGCCCGTCCTGGAGGCGATCGCCGACCGCGTGGAGCCGACCCTGCTGCTCACGTCGCTCGCCACGCTCCTGGCGGTCGCGATCGGCGTCCCCGCGGGAATCGTCTCGGCGCGGCGCCCCAACTCGTCCGAGGACCAGGCCCTGATGCTGTTCGCCCTCCTCGGGATCTCGGTGCCGAATTTCCTCCTGGGCCTGCTGCTCATCCTGGTCTTCTCGGTCCAGCTCGGGTGGTTCCCCGTCGCCGGCTACTCGCCGCTCGAGCACGGCGCGCTGCAGACCCTGCGCTCGCTGGTGCTGCCGGCCGTGGCCCTCGGCGTGGTCCAGTCGGGGCTGATCGCGCGGATCACACGCTCGGCCATGCTCGACGTGCTGCGCGAGCCGTTCATCCTCGCCGGCCGCGCCAAGGGGCTCGCCGAGCGCACGGTCGTCTGGAAGCATGCGCTCAAGAACGCGATGATCCCGACGGTCACGATCATCGGCGTCAGCTTCGCGGTTCTCCTCGGCGGCGCGATCGTCGTCGAGACGGTCTTCAACATCCCGGGGCTCGGGCGGCTCATCATCTCCGCGGTCCTGCGCCGCGACTACCCGGTGATCCAGGGCGTCGTCCTCTGTGTCGCCGCGGTCTACATGGTGATCAACCTCCTGGTGGACCTCTCGTACCTGGCGTTCGACCCGCGGGTGCGCTACCAGTGAGCGACGCGCGCCTGTCTCAGGCCACCCACGGCCCACGCCGGCCTCGCGGACCCCGGTAAAATGACCGGCGTGTCGCGGCCCGAGGCGCAGGCGCTCCCGGCGCTCGGCGCGCGCCCCGGCGGCGCCCGCCGCGTGCGGCCGTGGGCCGCCCCGCTCGTGCGGCGGAAGATCGTGGTCGTGGGCGGCCTGCTCCTGGCCGGGGTGACCGCCGCGGGGGCGCTGGCGCCGGTGCTGGGCGGCGACCCCACTCGGATGGATGTCGCGGCGCGCCTCGCGGCGCCGAGCCGCGCCCACTGGCTCGGCACCGACGACGTCGGGCGCGACGTGTGGAGCCGGGTCGTGTACGGCGCGCGGCTCTCACTCCTCGTGGGCGCGGCGGTCGTCGCCCTCGCGCTCGTCGCCGGCGTCTTCTGCGGGCTGCTCGCGGGCTACTACCGGCGGCTCGACAATGCGATCATGCGCGTGATGGACGGCCTCATGGCGTTTCCCGCGATCGTGCTGGCGATCGCGCTGATGGCCGTCCTGGGACCGAGCGTGCTGAACGTCGTCGTCGCGATCGGCGTCGTCTACACGCCGCGCGTGGCGCGCATCGTCCGCGCCTCCGTCCTCGTGATCCGAGAGACCGCGTACGTCGAGGCCGCCCGCGCGCTCGGCGCCTCCGACGGGGCGCTCCTCACCCGTCACGTGCTGCCCAACTGCCTGTCGCCGGTGGTCGTCCAGGCGAGCTTCGTGTTCGCCGCCGCCGTGCTCACCGAGGCGGCGCTGTCGTTCCTCGGCGTCGGCGTCCCGCCCTACGTGCCCTCGTGGGGGAATATCCTCTCGGAGGGCCGGCTCTACATCCAGCAGGCGCCCTGGCTCGTGCTCTACCCGGGCGCCGCGATCATGCTGACGATCCTCGCCCTCAACCTGGTCGGCGACGGCCTACGCGACGCGCTCGATCCGAAGGCGCGCGGCCTCGCCACCGACAAGCAAGGAGCCGCCTGATGCCTCCACACCGGAACGCCTACCGCCCGACCGTCATGGGAACCCGCGGCGTCGTGGCCTCCGCCCACCCGCTCGCCTCCATGGCCGGGATCCGCATGCTGCTCGCCGGCGGCAACGCCGTGGACGCGGCCGTCGCCGTGGGCTCGACGCTGAACGTCGTCGAGCCCTTCATGTCGGGCGCGGGCGGGATCGGCCTCATGCTGATCTCGCGCGGCCGCGAGCGGCACGTGCTCGACTTCATCGGCCGCGCGCCGAAGGCGGCGGACGCCCGGCGCTGCACCGACGACGAGCTCGCGGGCGGCCCAAAGTCGTGCGCGACGCCGGGCAACCTCGGCGGCTGGCTGGCCGCGCTCGAGCGCTTCGGCTCGATGGACCGCGCCGGGGTGCTCCGCCCCGCGATCGAGCTCGCCGAGAGCGGCGTGCCGCTGACGTTCAAGAACGTGGATTTCTTCGAGGCCGCGCGCGCCACGCTCGGGCGCTCGCCGGAGGCGCAGCGCCTCTACCTCGGCAACGGCGGCCCGCGCGCGGGCGCCGTCGTGACCTACAAAGAGCTCGCGGCGACGCTTCGCCAGGTCGCGGAGGGCGGCAGCGAGGTCTTCTACCGGGGGCCGATCGCGAAGGCGATCGCCCGCGCCGTGACGGAGGCCGGGGGCTGGCTCGCCGAGGAGGACCTGGCGGCCTTCGCACCCGAGTGGCGCGAGCCCGTGACGATCCGGTACCGCGAGCACGACGTCTCCTCGGTGCCGCCGCCGTTCTCGGCCTTCCAGATGCTCGAGACGCTCAACATCCTCGAGGGCTTCGACGTGCAGGCGTGGGGCCACAACTCGGTGGACTATCTCCATCACCTGATCGAGGCGATCAAGCTCGGGTCCGCCGACCGGCTCGCCTACGCCTACACGGGAGACGTGCCGATCCGGGGCCTGCTGTCGAAGGCGTACGCGCGAGCGCAGCGCGCCCGCATCGACCCCGTGCGAGCGGGGCGGAGCGAGGGCGAGCGCCACAACCGCGCGCGGCTGGCCGACGAGATCCGCGAGGGCCATCCCGCGAGCTTCCAGAACGAGCAGACGACCCACTTCGCTTGCGCCGACGCCTCCGGCACCGTCGTCTCGGTCACGCAGACCCTCGGCGTGCCGTTCGGCTCGGGGTTCGCCGTGCCGGGCACCGGGCTCGTCCTCAACAACATCCTCAAGTGGATGGACCGCGACCCCGAGTCACCCAACATGCTGCGCCCCGGCAAGAAGGCGGGAACGATGATGTCGCCGACGCAGGTCTTCCGCGACGGCGCCTTCGCCATGTCCATCGGCACCCCCGGCTCCTACGGGATCCTCCAGACGACGCCCCAGATGCTCCTGAACGTCCTGGAGTTCGGCATGAACGTCCAGGAAGCGATCGAAGCGCCGCGCGCGCGCGTCTACCGCGACCGCCTGGTCGACGCCGAGGCGCGCATCGCCGCCGACACGCGCACGGCGCTCGCGGGGCGCGGCCACCAGGTCAACACCATCGATGACTGGTCCTGGATCGTGGGCGGCGGCCAGGGAATCGTCCGCGACCAGGAGTCCGGCGCGCTCATGGCCGGCGCCGACCCACGCCGCGACGGCTACGCGCTCGCGATCTGACGGGTGCCGGTGCTAGTGGTCAGCGGACAACCCATACCTAGGTAATTCCCTTACTAAGAGTGGCCGGTATATTTCCGGTTCCTCTGCTCTAGTCCATTCCCTAACTAGCCGTCGTATAAGCATTCTGAACTCGGCACCCCCATTGCTGTATCAGAGTGTGGGCGCCTCCGGGGCGACCCTCGAAGGAGGCGGGCGATGGTCCGTGGTCGGACGCTCATGTTGCTGTTCGGCGGCGCGATGCTGATGTGGAGTGCGGCTCCCGCCGAGGCGGTCGCGCCGCGCGGCCTCGTGGAGCGTGGGCCGGCTCCCCGTCTCGAGCGTCCTTCGCAGACGACCACCGCCGACGTGGACGAGCTCCTCGATCTGTCCCCGCTGCGCGCCCAGCTCGAGGCCCTCGCCGGTGGCATCAATGCTCAGCTGCGGGAGGCGCACGGCGAGCTCGACGCTCACGACCGTGGCGTGGTGGACCGGGTCGCGGCGCGCCACTTCGACAGCGGGATCCTCTTCGCGCGGGTCCGGCTCGCGCTCGGCCGGAACGTGGACCCGGCCCGGCTCGACGCCACGCTCGCCTGGTACCGCTCGCCGCTCGGCCGCCGGATCACCCGGCACGAGATCGCGGCGTTCCCGGCCGGGCGCGCCGCGGTGGTGTCGCCGTCGGACGAGCGCGTCGCCCTGGTGCAGCTGCTCGACGAGCGCCGCGGCGTCTCGGAGACGGCGCTCGACGTGGCGATGGCGCTCATGCGGAGCCTCGCACGGGTCGCCGAGCCCCTCCGTCCGGCGCATCTGCGGGTCTCGCGAGACCAGCTCGAGAGCCAGCTGACGCTGGCCCGGATCCAGGGGTTCACGCCGATCCGGATCGCGTGCCTTCAAGATATGCTGCTCGCCTACGCCGAGCTGACCGACGCCGAGCTGACCGCGTACCTGGGATTCCTCGAGTCGCCGGCGGGCCAGTGGTACACCGGGGCGATGAACGAGGCCGTCGTGGACGCGGCGAGCGTGGCGGCGGGGCTCGCGGCGGTCGAGCTCGTGACCCTCGTGCCGCGGCTGACCGAGAGCCGCTGAGCGCGCGCGCTACGCGCCGCGATCGGCTCGGGCGCGGTGGGCGCCATAGGCGGCGAAGATCCTGTCGTTCATCTCCCGGCACGCGGCGCGCGCCCGCGCCTGCAGCGCCGGTGTGTCGGCGAGCAGCGTGAGCGCCTTCCGCCCGATGGCCGCGTGCCGGTACTCGTCCGGGAGGATCTCCGCGCGGTAGAGCTCGGCGGTCTCCGGGTCCACGTCGCGCGCGAGCGCGATCAGCGTCTCGAACCCCTCGCACGACTGGGTCTCGCCGGCGAACTGGAACATCGCGAGCTTCTCGAGGGTCGGGCGCGTCCGGCAGGCGCAGAGCCAGTCGAAGAGCGCCTCCCACTCGGGCAGCGGACGGTAGCCGTCGGGGTCCTCGCCGAGCGCGACGAGCCGCGCCCGGAGCAAGCGGTAGTGACGGTGCTCGTCGTCGAGCTGCCCGGGCAGGAGCTCGCGGATCTCGCGCTCGGGCACGTGAGGGATCCAGGCGGCGATCAGCTCGACGGACCGGAGCTCGTTGTAGACGCCCTGGCGCATGCGGTACCGGATCTGCTCGAGGCGGAGCGCCGGGGGCGCGTTCGGGTCGAGGCGGACGTCGCGGTCCCGCCAGAAGCTCGCGTTCTCCTCGGCGAGCGCGCCGACGAAGCGCCGCGCGTCCCCGCTCATCTTACCGGGGTCCGCGAGGCCGGCGTGCACCGTGGGTGGCGTGAGACAGGCGCGCGTCGCTCATCGCCGCTTGAAGGCGATCGCTCCGAAGAAGGACTCCGCGGCGGAGTTGGTGTCGTCGGAGTCGATCGCGATCGAGATGGCCTCCGGGTTCTCGGGCTCCTCGCCGTAGATCTTCTTGAAGTCCGCGACGACGTCGCGGCGCTCGGTGAGCCACCGGCCGAGCTCGGCAGACCCCGAGCGCACGACGACGTAGGTGACCATGCTCGTCTTCTCGCTCTTCACGACGAGCCCGGCGGGCGCCTGCGTGTCCCAGACGTAGCCGATCAGTCGAGAGCGCAGCTCCTTGGGGAAGCGCGGCCAGACGAGATAGAGCTGCGCGGCCTGGTCGTCGGTGTGCTTGCTCCGCGAGTCGGCGCCCTTCGGGAGCGTGACGACCTTCCAGCTCCACTCGAGGATCGGCGTGTCCTTGAGGCGCCACTTGCCCGTGAGCTCCTTGGTGATCGTGGAGCTGTCGTTCCGACTCTTCAGCTGGATCACGCGGCGGCCGTCGTTCTCGACGACCGTGAAGTCGTGCTTGGGGTTGCCCCAGATCTGATCGCCCTTCCAGCCGTCGGGAACGCCCTTGGCGCCCACCGCGAGCTTCGACCAGTCTTGGACGAGGAGGACGTCGGCCGCCCACGCCGTGGCGGTGAGGAGGAGGGTGGCGGCCAGCATCGCGGTCCGGGCCCGCATGCGCCTTATGATACCTTCGTCCCGTGCCGGCGCCGCCCGATTCGCTCCGCGTCGACAAATGGCTCTGGGCCGCGCGCTTCTTCAAGACGCGCGGCCTCGCGACGGCGGCCTGCGCGGGCGGCAAGGTGGACGTGAACGCCGACGCCGCGAAGCCGGCGAAGGCCCTGCGCGTGGGTGACCGGCTCGTGATCACGCTCCCGCGCGACAAGCGCCTCGTGCAGGTGCTGGCGCTCTCCGAGCGGCGCGGGCCCGCACCCGTGGCGCGCGCGCTCTACGCGGACCAGACGCCGCCGGCGCCACCGCGCCAGCGCCAGGCGCCACCCCCGTACCGACCGCCGGGCGCCGGCCGGCCGACCAAGCGCGAGCGCCGGCAGCTCGAGCGCCTGCGAGGACTTCCATGACAGACACCGAGACGTACGACTGGAACGCGATCGTCGATGGCCTGAACCGCTACCTCCGTCTGCGCTCGGTCCCGATCGGCATGAAGCTCTTCGAGACCGTCGAGGAGATGGAGGCGATCCCGAGGATCCGCCGGCCGAAGGCGAAGCACACGACCGACCAGATCGTCGCCCAGGCGCGGCAGCTCGGCTGGACGGTCGGGATCACGATGGCCGACCTCGTGGGCGCCCAGTGCGGCGCGGTCATCGGTCTCCATCCCCAGGACGACGAGTGGCTGTCGGGCCGGCGCATGGCGGGTGTGTGGTTCAAGACGCAGGAGGACGCGAGCCTCCACCAGCGCGCGATGGATTGCGTCCCGCACGGCCGCTATCGCGCGATGGCGGTCTCGCCGCTCACGTCCGGGCGGCTCGACCGGCCCGACATCTGCCTGATCTACGGCACCCCGGGGCAGATGATCTTCTTCATCAACGGCCTCCAGTGGACGGGCTACCGGAAGCTCAGCTTCACGTCCGTCGGCGAGTCGGCCTGCGCCGACTCGTGGGGCAAGGCGCTCAAGACGGGCGAGCCCGCGCTGACGATCCCGTGCTACGCGGAGCGGCGCTACGGGGGCGTCGCCGACGACGAGCTGCTGATGGCGATCGCCCCGCGGTACCTCCCGCAGGTACTCGAGGGCCTCGCCGCGCTCTCGAAGAACGGGCTACGCTATCCGGTCCCGCCCTACGGCATCCAGGCGGACGCCGCAGCGGGACTGGCCGTCAGCTACGCCGACAAAGACCGGAAGGGGGCGTGATGGGACTCATCGGGCGGATGTTCGAGGGCTTCCGCGTCGGCCGCGAGGAAAAGATCCGCCACCTGGAGCGCGTGCCGATCTTCGCGGACTGCAGCCTGAAGCAGCTCCGCTCGATCGCCGACATCTCCAAGGTCGTCGAGGTGCCCGAGCGGACCATCCTGTTCCGCTCGGGCGAGCCGGGCGAGGAGTTCTTCATCCTCATCGACGGCACGGCGCACGTGACCGTCTCGCCGCAGAAACGGGCCAGGATCCGGCCCGGCGAGTTCTTCGGCGAGATGAGCCTGCTCGACGGCGAGCCGCGCTCGGCCACGATCAAGGCGAAGACCGACCTGCGCGTGCTGGTGATCGAGCGGCTGCACTTCTGGAAGCTGCTCCGCGAGGTCCCGGGGTTGACGGAGCGGATGCTCGTCACGCTCTCGCGGCGCATCCGGGCTCACGAGCGCTCCCAGATCGCCTGAGCGCGGGGCTCCCGCCTAGAACCTCAGCGTGTCGCCCGGGCTGATCGGAAAGACCTGCGTCGTCGTCTGACCCAGCGCCGCCTGGTACTCCTGCGGTGTGCCCCGGAGGACCGGGAACGTCCCGTAGTGGATCGGGATCGCGAACTTCGGCCGGAGCATCTCCTTCGTCGCGTACGCGGCGTCGCGCGGGTCCATGACGAAGTGGCCGCCGATCGGGATCATGGCGAGGTCGGGCTTGTAGTACTCGCCGATCAGACGCAGGTCGCCGAAGAGCCCGGTGTCGCCCATGTGGTAGAGCTTGAACCCGTTCTCGAACTCGACGATGAAGCCGCCCGGCTCGCCGCCCGGATAGGTCGTGCTCTTCTTCGTGACCGGATCGACGACGGTGATCTCCGACGAGTGCTCCGCGCGCACCTGGGTGATCGTGATCTGCGGTCCGAGCGGGTTCACGCGCCCGCCCTTGCCGAAGCGCACCGCCTTGTCCGGGGGCACCCAGCCGAGGTCGACCATCGTCGCGATCAAGCCGGCGGGACCGAGCACGGGGGCGCCCGTGCGGCGCGCCAGCTCGGCCGCGTCGCACGACCCGTCCGTGCGGCCGATCAGGCCGACGTGGTCACCGTGGCCGTGGGTCACGAGGATCACGTCGACCTTGCCGAGCGTGTCGAGGTTCTTGTACTGCTGCGGCGTCTTCGGGTTTCCGGTGAGGAACGGGTCGATGACGATGACCTTGCCGGTGAGCGTCGTCAGCTTGGTCGTCGCTTGCCCCAGCCAGTGGACCTCGACCTTCGCTGTCTGCGCCCAGGTCGGCTCGGTCGCGATTCCGTAGGTGAGGGCGCCGGCGGCCAGCTTCAGGAAATCGCGACGCTCCATCTCCATGACGTGTCCCTCCCGCGGTGAGAACGGTCGGCCGACCTTAGCACGAGTCGCCGTCATCGCGTTCAACGCGCAGCAGCCACCATGGGTTCCGTTGCGTAGGGCACCCCGATCTGCTACCGTCACCGCGTAGCTCGCGCCCCGGGAGCCCCGTCGGGCCCAGGGAAGGCGGTTGAAAGCCGCCGCGACCCCGTCACTGTAATCGGGGACGAAACCCGCGAACGCCACTGGCCGTCGGGCCGGGAAGGCGCGGGGAGTAGGACGATCCGAGAGCCAGGAGACCTGCCCGGGCGCGCACCTTGAAACCGGTCTTCGAGGGAGGACCCGGGGGTCTTGGCGTCATCGCTCTTCGTTCTCGGTGGAGCCCGCAGCGGCAAGAGCCGCTTCGCCGTCAGCGATCCGTCGCTCCGCGGGCGCGTCGCCTTCGTGGCCACGGCCCGAGCGGGGGACGGCGACATGGCGCGACGGATCGCGCGCCACCGGGCCGAGCGCCCGCGCCACTTCACCACGGTCGAGGAGCCCCACGACCTCGTCGCGTGCCTGGCGCGGCTCGAGGGCGCCTATGATGCGGTCGTCGTCGACTGCCTCACCGTCTGGGTCTCGAACCGGCTCCTGCGCGGCGACGGCGAGGACGTGCTGCTCGACGAGGCCGAGGCGCTCGCCAAGCTGATCGGCCGCCGGGCGTGCGCGCTCACGCTCGTCTCCAACGAGGTCGGCGCGGGCGTGCACCCCGAGACCGACCTCGGCCTGCGCTTCCGCGACCTGCTCGGCTTCGTCAACCAGAAGGTCGCCGCCGCGTGCGACCGCGTCGTCCTGATGGTCGCGGGCATTCCCGTCACGCTCAAGTCCGTGCCTCCGCCGTCGGGGCGAGCCGCGCCCGGCTTCGATGCTCTCCAGTCTCCTTAGCTCGATCGCCGCGCCGCCCGCGGGGCTCGCCGCCGAGGCGCAGCGCCACCTCGACGGCCTCACGAAGCCGCCCGGGAGCCTCGGCCGCCTCGAGGAGATCGCGCTCCGGCTGGCCGTGCTGCGCGGCGGCGCGCCCGGCGTGCGCCGACCGGTCATCTTCACGTTCGCGGCCGACCACGGCGTCGTCGCGGAGGGCGTCAGCGCGTACCCCCAGATCGTGACGGCGCAGATGGTCGAGAACTTCCTCGGGGGCGGCGCCGCCGTCAACGTGCTGGCGCGCCAGGCCGGCGCGCGCGTGGTCGTCGCCGACTTCGGCGTGGCGAATCCGACCCCGACGGCGCCAGGGCTGGTCTCGTGCCCGATCGCTCCCGGGACGGCCAACCTCGCGCGCGGGCCCGCGATGACGCGCGGCCAGGCCGTGAGCGCGATCGAGACGGGCGCGCGGCTCGCCCTCGACGCCCTCGAGACCGGCGCCGATCTGCTGGGCACGGGAGAGATGGGGATCGGCAACACGACCGCGGCGAGCGCGATCACCGCGGCCATCACGGGTGCCCCGCCCGAGCGCGTCACGGGCCGCGGCACCGGCGTGGACGACGCGGGGCTCGCGCGGAAGGTCGAGGTCGTCGCGCGGGCGCTGTCGGTGAACGCGCCCGACCCGCGCGACGGCCTCGACGTGCTCGCGAAGGTCGGGGGTTTCGAGATCGCGGGCCTCGTGGGCGTGATCCTCGCGGGCGCGTCCCGACGCGTGCCCGTCGTTCTCGACGGCTTCATCGCCGGCGCCGCGGCCCTCGTGGCCGTGACGCTCGCGCCCGCGGCGCGCGCGGCGCTCTTCGCCTCGCACCGCTCGGCCGAGCCCGGCCACGCGGCGGTCCTCACCCACCTCGGCCTCACGCCGTACCTCGACCTCGAGCTGCGCCTGGGCGAGGGGACGGGCGCCGCGCTCTTCATCCACCTCGCGCGCGCGGCCGCGCTGCTCTACCGTGAGATGGCCACGTTCAAGTCGGCCGGGGTGAGTCAGCGATGACCATGCGCGCGCTCGTCATCGCGGGGGTGGCGTCCGGGGTCGGGAAGACGTCGATCACGCTCGGGCTGCTCGAGGCGCTACGCCGCCGCGGGCTCTCTGTCCAGGCGTTCAAGGTCGGCCCCGACTTCATCGACCCGGGCTTCCACGCGCAGGCCAGCGGGCGCCCGTCGTACAACCTCGACGGCTGGATGTGCGGCCGCGAGCGGGTCCTCGAGTGCGTCGCGGGGCACGCGACGGGCGCCGACGTCGTCGTCGTCGAGGGCGTCATGGGCTGCTTCGACGGCTTCGAGCCCACGAGCGACGAGGGGTCGACGGCGCAGGTCGCGAAGTGGCTGGGCGCGCCCGTGGTGCTGGTGCTCGACGCCTGGGCCCAGGCGCGGAGCGCCGCCGCGGTGGTGCGCGGCTTCGAGACCTTCGATCCTGCGCTGCGTGTCGCCGGCGCGATCGTGAACCGCGCCGGCAGCGTGGGCCACGGCCGTCTCGTGCTCGACGCGATCCGGTCGGCCTGCCGGGCCGAGCCGCTCGGCGCCGTCCTCCACGAGGAGGCGCTGGCGCTGCCGGAGCGCCATCTCGGACTCGTCACGGCCCTCGAGGGGGCGCTCAGCGAGGAGCGGCTCCGCCGCCTCGGCGACGCGGTCGAGCGCTCCGTGGACCTGGACCGCCTCCTGTCGCTCGCGACGCCGAGCGTGCTTCCGGCCCGGGGCGGGCCCGAGCGTGAGTGTGTTTCAGGGCGGCACGGGCCGGCCCCGACCCGGCGAGCACGGATCGGCGTCGCCCACGACGCGGCGTTCCAGTTCTATTACACGGAGAACCTCGACCTGCTGCGCGAGGCGGGCGCCGACCTCGTCGCGTTCAGCCCGCTCGACGCCCCGGCGCTGCCCCCGGTCGACGGGCTCTACCTCGGCGGCGGCTACCCCGAGCTCCATGCGCGACGGCTCGCCGAGAACGTCGCCATGCGCCGGGCGGTGCGCCGCTTCGCGGACTCGGGTCGGCCGATCTACGCCGAGTGCGGCGGCCTCATGTACCTCGCGGAGAGCCTCGAGGACGGGGGCGGCGCCGCCCACGAGATGGTCGGCGTGCTGCCGGTGCGGGTCCGGATGTCCCCGCGACGCATGGCGCTCGGCTACACGGAGGTCGCGTTCACCGGCGAGACCCCGCTCGGGCCGTCGGGCGCCATCGCGCGCGGCCACGAGTTCCACTACTCGAGCGTCGACCCCGTGCCGGAGGGCGTCGCGCGCGCCTACCGGATCACGCAGCGCGGAGCCGAGCGCCGCGCCGAGGGCTACCTGGTCGGCCGGACACTCATGAGCTACGTCCACCTCCACTTCGCCTCGAACCCGGCGCTCGCGCCCTCGCTCGTCGCCGCGTGTGCGGGCTCGTGAAGACGGCGCTGCTCGCCCTGACCCTGGTGCTGACGTTCCGAGCGCCGGCGGCCGCCCTCACGACGCGCGACATGCTCGGGCGCCCGGTGACGCTCGCCGCGCCGGCCACCCGGATCGTCTCGCTCGTCCCGAGCGTCACGGAGATCCTCTTCGCCCTCGGCGCCGAGGACCGTCTCGTCGGCGTCACGGACTTCTGCGACTATCCTCCGGCCGCGCGCCAGAAGCCGAGCGTGGGCGGCATGGTCAGCCCGAACCTCGAGGTCCTGGTGTCGCGGAAGCCCGACCTCGTCGTCGCGACGACCGAGGGGACCCGCGAGGAGACCGTCGCCCAGCTCGGGCGCCTGCGGATCCCGACCTACCTCGTCGTCGCCCACCGCGTGACCGACGTCACGGCGCTGGTCTCACACCTCGGCGAGCTCACCGGCCGCCGGGCCGCGGCGGACGCCCTGCGCGCGCGGATCGAGCAGCGCGTCGACGCGGTCCGCCGCGCGGTCGCGCCGTACCGGCGCCCACGCGTCCTCTACGTCCTCTGGCCGGAGCCGCTGATCGTGCCGGGCCGGGACGCGCTCGTCACGGAGCTCATCCGGCTCGCGGGCGGCGAGTCGATCAGCGCCGGCGACGGCGATTCGTATCCGCGCTACAGCCTGGAAGCCGCCGTGGCGAAGGCGCCCGAGGTGATCCTG
>QHSZ01000004.1 GCA_003220595.1 Candidatus Rokuibacteriota bacterium | reverse complement strand
CACGGGAATCGAGATCAGGGCCCGGCGCAGGAGGTACTTGGGCATGTGCTGGGGGCGGGGCGCCGCCCGCCCGCTACCCCTGCTTGGACCAGTAGGCGAGCGCCCAGAAGTCGGAGCCCCAGCCGCTCTGGATCGCGTCGCGCATCCTGTTACTGATGGCGGCCACCCGCGGCCGGAAGACGACCGGGACGACAACCACGTTCTGGATGACCAGATCGTTCATCCTCACGAAGAGCGCCGCCCGCTTGACCGGGTCGAGCTCGATCTCGGCGGCGCGGTAGACCTTGTCGTACTCGTCGCTCCGCCAGCGGGTGATGTTGCGTCCCTGCCATTTGTTGTCCTTGGCCGCCACTTCCCAGGAGGTGAACTGGTTCATGAAGGACTCGGGGTCCGGCGAGGTCATCGTCGTCGTGTACATCTGGATGTCGGTGTAGAAGTGCGTGTAGGTGTCGGGGTTCGACGCGTCGGAGGAGAAGTACACCGACGCCGTCACCGACTTCAGCTCCATGTCGAAGCCCGCCTTGGCGGCCGCCTGCTTGACGATCTGCTGGGTCTTCTGGCGCAGCGGATTGATCGACGTCTGATAGACGAGCTTCAGCTTCTTGCCGCCCTTCTCCCGGACCCCGTCGCTCCCGCGCTTCCAGCCGGCCTGGTCGAGGATCTGGCTCGCCTTCTCGATGCTGAATTCCCATTTCATGTTCTTCGAGGCGTACCGCGACGGGGAGTTCAGGAAGTTGGCCGTCGCGATACCCGTGCGCCCATAGATCTGCTCCTGGACCGAGCCGCGGTCCACGAGGACGCTGAGCGCCAGGCGCACGGCCGGATCGGTCAGGAACGGGTGTCGCGTCTTGGCGGACGCGCGCTCGCCGTCCACCTCGGTCCACGGATCCGTGAAGTTGCACTGGATGTGCTCGATGTTGCCGCCGGCGACGATGTCGGCGCGCCCCTTGCCGCCCTGCTCGAGGCGCTTCAGGATCTCGTCTTCCACCTGGAGGTTCCACGCGTAGTCGTACTCGCCCGTCTGGATGACGGCGCGCGCCGCAGAGATCGCGTCGCCGCCGCCCTTCATCTCCACCTGGTCGAAGAAGGGTCGGTTCGGGATGTGGTAGCCGGTATAGAGCTCGCCCCGCACGATGTCGCCGGGCTTGAAGTCGGAGAACCGGTAGGGGCCGGTCCCGACGGGCTTGAGGTTGGTCGGCGCCTCGCGTGACTTGTCGCCCTTGTAGGCTTCGAAGACGTGCTTCGGGATGATCATGCCGTCGGTGCTACAAAACGGACGCGCCCAGAACGGCGTCGGCTTCTTGAAGCCGATCTTGATCGTGTGGCTGTCGAGCTTGTCGATGCGCTCGATGTTCGTGTACGAGCCCTGGGTGACGGCCGCGGTCGCCGGGTCCATGACGTATTCCCAGTTGAAGACGAGGTCGTCGGCGGTGAAGGGCTTGCCGTCGTGCCACTGGACGTTCGCCTTCAGCCGCCAGGTAACCGACCGGCCGTCCTTCGCGACGCCGCCATTCTGAAGGCTCGGAATCTCCGCTGCGAGGAAGGGGACGAGATTGCCGTCCGGATCGAAGGAGGCGAGCGGCTCGTAGAAGATGCGCGAGGCGTCCTGGTCCTTGGTGCCCACGGCGAAGTGCGGGTTGAGGAGGGTCGGCGCCTGCCACCAGAGGGTCTTGAGCAGGCCGCCGCCGCCGCGCTTCGTTGGGCTGGACGCCCACTTCAGCTGGGCCTCGGCCACCCCCGCGGAGGCGAGCATCTGCGCGGCCATGGGCGCGGTCAGGCCGAGGCCCACCATCAGCTGCACGAAGCGGCGGCGGGAGAGCCGTCCCGCCTTCACCTCACCGACCAGCGCTCTCAGTCCGTGCTCGTCCATGGATATCCTCCGTGGGGTGTCATGCCTGGTTATACCAGTAGGCGAGGCGCCAGAGCGTCGAGTCCCAGCCCGTGAGATCCATGCCTCGGAGGCTCGCGCTCGACGCCGAGACGCCGTTGCGCCACAGGACCGGGATGACCACGACGTTCTGGATCACGAGATCGTTCATCCTGACGAAGAGCGCCGCGCGCTTGACCGGGTCGAGCTCGACCTCCGCCGCCCGGTAGATCCGATCGTACTCCTCGCTGCGCCAGCGCGTGACGTTGCGCCCCTGCCACTTGTTCTCCCTCGACGCGACCTCCCATGAGGTGAACTGGTTCATGAAGTACCCGGGATCGGGCGCGCCCATCGTGGTGTTGTACATCTGGAGGTCGGCGTAGAAGTGCGGGTAGGTGTCGGGGTTGGCCGCGTCCGACGAGAAGAACACCGACGCGACCACCGACTTCAGCTCGAGCTCGATGCCCGCCCGGGCCGCCGCCTGCTTGACGATCTGCTGGGTCTTCTGGCGCGGGGCGTTGATCGAGGTCTGGTAGACCAGCCGGAGTCTCCGACCGTCCTTGGCGCGGATGCCGTCGGCGCCGCGCGTGAAGCCGGCCTGGTCGAGGAGCTGGGTCGCCCGCTCGACGCTCCATTCCCAGCGTGTGTTGCGGGAGGAGAAGCGCGAGGGCGCGTTCAGGAAGTTCGCGCTCGTCTGGCCCTGGCGGCCGTAGATCTGCTCCTGCACCGCCGCGCGGTCCACGAGGAGGTTGAGCGCCTGGCGGACGACCGGATCCAACAGCAGCGGGTGCGAGGTCTTGATCGACGCGCGCTCGCCGTCGACCTCCTTCCACGGGTCGCTGAAGTTGCACTGGATGTGCTCGGGGTTGCCCGTGGGCCAGATGTTGACGCGCCCCTTGCCGCCCTGTTCGAGGCGCCGGAGGATGTCGTCCTCGACCTGCATGTTCCACGCGTAGTCGTACTCGCCCGTCTGCAGCACCGCGCGCGCCGCCGACACCGCGTCGCCGCCCCCCTTCAGCTCGATCGCGTCGAAGAAGGGCCGGTTCGACACGTGATAGCCCGCGTTGACCGCTCCGCGCACGAGATCGCCCGGCTTCACGTCCACGAAGCGGTAGGGCCCGGTGCCGACGGGCCTGAGGTTGGCCGGCGCCTCCCGCGACTTGGCGCCCGTGTAGGGCGCGAAGAGGTGCTTCGGGATGATCATGCCGCGGAAGCCGCAGAAGGCGTCGGCCCAGAAGGGCTGGGGCCGCGCGAACACGAGCTTCACCGTGTGGCTGTCGAGCTTCTCGATCCGCTCGATGTCGCGGTACGAGCCGGCGGTGACGGCGGACGTGGCGGGGTCGGCGACGTACTCCCAGTTGAAGACCACGTCGTCGGCGGTGAATGGACGGCCGTCGTGCCAGACGACGCCACGCTTGAGCCGCCAGGTCACCGACATTCCGTCGCGCGCGAGGCCGCCGTTCTCCCGGCTCGGCACCTCGGCGGCCAGGATCGGCACGAGGTTCCCGTCCGGATCGAACGAGGCGAGGGGCTCGTAGAAGATGCGCGAGGCGTCCTGGTCCTTGGTGCCCGTGGCGAAGTGCGGGTTCAGGAGCGTCGGCGCCTGCCACCAGAGGGCCTTGAGCTGGCCTCCACCGCCGCGCCGCGTCGGATTGAACGTCTCCCCCCGCGGCTGGGCCTGCGCGGCGCCCGCCGCGGCGAGCATCTGGGCGGCCAGCGGCGCCGTGAGACCGAGGGCGACCATCGATCCCGTGAACGCGCGGCGGGAGAGGCGGCCGGCGCGCACGTCGCTGAGGAGCCCGCGAATCTCGGGAGCGTCCATGAGGTAGGCCTCTTTCGCGCGCGCGCCCCGCCGCTACGCGGCCGTGGCGCCGCCGCGCTCGAGCCTCGACGCACGTGGGGCGATCACGAGGCGCTCGACCGCGGGCTCGATGCCGTCGCGCCGTGAGGCGCGCGGGGGCATGGCGCTCACCTGTGCTCGAGCATCCGGACGGCGACGTCGAGCGCTTCGACCATGGACTCGTGGTTGGCGACGCCCTGCCAGGCGCGGTCGAACGCCGTGCCGTGGTCCACCGACACGCGCAGGAACGGGAGGCCCACCGTGACGTTCACGCCCGAGAGACCGACCCAGCGCTTCGTCGCCTCGTCGTAGTTGAAGCCGAGCGTCTTCACGGGGATGTGCCCCTGGTCGTGATACATGGCGACGACGATATCAAATTCGCCGCCGCGGGCGCGGGAGAAGAGGGTGTCGGCGGGCAAGGGGCCGGTCACGGCCATGCCCCGGGCGCGCGCCGCCTCGATGGCCGGCACGATCGCCGTCTTCTCCTCGTCGCCGAAGAGCCCGTCCTCGCCCGCGTGCGGGTTCAGTCCGGCGACGGCGATCCGTCCGCGCGCGAGGCCGAGGCCCTCCAGCGTGCGCTGGGCCAGCTCGATCGTGCGCAGCACGCGCTCGCGCGTGACCAGGTCCGGCACGCGGCGGAGCGAGACGTGCGTGGTCACGTGGATCACGCGCAGCTCGTGGCCGAGCAGGAGCATCGCGAAGTCTCGGGTGCCCGAGAGGGCCGCCAGGATCTCGGTGTGGCCCGAGTGGGTCATGCCCGCCGCGGCGAGCGCTTCCTTGTTGATCGGGGCCGTCACGATGCCCTGGATCGTGCGCCGGCGCGCGAGCGTCACCGCGGTCTCGATGTACTCGTAGGCCGCCCGTCCCGCGGCCGCGCTGACCCGACACCGCGGGAGCGTCGACATGTCTACGTTGCCGAGGTCGAGGACCTCGAGCCCGCCCTCGTCGAAGCGGCAGTCGGCGACGTCCTTGACGGCGTGGAGCACGAGTGGCGAGTTCACGAGCGCGAGGGCCTCCGTCATTGTGGACGCCGCACCGATCACGACGGGCCGGCAGCGCGCGCGCACGTCGCGCTCGGCGCAGGCGCGCGCGATGATCTCCGGGCCCACGCCGGCCGGATCGCCCATGGTGACGCCGAGAATCGGCGCCGTCACGCCCCGGCCTCCCGGGCGAGCGAGACGAAGAGGTTCGGCGGGCCGAAGCCGCCGGCCTTGGTCAGCACGGCGAGATCGGCGCGCCCGGGCATGCCGAGCCAACCGAGCGCGAGGCCGGGCTGAGGCGCGCCGACGAGGTCGAGGCGCGTCGCGCCGAGGGCGCGGTAGAGGGCGACGGCGGTCTCGCCGCCAGTGACGACGACCAGGTCGAAGGGCTCGGCCGCGAGCAGGCGCGCCGCCTCGGCGCCGACCTCGGCCGCGGCGGTCGCGGCGTCGCCGCGGCCGGCGTCCGGCGTCGCGAGGACGCGGAGCCCCGCGCGCCGTGCCTCCGCGATCTGGCGCCGCGTCGACGGGCTCAGGCTCCCGGCGACGATCAGCCAGCGCCCCGTCGGCAAGGACGCGGGCCCCGCGAGCAGGCCCAGGCGCTCCGCGAGCGCGCGGGCGAGCCCGGCCGAGCCGGCGAGCAGCGGCGGGGCCTCGAGGGCGAGGGCCGCGCCGACGAGCGCGTCGAGGTCGGCGTCGGTCTCGGCGTCGGCGACCACGACCATGCCCGCCAGGCGCATCACGCGCGCGGTGAGCGCGACGCCACCGGCGCGCACGTCGCCGAGGGGGATCCAGGCGAGCGGCCGGTCGACCTCGGGACGGAGCCGGTCCACGACGCTCGCGCGGGGCTCGCCGTTCACGAAGAGCTGGCGGTCGACGACGGTGCGGCCCTGCGCCGGGAACGCGGGGCAGACGAGCGCGCTCGCGACGCCCGTCACCCGGAGGAGCGCGGCGAGCTCGGCGCCCGCGTGGCCGCGCAGCGTCGAGTCGATTTTCTTGAACCACACGGTCGCGCCCGCCCGGGCCCCTGGCCCGATGGCGCGGCGGACGCGGCGGCTCGCCTCGGCCGCCTCGAGATCGCGCGACTCGGTGTCCACGACGCTCACCGGGGCGGCGACGGCCGGGTCGGGCCAGACCGCGACGGGGACGGGGGATTTGCCGGCGAAGAGCGTGCCCGCGTCGCAGGCGCCCGTGAGATCGTCGGCGACTATCGTGACCGTCATCGAAGTCCGCTTAATATAGCAAGGGTGTCACGACCGTTCACGGAATGTCGCGGTATACTTTGCGTGTTGTCCGCGTGATGAATGCCACCGACGCCGGAGTCCGCATGCCCCGCAAGCTCGCCGTGCTCGTCGCCGCGGTCGCGCTCGCCGGCATCGGCGCGGCCGGGCTCTACGCCGCCGTCGGCCGGGCGCCGGAATCCTCCCGAGCCGAGCCCTCAGTCGAGCCGCGCCCGGCGACGGCCGTCGCCGCGGCCCACGTCAAGCGGAAGGCGCGGGCCGGCCGCGCGCTGAGCCTCGCCGAGGCGCTGAAGGAGCTCGACCTCATCCAGCCGACGCGGAGGAAGCTCGCCGAGGACTTCACGCTGCCGACACCTGGCGGGCAGCGCTTCAGGCTCGCCGAGCAGCGCGGGAAGGTGCTCCTGGTCAACTTCTGGGCGACGTGGTGCGGGCCCTGCCGGGAAGAGATGCCGGCGATGGAGCGGCTCTGGCAGCGGCAGAAGGACCAGGGCTTCGTGCTCGTCGCCGTCTCCGTGGACATCGACCCGAAGGTCGTGCACCCGTACCTGGCCAAGTACAAGCTGACCTTTCCGGTCGCGCTCGATCCCAAGCTCGACGTCGGGAACGCGTACGGCGTGCGCGCGCTGCCGTCGAGCTTCGTCGTGGACCGCGAGGGCTACGTCGCGGCGCTCGCGCTCGGCCCGCGGTCCTGGGATGGAGACGCGGCGCTCGCGCTGATCGAGGGGCTCCTCCAGTAGCCATGGGCGAGTCGCTCGGCGTCGTCGTCGCGCTCAGCGCGGGGCTCTTCTCGTTCCTCTCCCCCTGCGTGCTGCCGCTCTTCCCCTCGTACATCTCGTTCATCACGGGGATGTCGGTTACCGACCTCAGCGCCGACCTCGGCGGCGCCGCGCGGCGGCGGGTGCTCCTCCACGCGCTCGCCTTCATCGTCGGGTTCGGGGTCGTCTTCGTCTCGCTCGGCGCCTCGTTCAGCGTGCTCGGCCAGCTCCTGCTCGACTATCGCGTGTGGATCCGCCGGATCGGCGGGCTCCTGATCGTCGTCTTCGGTCTCTCCATCGTCGGCGTGCTCCGGATCGGCTTCCTGGGCCGCACCCAGCAGCTCCAGCTCCGCCAGAAGCCGGCGGGCTACGTCGGCTCGTTCCTGGTGGGTGTCACCTTCGGGATCGGCTGGACGCCCTGCGTCGGTCCGATCCTCGGGGCCATCCTGACGCTCGCGTCGACCGCCGAGAACGTCGGTCGCGGGATCGCCCTGCTCGTCGCCTACTCGGCGGGCCTCGGCGTGCCATTCCTGCTCTCCGCGCTGGCGCTCGGGCCGTTCCTGCGCGTGTTCAAGCGCTACCGCCCGTTCATCCCCGTCGTCGAGCGCGCCGCGGGCGTCCTGCTCGTCGTCGTCGGCGTGCTCGTCTTCACCAACTACTACGTGCTGCTCAACGCGTGGGCGGTGTCGCTCACGCCCGACTGGCTCCTCAAGCGGCTCTAGCCGCGTGCGCATCCACGTCCGCGTTCCTGCGACGTCCGCCAACCTCGGGCCGGGGTTCGACGCCCTCGGGCTGGCGCTCGCCCTCCACAACGAAGTGGTGGCCGAGGAGGCCGACCGGGTCGACGTGAGCCTGCGCGGGGAGGGCGCGACGGAGCTCGCAAAGGATGGCGACAACACGGTCGTCCGGGGCGTGAGGCTCGCGTACGACGCGGCCGGCCGGCCCTTTCGCGGCGTGCGGCTCGAGTGCGTGAACCGCGTGCCGCTCGCCCGCGGGCTCGGCTCGAGTGCCGCGGCGTGGGTCGGCGGTCTCGCGGCGGGGAACGCGCTCCTCGGCTCGCCGCTCGACCGCGACGCGCTGCTCGCGCTGGCCGCGCGCGCCGAAGGCCACCCCGACAACGTCGCGGCCGCGATCTTCGGCGGCCTCACGGTCTCGTGCGCGACGGCCGACGCGGTCACGGCGGTCTCCCTCCCGGTGCCGCGGCCGCTGCAGTGGGTGGTCTTGATCCCCGAGGCGACGAATGCCACGGCCGACGCACGCGCGGTCCTGCCGGCCGCCGT
Source organism: Candidatus Rokuibacteriota bacterium (assembly GCA_003220595.1). Classification (GTDB taxonomy): domain Bacteria; phylum Methylomirabilota; class Methylomirabilia; order Rokubacteriales; family CSP1-6; genus AR19. The sequence continues at coordinate 21,984 of QHSZ01000004.1, read as the reverse complement.
ACCGCGCGCCGACGCGGTCTTCAACGTCCAGCGCGTCGCGCTCCTGCTGGCGAGCCTGCAGACGGGCCGCCCGGCCGCGCTCCGGGCGGCGCTCGACGATCGGCTCCACCAGCCCTACCGCGAGAAGCTCTTTCCGTGGATGCGCGGTGTCACGTCCGCGGCGATCGCCGCGGGAGCGCTCGGCTGCGTGCTGAGCGGGGCGGGTCCGTCGCTCCTCGCCGTCGTCGACGGCGGCGTCGACGGCGGCCGCGTGGCGCGTGCCCTGGAAGAGGCGCTGCGGCGCGCCGGAGTCGCCGGCGCCGCCCGCGCGCTCGCCGTGGACACCGAGGGCGCCGTCGCTCGCGTCGGTTGAATTGACTGGCCCGCGCCGCGGGTGCTAAGTGGAGCCCCATGAGTGACGGGGTGCTGTCGGACCACGAGCTCCGCGCGGGCGCGCGCCAGGGCTGGATCCGCGCCCCGCTACCGATCGCCGACGAGCAGTTTCAGCCGGCGAGCCTCGACCTCCGGCTCGGCGCGACCGCCTACCAGCTCCGCGCGAGCTTCCTGCCCTTCAGCCAGACGGTGCACGAGCGGCTCGGGAGCGACCTCGGGCAGAGCGACCTCGTCATCGACCGGCTGTCGCTCGAGGCGGGCGCGACACTCCAGCGGGGTTCCGTCTACCTGGTGCCGCTGCTCGAGTCGCTCGACCTCCCGCCGCACGTGCGGGGGCGCTCCAACCCCAAGAGCACGACGGGCCGCCTGGACATCTTCACGCGCGTCATCACCGACCGGACGCCCCGCTTCGACGAGATCCGCGCCGGCTACATGGGGCCGCTCTACCTCGAGGTCTCGCCCCAATCCTTTCCCGTGCGCGTGCGAGCCGGGCTCTCGCTCAACCAGCTCCGCCTGCTCACGGGCCAGACGTCCCTGTCGGACGTGGAGCTCGCGCGGGTCTACGGCGAAGCGCCGCTCCTCCACGACGACGAGGGGCGCCCGATCCCGGTCGAGCGCGCGCTGTTCAATGACGGGCTCTGCATGGGGATCGACCTCTCGGGTGCCTCGACCGACGGGCTCATCGGCTATCGCGCCCATCCGAACCCGCCCGCCGTCGACCTCGCCAGGGTCGGTCACTACGACCCCGACGAGTTCTGGGAGCCGATCAAGCGGCCGGCGCGCGACAGCTACATTCTGGAGGCCAACCGGTTCTACATCCTCGTCTCCAAGGAGCGGATCCGCGTGCCGCCCCGGTTCGCGGCCGAGATGGTCGTCTACGACGCGGGGGCGGGGGAGATCCGGACCCATTACGCGGGGTTTTTCGATCCGGGGTTCGGGTACGGCGACGGGGGTATTCCGGGAACCAAGGTGGTGATGGAGGTGAGGGCTCGGGAGGTGCCGTTCATGGTCTACGACGGTCAGACGTCGTTCAAGGTGTGGTTCGAACGCCTCAGGTCGCGTCCCGACCGTGTCTACGGGGTGGGGCTGGCCTCGTCCTACCAGCACCAGACCCTGACCCTCAGCAAGCAGTTTCGGCGGTAGGAGGGGGCGCCCGATGTTAGAATGCATCAAGGGAGGGTGCGATGGCTGAGCAGAAGAAGAAGGAGACCCGGCCCACCAAGCCCGCCGAGGGCGGCGACGGCGCCGCCGCGAGCCCCGAGCTCGCCAAGAAGGGCAAGAAGATCAAGGAAGACATCGACAAGCTCCTCGACGAGATCGACGACATCCTCGAGGAGAATGCCGAGGAGTTCGTGAAGAGCTACGTGCAGCGGGGAGGCGAGTAGGCGGTGCCGATCTACGAGTACCGCTGCAAGGGCTGTCAGAACGACTTCGAGAAGTACGTTGCCGGCGCGGCCGCCGCGGTCGCCTGCCCGACGTGCCAGAGTCCGGACGTCATGCGCAAGCTGTCGGTCTTCGGCCTGAAGACCGCGTCGGGCGTCGCCGCGTCCGCCATGTCGGCGGGCGGTGGCTGCTGCGGCGGCGGCTGCTCCTGCCACTGATCGCGTCGCTTCCCGTCCGGTAGTTCCCCGATGGATCTCCGCCGCCTCGAGGTGTTCGCCAAGGTGGCCGAGCTCTCGAGCTTCTCGCGCGCCGCCGAGGCGCTCTCGCTCACCCAGCCGACGATCTCGGAGCATATCCGCGCGCTCGAGGACGAGCTCGGTGTCCAGCTCCTCGACCGGCTCGGCCGTGGCGCCACGCCCACGCGCGCCGGGCGGCTCCTGCTCGGCTACGCGCGACGAATGCTGGCCCTCTCGCGCGAGGCGCGCCAGGCGCTCGACCAGTTCCAGGGACGGATGAGCGGCGAGCTGGTCGTCGGCGGCTCGACGATCCCCGGCGAGTACGTGTTGCCGGCGCTGATCGGCCGGTTCAAGGCGAAGTATCCCGAGATCTCGGTGTCGCTGCTGATCGGCGCGAGCCGCCAGGTGACGGAGTGGGCGGAGGAGGGGCGCGTCGAGGTCGCGATCGTCGGCGCCCCGCCAGGGCCGCGCTCGCTCGCCGCGCGTGAGCTGATGGCCGACGAGCTGGTCGTCGTCGTGCCGGCGGACCACCCGTGGGTCGGCCGCAAGACCGTGGCGCTCGCCGACCTCAAGACGGAGCCCCTCATCGTCCGCGAGCGCGGCTCGGGCTCGCGCGACGCGCTCGAGCGTGCGCTCGCCGAGGCCAACGCCGCGCTCTCGGGCTTCCGCGTCGTCGGCGAGATGGGTTCGACGCAGGCGATCAAGCAGGCCGTGCGCGCGGGCGTTGGCATCGCGATCATCTCGAAGCGGGCGGTCGAGGATGAGTGCCGCGCGGGCCTGCTCCACTGCGTGAAGGTGAAGGATCTCCGGGTCGCTCGCGCCTTCTATCTGGTGACCCATCGCGAGCGGAGCCGCTCGCCGCTCGCCCAGGCCTTCGTGGACTTCGTCGAATCGGAGCCGCTCGAGCGGCCCTCTTAAGCACCGGTATGGCCGAGCACACCCACACGGAGGTCAGGCTCACGTCCTACGCCGCCTGCGCCGGCTGAGCGTCCAAGATGGCTCCTGGAGATCTCCAGGAGGTGCTGGCGGCGCTCAAGCCTGCGGGGAAGGTGAAGCCCGACCTGCTCGTCGGTCTCGGGGAAGCCGACGACGCGGCGGTCTGGCGTCTCGGACCCGAGCTCGCGATCGTTGAGTCCGTGGACTTCTTTCCCCCGGTCGTCGACGACGCGTGGACCTGGGGTGCGGTCGCCGCGGCGAACGCGATGTCCGACATCTACGCGATGGGGGGCGAGGTGCTGTTCGCGCTCGCCGTCGCCGGGTTTCCCCGCGAGATGTCGAAGGCGATCATCGCCGAGGTCTTCCGCGGCGGGAGCGAGAAGGTCGCGGAGGCCGGCGGCGTCATCGCCGGCGGCCACACCGTGGTCGACAACGAGCCGAAGTACGGGCTGTGTGTCACGGGTCGCGTCCATCCGGAGCGCATCCTCGTCAAGGGCGGGCTCAGGCCGGGCGATCGGCTCTTCCTGTCGAAGCCGCTCGGGACCGGCGTGATCACGACGGCGGCGAAGGACGGCCACGCGAGCGCGGCGACCCTCGCGGGCGCCGTCGCGAGCATGCTCGGGCTGAACCGCGTCGCCGCGGACGTCGCACGCGAGTCGGGCGCGAAGGGCGCGACCGACATCACCGGCTTTGGCTTTCTCGGTCACGCCGGCGAGATGGTCAAGGCATCGCGCGCGGGCATCTCGATCGTCGCCGCGCGCATGCCGCTGCTCCCGGGCGCGCGCGAGCTCGCCGCGGCCGGGCACTTCAGCGGCGGCATGAAGCGCAACCGCCGCCACGTGGACGCGAGCTTCGGCCGGGATCTGGTCATCGACCCCACCGTGCCGGGTGACCTCGTCGGCCTGCTCGCGGAGTCGGAAACGTCCGGCGGTCTCCTCTTCTCCGTGGCGCCCGAGCGGGCGCGCTCCGTCCTGGACGCATTCCGGCGCCGCGGCGCTACCTGCTGGGAGATCGGTGAGGTCGTTCGGGAGCCGGTGATCCGCGTTACGGCTTAGGGACTCGCTGCGTGCGGAGGACCGTGAGCAGGCGCTTCTTCAGCTCGTGGGGGATCTCGACCTCTCGGAGCTTCTTCGCTGCGTCGATCGTGCCGCGGTAGGTGTTGACGAAGGCGACGCACGGCGCACAGCCCTCGATGTGCCACTCGATGAGCTCGCGCGTCTCGCGCGGCAGCGCCCCCTCCAGGTAATCACCGAGGAGATCGGCGATCTGCCGGCACTCGATCGACGAGGGACCGCTGGCTCCGCACTCAGACATCGGCGTCTGTCAACATTGCCGTCATTATAATGAGATGTTCGGGCGGGCGCGAGGGATTCCGAGGCGGCTGGACGCATCGCGCCATTCCTCGTATCCTCGGGCCGATGGCGCCGCGCCTCGCGCTCCTCACCCCGTTTGCCCACCCCTCCGTGCGCGGCAACTCCGTGACGGTGACGCGCATCGCCCGGGGCCTGCGGGAGCGGGGCCTCGAGCTCAGGGTCTGGGACTTGTCGGCGACGTCGGAGCCGAGCGTTGAGGCGGAGGTGGAGCGCTACGCACCGGCCGTGGTCCACGCCTTTCACGCGTATCGCACCGGACCGCTCGCGCTCAGGCTGGCGCGCCGCGCCGAGCTGCCCCTGGTCGTCACGCTGACCGGCACGGACGCGAACCACGACCTGCTGGATCCCGAGCGCGCTCCGGTCGTCCGCCGCGTCCTCGAGGGCGCGGCGCGCGCAACGGTCTTCCACGCCTCCGTCGCGAATCGGATCGCTGGCATGCTGCCCGATCTCCGCGGACGCCTCGTGGTCGTGCCGCAGGCGGCGCGCTTCGGCGCCGACGAGCCGCTCGCGCTCGAGGCGCACGGCGCCGCGCGCGCCGGGCAGGTGCTGTTCGTCTTCCCCGGCGGGATCCGTCCGGTGAAGCGGCCGCTCCTGCCGCTCGGCCCCCTGGCTCGCCTCGCGGCGCGCCCCGCCGCGGTGCGCCTACTCTACGCCGGTCCGATCCTCGACCCCGAGGAGGGCGAGGCGTTGCGGCGCGCGCTGGCCGAGCGGCCGTGGGCCACCCACCTCGGCACGGTGCCCCACGCGCAGATGAAGTTGCTCCTCACCCGCGCCGACGTCGTCCTGAACTGCTCGATCTCGGAGGGCGGCATGGCGAACTCAGTCCTCGAGGCGCTCGCGCTCGGTCGCGCCGTGCTCGCCGCCGACATCGAGGGCAACCGCTCCTTGATCGAGGAGGGCGTCACCGGCCTCCTGTTCCGCGACGAGGACGAGCTCGAGCGTCAGGCCACGCGCCTCGTCCTCGATCCGGTTCTTCGCGCGCGGCTCGGCTCGGCGGGGCGCGAGCTCGTCGAGCGTTGCTACCCGCCGGCGCGGGAGATCGACGGGTACCTCGAGATCTACCGCGGCCTCGCGCCCGTCTCGGCGTGACCGCGCGGCTTCCACGGAGGCCTCGCGGCGCGCCGACTGGGCTGACCTGTCTGTAGGAGGATGCGCAACTCTGTGTCCCTTTTCTATCCAGCGATCTTCTCTGTGAAGCAATCTTCACACTCATCGACGGGCCTGATCGATAGCACATAGCCGAATCGGCGCTTTACCGTCGTAGCGTATTGGCACCAAGTTTGCGCACTCGCTTCGTCGCCAGCGAAAAGCAGTTCGCGTACCCCGTCCGGTGTGTCCGTGGCGCCGCCAATGCCGATTGGTCCATGCACTGCAACCGGGATCGAGTAGTATGAGACCAGGGCGCCCCGACACGGCCACCGACGCGCGGGTTGACGCGTCCGTGAGCGGAGAGAGGAGACCTCGATGAATCAGGAGGCCCGGGTCCGCGAGTTCGTCGCCGCGTTCGAGGCGCTGCGCACCGAGGTCGAGAAGGTCATCGTCGGTCACCGCGCGATCATCACGCACGTGCTCACCGCGATGTTCGCCGGTGGCCACGTGCTCCTCGAAGGCGTGCCCGGGCTCGGCAAGACCCTCCTCGTCAAGACGCTCGCCGAGTGCCTCGAGCTCTCGTTCTCGCGGATCCAGTTCACGCCCGATCTGATGCCCGCCGACATCATCGGCACCAACATCATCGTGGAGGACGCCGACGGGCGGAAGCACTTCCAATTCCAGCACGGACCGATCTTTGCCCACATCCTGCTGGCCGACGAGATCAACCGCGCGACGCCGAAGACCCAGTCGGCCCTGCTGGAGGGCATGCAGGAGGGCTCGGTCACCGTCGGCGGCGCCTCGCGCCCCGTGCCCGCGCCGTTCTTCGTGCTCGCGACGCAGAACCCCATCGAGATGGAGGGCACGTACCCGCTGCCCGAGGCGCAGCTCGACCGGTTCCTCTTCAAGCTGCGGGTGCGGTACCCGGCGATCGACGAGTTGAACGCGATCATCGACCGGACGACACAGTCGCGGCACGCGGTCGTGAGCCGCGTCATGAACGGACCGAGCGTGCTCGCGTTCCGGGAGCTGATCCGCGAGGTGCCGATCGCGTCGCACATCCGCGATTTCGCCTCGGCGATCGTCATGGCGACCCACCCACAGTGGGAGGGGGCGCCGGACACCACGCGGCGCTTCGTCCGCTATGGCGCGAGCCCGCGCGGCGCCCAGGCGCTCGTGCTCGGCGCGAAGGTCCGGGCGCTCGCCGAGGGGCGCTACAACGTCAGCATGGAGGACATCAAGGCGCTGGCCGCGCCGGCGCTGCGTCATCGTATCATCCTGAACTTCGAGGGCGAGGCCGAGGGCGTAGACACCGACAACCTGGTCGAGCAGCTCGTGGCAGCTGCCGAGGCGGAATCGATCCGGGGCCAGGAACCCTTTCTGCGTTAGGCACGGGAGGACCTGATGGCGACGCAGGCGATCGACGTTCTCGTCCAGCGCGTCGCGCGCCAGATCCGGCAGCGCCGCGCCGAGCACCACGCGCTCCGCGGGACCTTCTGGGGCACGCTCGTCGCCGCCCTCCTGCTGGTCTTCAAGGCCTCACTCGGCGCCGTGGCCATCGGCGGCGGAGCGGCGTTCGTCGCGGCGGGCGCGCTCGCCGGGGCGCTGTACGGCGCGCTCCGGAGGATCGGGCCGGTCGACGCCGCGCGTCTCGCGGACCGCGCGTTCGCCCTCGACGACCGGGTCGCGACGGCGCTGGAGTGGGCGGAGCGGCCCGACCGGACGCCGCTCGTGGACGTCCTCGTCACCGACACCGTCGCGCGCGTCCAGGGGCTCCCACCACGCCGGATCGTCCGGCGCGTGTTCCCGCGCGAGGTCCGCTGGCTGCCGGTGCCGGCGCTCGCCGTGCTCGCGCTCGCGCTCTCGCCCGCGATCCCGCTGCCGTCGGGCGGGTTTCCGGATTTCCTGCCGTCGGGCGAGCAGGAGGCGCGCGAGGAGCGGACGCAGTCCTCGATGCTCGAAGAGCGCTCGCGGCCGCTCGCCAAGGACCCGCTCAAGCGCGCGGGCCTCGAGGAGCGGGACTTCGCCCAGCGTCCGGCGGGCGCCGCCGGCGCCGCGGCGGGCGATCTCTCGGCGATCTTCAAGGACACGGCGCTCTCGGGCGCGCGACCGGACTTCAACAGTTTCCTGAAGAAGGGCGACGATCGCCTGAAGCTCCTCGAGCAGGTGGACCGTCTGCCGGATCTCCAGTCGGACTTCACGAACACGCAGTACAAGATGGTCTACCGCAAGTCGAAATCGCTGCGCGGCGGGCTCAGCCCCGACATCTCGCCGAAGAAGCTGCGCGAGCTCCTCGAGGAGATGGAGCGGCTCGGCCGCAAGGGCGGCAACTGGACGGGCGACGCGTCCGAGGGTATGGAGGCGCTCGAGGGCGGCCAGACCGATCGCGCCCTCGAGGCCATGCAGCGCGCGCTCGACAAGATGCGTGCGCAGGACGAGGCGGAGCGCTCGGGCAAGAACCTGCGTGGCGGGCGCGACGAGCGCGGGGCGCGCGGGCGCGAGCGCGGTCGCGGCGGCGACGGGATGGGTCCAGAGGACCAAGACTTCGGCGAAGGCGAGGGGCTCCTCCCAGGCCGCGGCAAGAGCGGCGCGCCCAAGGGTGAGGCGACCGCGCGGCTCCGCGCCAACCCCTTCGACGTGGGCGTCGAGGGTGAGTCGCGCCGCGGACGGAAGGACGGCTACGACACCAACCTGACGGGCCGCGGTGGGCAGATGGCCTCGCGCCTGCAGTACCTCGGCGTCATCGGGCAGTACCGGAAGCTGATGGAAGACTCGATCACGCGGGAGCAGGTGCCACGCGACTACCACGACCAGATCCGGAACTACTTCCAGTCCCTCGACGAGCGTTAGCATGCCCGCGACGCGCCCCGCGCTGCTGAGCCCCGAGTTCCTGGCGCAGCTCGAGCGCCTGTCGCTCTACTCGCGCCGGGTCTTCCGCGGGCGCGTGAAGGGCGAGCGCCGGAGCCCGCGGCGCGGGCACAGCGTCGAGTTCTGCGACTATCGCGGCTACGGCGTCGGCGACGACCTCCGCTACGTGGACTGGAACATCTACGGCCGCCTCGATCGGCTGTACGTCAAGCTCTTCGTCGACGAGGAGGAGCTCTGTCTGCACCTGCTGCTCGACGCCTCGGCGTCCATGGACTTCGGAGCGCCGACGAAGCTCGAGTACGGCGCGCGCATCGCCGCGGCGCTGGGCTTCATCGGCCTCGTCAACATGGAGCGCGTGGGCGTGGGGGTGCTGCGCGAGCGGGTGGCGGAGGGCTGGGCGCCCACGCGCGGCCGCGGGCACGTCGTGAGCCTGCTCGAGTTCCTCGGCCGCGTGACGTCCGCCGGCGGCACGCGGCTGGACGAGGGGCTCCAGAACTACGCCGTGCGGGCGCGCGACCCCGGCCTCGCGGTCGTGATCTCCGACCTGCTCGATCCAGTGGGGTTCGAGAGCGGCGTGCGGGCGCTGCTGGAGCGGCGCTTCGATGTGCACCTCGTCCACGTCCTGGCGCCCGAGGAGCTGGACCCGGAGCTCGCCGGCGATCTCCGCCTTGTCGACAGTGAGACGGCCGAGGTGCGCGACCTCAGCGTGGACGGTGAGGCGATCCGGACCTACCGGAAGCGGCTCCGCGCGTTCCTCGAGCGCGCCGAGACCTTCTGCCGCGCCCACGAGATCGGCTACCACCGGGTCACGACCGACACGCCGGTGCAGGATTTCGTGCTCTCGCAGGTGAGGGGGCGCCTCCTCGTATGAGTCTCCTCTCGCCGCTCGCGCTCGCGCTGTTCGCGCTGGCGCTGCCGCTCGTCCTCCTCTACTTCCTCAAGGTCCGACGCCGCGAGCAGCGTGTGGCGAGCCTGCTCCTGTGGGATCCGTCGCTCCGCGACCGGGAGGCGTCCGCGTTCTTCCAGCGGCTCCAGCGCGACCCGCTGCTGATCCTCCAGCTCCTGGCGCTCCTCGCCCTCTCCGTGGCGCTGGCGCGCCCGGCCGTGACGCTCATGGGGGACGGCGCGCGCAAGGTCGTCGTCGTGCTCGACACCTCCGCTTCGATGAAGGCGACCGACCTCTCGCCCTCCCGCTTCGACGTCGCGCGCGGCCAGGCGCTCGGCCTCGTCCGGCGCCTCAGCGAGGGCGCCGAGGTCATGGTGATCGAGACGGGTGTCCAGCCGAGAGTCACCGCGGCGCTCGCGCGCGACCGCGAGCGGGCGCTGGCCGCGATCCGCGCCGCGCAGGCGCGCGACCTGCCGAACCGGCTCGTCGAGGCCGTGCGCACGGCCCGCGCGCTCGTCGCGGCCGACCCCCGCGCCGAGATCCACGTCTTCACCGACGGCGCCTTCGCGCTGCCGTCGGGCCCCGAGACGAGCGACCCGCGCGTCCGGTGGGTCGGCGTGGGGCGGCGGAGCCAGAACGTCGGGATCACGAACCTCTCCATCCGGAAGAACTACTTCGGCTCCTTCGACTACCAGGCGTTCGTCTCGCTCGTGAACTACACGGCCGAGCCGCAGACGTTCACGTTCACGCTCGAGCTCGACCGCCAGCCGATCGCCGAGAAGCAAGTGACGCTCGAGCCGAGCGTGCGCCGCTCGGTCGTCCTGCCGTTCAGCCACGGCGGCGGCGGTACCGTGATGGCGCGCCTCCAGATCGACGACGACCTCGCGGTGGACGACGTCGCCTACGCCGTCCTGCCGCCGCCGCGGAAGATTGCGGTGCTGCTCGTGAGCTCGGGCAACCTCTTCCTCGAGAAGGTGCTGGCGACCGATCCCCACGTGTCGCTCGAGGTGAAGACCCCGGACCAGTACCAGGGCGGCATGGGCGAGGCCGACGTCGTCATCCTCGACTCCGTCGCGCCGCCCCGGGCGGGGCCCGGGCGCTTCGTCTTCGTGAACGCGGTGCCGGGCGACGTGCCCCTCGAGGTGCTCGGCAGGATCGACCGGCCCACGATCATGGACTGGGACCGGGCGCACCCGATCATGCGCCACGTCGAGTTCGCGAAGGTCGCCATCGAGGACGCGCTGCGCGTGCGCCCGCTCGCCGCGGGCCGCCCGCTCGTCGAGGCGGTGGGCGGACCGCTGATCTACGCGCTCGAGGAGCCCCATCGCAAGGCGCTCTTCATCGGCTTCGACTTGTTCAAGACCGACCTGCCGCTGCGGATCGCGTTCCCGCTGATCCTCTCGAACGGCCTCCGCTGGCTCCACCCGGCCGGGCTCGACCAGTCGAGTCTGCAGTTCGCGGCCGGCCAGCCTATCCTCCTGCCGCTCGCCCACGGCGTCACGAGCGTGACCGTCACCACGCCGAGTGGCCGGACCGTCAAGGCGCCCGTGACGCGCGGCGTCGTGAGCTTCACCGAGACGGACGAGGTCGGCGTCTACTCGCTCGCGACCGCGCAGGGGGAAACCCGCGTGGCCGTGAACCTGATGGACGCCGACGAGTCGAACCTCGCGCCACGCCCCCTCCCGGCGGCGACCGGGACCCCGGCCGCCGCGGCCGCGCCCATCCCGATCCAGCGGGAGCTGTGGCCGCTCTTCGTGCTGCTCGCCACGGCGCTGCTCGTCGCCGACGGGCTCCTGTACTGGCGGCGCCAGAGCGCGGGCCGCCTCCGCGTGCCGACGACGGCCGGCGACCGCTGGGCGCTCGGGGTGCGGGGGGCGCTTCTCGCCCTCCTGCTCCTCACGCTGCTGCGGCCGAGCCTGCCACGCTGGGTCGACCGGATGAACGTGGTCTTCCTCCTCGACATGTCCGACAGCGTGAGCCTGGCGGCGCGGGAGCTCGCCTACCGCTTCGTCGCCGAGGCCGCCCGCTCGATGAAGAGCGGCGACCGGCACGGCGTGATCGTCTTCGGCGAGGCGGCGGTGGTGGACCAGACGCTGACGAACAGGCCGACGGTCGAGCGGCCGAAGGCGCCGGTGGACGGCCGGGGAACCGACATCTTCCAGGCGATTCAGCTCGCGCTCGCGATGCTGCCGCCCGGCCAGGCCAACCGCATCGTCATGCTCACCGACGGCCGCCAGAACCACGGCAACGCCCTCGCGGGCGCGCAGGCGGCGAAGGACGCCGGCGCCGACCTCTTCTACCAGGCGGCGCCGCTCACCCTCACGCAGGAGGTCGTCGCCGAGTCGCTCGTGCTTCCACAGGAGGTCAAGTACGGCGAGCCGTTCCAGGCGAAGGTGGTGGCGTGGAGCCACAAGGACGCGCAGGGACGGCTCTCGCTCTTCCGGAACGGCGAGTTTCTCGGCTCGCAGGTGGTCCGGTTCAACGCGGGCAAGAACGTGTTCAGCTACCGCCAGGCGCTCGACACGAGCGGCATCCACGTCTACCAGGCGGCGATCGAGGTCGACGGCGACACGATCGAAGAGAACAACCGCGCGGTCGGCGCCGTGGTGGTGCGCGGTCGGCCCCAGGTGCTGCTCGCCGAGAAGGACCGGAGCCACGCGCAGTCCCTCGCGGCGGCGCTCCGTTCGCAGAACATCGAGGTCACGGTCGTCGAGCCCGCCGGGATCCCGAGCGAGCCGGCGGGCCTGCAGAAGTACGACGGCCTCGTGCTCTCGAACGTCTCGTCGCTCAAGCTGACGCGCGCCCAGATGGGCTACATCCGCGACTACGTGCGCGACTACGGCGGCGGCCTCGTCATGCTCGGCGGCGAAGAGAGCTTCGGCCTCGGCGGCTACTACCGCACGCCGGTCGAGGAGGCGCTGCCGGTCACGATGGAGGTCAAGCAGAAGGTCGAGATCCCGAGCCTCGCCGTCGTGCTCTCGATCGACCGCTCCGGCTCGATGGCGATGTCCACCGACGAGAAGGTGACCAAGCTCGACCTCGCCAAGGAGGCCGCGCACCTCGTCGTGGACCTGCTCGACGAGCGGAACGAGGTCGGCGTCATGAGCTGGGACACCGAGTTCCTCTGGGACGCCCCGGTGCGCCAGGCGAAGGACAAGCAGGCGATCCACCACGCCATCGCCACGATCAAGGCTGGCGGCGGCACCGACGGCTATCCCGCGCTCAAGGAGTCCTACGCGGTCCTGTTCGAGCGGGGAGCACTCCTCAAGCACGTCATCTTCCTCTCCGACGGGCAGATGACGCGCGGCGACTTCCAGGGGCTGCTGCGTCGGATGGCGAAGGACAAGATCACCATCTCGACCGTCGCGATCGGCAAGGACGCCGACGTGCAGCTCATGGTGGACATCGCCAAGTGGGGGAAGGGCCGCTTCTACTACACCGAGGACTCGCAGACCATTCCACGGATCTTCACTCTCGAGACGCAGCTCGCCTCGAAGGCGTCGCTCATCGAGCAGCCCTTCAAGCCGCAGCTGACGTCGCCGAACCACGAGGCCATGCAGGAGATCGACTGGAAGGGTGTGCCGCCCCTCGGCGGCTACGTGGCGACGACGCTGAAGTCCACGGCCGAGCTGGTGCTGATGAGCCACCAGGAGGACCCCGTGCTCGCGACGTGGCGCTACGGCCTCGGGCGCTCGGCCGCGTTCACATCGGACGCCAAGGCGAAGTGGGGTGTCCTCTGGCTCCGCTGGCGCGACTTCAACAAGTTCTGGTCGCAGCTCGTGCGCTGGACACTGCGGAGCGGGTCGCGCAGCGACACCGTCGCGGTCGTCGACCGGCGCGACGACGTCGGCGAGATCACCGTGGACGCGGTGGACCCGAAGGGCGAGTTCATCAACTTCCTCGACTCCCAAGTCGGCGTGGTCGCGCCGAACCGCGAGCGCACGGTGCTCGACCTCGAGCAGGTCGGGCCGGGGCGCTACCGCGGCCGATTCCCCGCGCCCCAGGAGGGCGTCTATCTCGTCGGCATGGCGCAACGACGCGGCGAGCGGGTCATCGGCTCGCAGCTCGCGGGCCTCGTGGTGCCGTACGCCCAGGAGCTGCGCGACCTCGGCGTGGACGAGACGCTCCTCCGGGAGCTCGCGGAGCTGACCGGCGGGGCGGCGCTCGAGAAGCCCCGCGACGCGTTCCTCAATGCGCGGCGGCGGTCGCGCATCGCGGTCGAGATCTGGCCATGGCTGGTCGGGCTGGTGGCGGCGCTGCTGATCCCCGAGGTCGCGCTCCGGCGGCTCGGGCCGGGTGTGCTCGCCCCCTTCGCGGCCCTGGCTCGCCGGCGCGTCGGCCGGAAGGAGGCTCCATGATGGGCAGACGCGGACGGCGGTCCAGGCTTGGGCTTCTCGTGCTCGCGACGCTGCTCGCCGCCTCGGGCGCGGCCGGAGCGAGCGTCAAGCCGCGCGCGCTCGTCGTCCTGCCGTACGACGCGAGCGCGCTCGGTCGAGAGGAGCAGTGGCTGGGCGAGGGGGTCGCGCAGCTGGTGGCGCTCGGTCTGGCGCAGCACCCTGGGTTCGTCCAGATCGAGCGCGCGCGGGTGCGTGCCTACGGGCAGCCGGAGGTCTGGGGCGAGACTGCGGTTCTCCAGGCGGCGCGTGGCGTCCGCGCCGACGCGGCCGTCTTCGGACGAATCGAGCGGCGAGGTGACGACTACGTCATCCTTGCGCGGCTCCTCGAGGTGAGGGGCGGGGGTGGCGGCGAGGGCACCGTGCTCGAACCCGTCGCGGCCCCCGAGGGCGAGCTCCTCGCCAGGGTCGCCGCGCTCCCGCTCGCGTACGCGAAGGCGCTCCGCGTCCCGCTGACGGACGCCGAGGTGGCACGGATCGAGCGTGCGACGCGGCCCACGACGTCGCTCCGCGCCTTCGAGCTCTACGCGCGCGGCATGATTGCGGTGCAGCGCGGCAGCCAGGAGGGCAACGAGGCCGCCGTCGACCTGCTCGCGCGCGCGATCGAAGCCGACCCGAACTTCGTCGTCGCACAGTACACGCTCGGCGCCGTCCACCAATCGCTCGGAAACCGCTGGAAGGCGGCCGCCCAGTACCGGGCCTCGACGCAGCTCGACGCCGCCTATCCGGAACCGTACAAGGCGCTCGGCGACCTGTTCCTGGCCGCCCCGCGCCGTCTCTTCGACCAAGCGGTGGAGGCCTACACCAAGGCGATCGAGTTGCGCCCGTTCTACGCCGACGCCTACGTCGGGCTCGGCGACGCGCGGGCGGCGAAGGGCGAGGTGGACGGGGCGATCACCGCCTACCAGAAGGCGCTCGTCTTCAACCCGGTGAACCCCAAGGTGCACATGAGCCTCGGCAAGATCTACTACTCCGAGAAGGGGCTCTACTACGAGTCGGTCAACGCCTACAAGCGCGCGGTCGAGTTCGATCCGCAGCTCGTCGAGGCTCGGATGGGGCTTGGCGAAGTCTACGAGGAGAAGGGTCTCTACAAGGAGGCGATCGAGGAGTACAAGCGGGTTCTCGAGGTGGACGACAAGCACACGGGCGCGCTCTACAACCTGGCGCTGGTCTTCGAGAAGGTGGATCCGCGCGAGGCGATCGCCCACTGGGAGCGCTACATCCAGCTCGCCTCACCGCTGCAGACAGAGAAGGACTGGGTGGACGTCGCCCGTCAGCACCTCAAGAAGCTGAAGAGCCAGGTCAAGGATTAGGCGAGCAGCGCCTGCAGCCTGGCCCGGTCGAAGCCGACCACGACTTGGTCGTCCACGACGATCACCGGGATCTGCGTCCGGCCGGTGAGGCGCACGAGCTCCTCGCGCGCGTCGGCATTCTCGACCACGTTGAGGTCCTCGAACGGCACGCCCTGAGACGAAAGAAACTCTTTCGTCGCCTTGCAGGGCCCTCAGGTCGGGCTCGAATAGACCCGCACGGAATGGGTGCTCATCGCCGCCTCCTCGCGAATCTTATGACCGGCTCGCACGCGGCCATGAGTATCATACGTTGAGATGCAGCCACCCGCCGCCGAGGTTCGGAGATCCGTGTGGACGAGCTGAGGAAAGACCCGACGCGAGGCCACTGGGTCCTGATGCGCCCCAAGGGCAAGCCCCCGCAGACGGGCGACTGCTTGTACTGTCCGGGCGTTGAGCAGCTCACCGGGCCGGAGATCGCGGCGTACCGCAAGGACGGGCCGGCGCCCAACACCCCGGGTTGGTCTGTGCGCGTGGTGCCGGAGGGCGACGCCTACTTCCGCATCGAGTGGGAGCTCGTGCGCGAAGGCGTGGGGATGTTCGACATGATCACCCCGCGCGGCGCTTCCGAGCTCATCGTCGAGTCGCCCCGTCACGACGACACGTTCGCCACGATGGACCCGGAGGCGCTCGAGGCGGTGCTCTGGATGTACCGCGACCGCCTGGTCGACCTGAAGCGCGACGGCCAGATCCGTGACATCCTGATCTCGCGACGCCACAAGAAGCCGGGCGTGCCGCCGCACCACCCGTACTCGCGCGTGACGGCGATCCCGATCGTCTTCGGCGAGACGCGCCGCGAGCTCCGCGAGGCGCGCGAGTACTACCAGTACAAGCGCCGCTGCCTCTACTGCGACATGCTCCGCCAGGAGATTGGCGCCGAAGACCGCGTGGTGCGCCTGACGCCCTTCTTCGCGGCGCTCGTGCCCTACGCGGCGCGGACGCCGCTCGAGACGTGGATCCTCCCGCGCCAGCACGGCTGCTCCTACGAAGACACCCTCCGACCCGAGAGCGGGCCAGACCTCGCGCGGCTCCTCTCCGAGTATTTCCGTGCGCTCGCGCAGGGCTTCGGCGATCCAGGGTACGAGCTGGTGCTCCACACGGCGCCGAACCTCAGGTCGCGCATCCTGCAGGGCGACTGGGCGACGATCCGCGACGACTACCACTGGCACCTCGAGATCGTTCCGCAGCCCGAGCGCGCCAACCGGGTCGGCGGGATCTTCGTGAACGAGACGGCGCCCGAGGTCTCGGCGGCGGAATTGCGTCAGGCTTGGCCCGGCGGCGCCGGACGGCCTCAGGGGTAGAGGCCCCGGACCCTGTAGCCCTCCGCCACGCGGCTGATTCCCTCCATGAGCGCCGCGGTCCGGAGGTCCGTGCCCTCCTTCTGGCCGAGCGCCCACACCCGGTTGAAGGCTCGCGTCATCACCTCCTGGAGCCGCGAGGTGATCTCACTCTCGCGCCAGAAGTAGTACTGGAGGCCCTGCACCCACTCGAAGTAGGAGACGATCACGCCGCCCGCGTTCGCGAGGATGTCGGGGATCACCGTGACGCCGCGATCGCGGAGGACGCTGTCACCCTCGGGCGTCGTCGGGCCGTTCGCGCCCTCGACGACGACCGTCGCCTTGACGCGCTCGGCGTTGTCCCCGCGGATCTGACCGCCGACGGCCGCCGGGATCAGGACGTCGCACGGCTGCTCGAGGAGGTCTGTGTTGGAGACGGCGACGGTGCCGGGAAAGCCGCTGACGCCGCCGCTCTCCGCAATGTACGCCTCGAGCTGGCGGACGTCGAGCCCGTTCGCGTTCCAGATGCCGCCCTTGACGTCGCTGACGCCGGTGATCACCGCGCCCTCGCGCCAGAGCAGGCGCGCGGCGACGCTGCCGACGTTCCCGAAGCCCTGCACGACGACCTTCCGGCCCTTGAGCTCCAGGCCGAGGTGGCGGAGGGCCTGGTAGAGCGCGTAGACGATCCCGCGGCCCGTCGCCTCCCGACGCCCGGCCGAGCCGCCGACGATGATCGGCTTGCCCGTGACGACGCCCGGCACGCTCTTGCCCTGAGTCATCGAGTACGTGTCCATCATCCAGGCCATCGTCTGCTCGTCGGTGCCGAGATCGGGTGCAGGAATGTCGAGGTCGGGACCGATCAGGAGGATGATCTCGGCCGTGTAGCGACGCGTCAGATGCTCGAGCTCGCGCTTGGAGAGCTGGCGCGGGTTCACCCGGACACCCCCCTTGGCACCTCCGTAGGGGAGGCCCATCAGCGCGCACTTCCAGCTCATCAGCATGGCCAGGGCTGTGACCTCACCCAGGCTCACGTCCTTGTCATACCGCAGCCCGCCCTTGGTCGGGCCCAGGACCGTGCTGTGGTGGACCCGATACCCCAAGAAAACCTGGGTGTTACCATCGTCCATCCTGACGGGGATCGAAACCACCAATGCCCGCCGGGGTAGGCGCAGACGCTCGTGGACGTCGGCCTCGAGGTTCAGCTTGGCGGCGACCCGGTCGAGCTGGGCCAGGGCCGTTCGAAACATCGGGGAATCGTCGAACTCGGATTTCTCCGTCATCTCAAGCATTTCCCCTTGACAGGCCCTCTCGTGGCTGAGAGACTACGACTGTATCAGTCGCCGATAGAAAGAGTCGGCCATAAGCTATATGCGAGGACTGGCGTAAGCGATGCTCCGGTTCACCAAGCGCGCCGATTATGGGTTGATGGCGATTCATTATATCGCCGTCCACGACGGCCTCGGCGCCGTCAGCGCCAAGCGCATCGCCGAGGAGTTCGGGATCCCGCCCGAGCTCCTGGCGAAGGTCCTCCAGCGCCTGGCAAAGCGCCGGCTCATCGTGAGCCAGAACGGCCCGAAGGGCGGGTACGTGCTGGCGCGCCATTCGAACGAGATCACCGTGGGCGAAGTGGTGCGCGCGCTGGAGGGACCGATCAGCATCGTGAGCTGCCTGGACCATGGTGGGTGTCCGCAGGAGCCGCGCTGCAACCTGCGGCGGCCGGTGCAGAAGCTGCAGACGGCGATCAGCCAGCTGCTCGACACGATGAGCCTCGCGGAGCTGACGAGCGACGACGTCCCGCAGATCCTCTCGATCCGGGCGTAAGGAGACGGCACTCATGGCGCTGAAGTTCCCCATCTTCCTGGACGCGCAGTCGACGACGCCGGTGGACCCGCGGGTCGTGGACGCGATGCTGCCGTACTTCACCGAGAAGTTCGGCCATCCGGCGAGCCGCAACCACCCGTTCGGCTGGGAGGCCGAGGCCGCGGTGGACGAGGCGCGCGCGCAGCTCGCGCGCCTGATCGGCGCCCGCGACGCGAAGGAGCTCGTCTTCACGTCGGGCGGGACCGAGTCCATCAACCTCGCCATCAAGGGCGTTGCCGAGATGTACCGTGAGAAGGGCAACCACATCGTCACGACCGTGATCGAGCAGCGGGCGGGGCTGGACGTGTGCAAGCGGCTCGAGCGCCAGGGCTTCGAGGTCGCGTACGTCCCCGTGCAGCCGGACGGTCTCGTGGACGTCGAGACGGTCCGCAAGGCGGTCACCGACAAGACCATCCTGATCTCGGTGATGTTCGCGAACAATGAGATCGGCACGATCCAGGACGTCGCCGCGATCGGCAAGCTCGCCAAAGAGAAGGGCATCATCTTCCATACCGACGCGACGCAGGCCCTCGGGAAGATCCCCGTCGACGTCGAGGCGATGGGCATCGACCTGCTCTCGTGCACCTCCCACCTGATCTACGGCCCGAAGGGTGTCGGCGCGCTGTACGTCCGGCGGAAGGCGCCCCGCGTGCGCATCGCGCCGCTCATCGACGGCGGCGGTCACGAGCGCGGGATGCGGTCGGGCACACTGCCGGTGCCGCTCATCGTCGGCTTCGGGCGCGCCGCAGAGATCTGCGGCGAGGTGATGGCCGAGGAGCGGACGCGCCTGGCGGGGCTGCGCGACCACCTGCAGGACGTTATCCTGTCGAACGTGGACGAGGCGTTCCTGAACGGGCATCCGGAGCGGCGGCTCCCGCACAACCTGAACATCTCCTTCGCCTACGTCGAGGGCGAGTCGGTCCTCATGGGTCTCAACAAGGAGACCGCGCTCTCCTCGGGCTCGGCCTGCACCTCCTCGACGCTCGAGCCGTCGTACGTCATCGCGGCGCTCGGCGCGAGCGCCGAGCTGGCGCACTCCTCCATCCGGTTCAGCCTGCACCGCTTCAACACCGCGGAGGAGATCGACTACGTCGGACAGCGGACGCTTGAGGTCGTGAAGCGGCTGCGCGAGATGTCGCCGCTCTACGAGCTCGCCAAGGAAGGCGTAGACATCAAGTCCATTCAATGGAAGGCTGAGTAAGGGAGGTCGTCCATGGCGTACAGCGAGAAGGTTGTCGACCACTACAACAACCCGCGCAATGTGGGCTCCTTCGCGAAGGACACGCCCGGCATCGGGACGGGGCTCGTCGGGGCGCCGGAGTGCGGCGACGTCATGAAGCTCCAGATCAAGGTGAATCTGGAGACCGGCCTGATCGAGGACGCGAAGTTCAAGACGTTCGGGTGCGGCAGCGCGATCGCGTCGTCGAGCCTGGCGACCGAATGGCTCAAGGGCAAGACGGTCGACGAGGCCGCCAAGATTAAGAACACCGACATCGTGAACGAGCTCAAGCTGCCGCCGGTGAAGATCCACTGCTCGGTGCTCGCCGAGGACGCGATCAAGGCGGCGCTGACGGACTACCGGGAGAAGTGGGCCTCCGCGAGGGCGGCGGCCGACTCGAAGTAGGAACGGGGAGGCGAGGCGCCATGGCTGTCACGTTGTCCGAGGCGGCGGCGAAGCAGGTGAGAGAGCTCAAACAGGCTCAGAATCTGCCCGACACCGTCTTCCTTCGTATGGGCGTGAAGGGTGGCGGGTGCTCCGGGCTATCGTACGCGCTCGAGTTCGACAGCGAGAAGGGTCCGCACGACAAGGAGTTCGACATCGACGGCATCAAGGTCGTGGTGGACAAGAAGAGCTATCTCTACCTGAACGGCACGACCCTCGACTACGTCCAGCAGGGGCTGACGGGCGGCTTCACGTTCGTCAACCCCAAGGCGAAGTCGAGCTGTGGATGCGGCACGTCCTTCTCGGCGTAGCCGGGTCGGCCGAACCACGGCGAACGGGCCCGGCGGAGGGCCCGTTCGCATTTTGAGGAGTCGCTAGGGCAACATGGACTACTTCGAGGTCTTTGGGCTTCCACGCCGGCTCGGCCTGGACGCGGCCGAGTTGCAGCGGAAGTTCTACGAGTTGTCGCGGCGCACGCACCCGGACTTCCACCAGACGGCACCGGCGGAGGAGCAGGCGCGCGTGCTGGAGACCTCGGCGCGGCTCAATGCGGCGTACCGGGCGCTCCGCGACCCGATCGCGCGCGTCGAGTACCTCGTCCGCCTCGAGGAGGGCCGCGACACCAAGGAGGGCGCGGCCGAAAAGCTGCCGGCACCGCCGGCGCTCCTCGCGGAGATGTTCGAGATCCAGGAGGCGCTCGAGGAGGCGAAGGCGGGCGGCCTCGAGGCGTCGGGCGGGGAGGCGCTCAGGGCGCGGCGTGAGGAGCTGGCCGCGCGCGTGCGCGAGCTCGAGGCGAATCTCGCGGGGCCGCTCAGCGTGGCATGGGACCGAGCGACGCCCGAGGCGCGGGCGCGCCTGCTCGCGCAGTTCAAGGACGCGCTCGCGACCCGCGCGTACCTCCGCACGGTGATCGACGACCTGGGGCAGGCGCTCGGAGAGGGCCAGGACGGACATGTCGCGAATCGTCGGCATTGATCTCGGGACCACGAACAGCCTCGTCGCCTACGTCGACGTGACGACGGGGTTGCCGCGCGTGATCCCGGACCGCGAGGGGCAGGCGCTCCTGCCGTCGGTCGTCGCCTTCATGCCCGACGGCGTCCTCGTCGGCGCCGCGGCCAAGCGCCAGCTCGTGCGCCGGCCCGAAACGACCGTGTACTCGGTGAAGCGGCTGATGGGCCGGGGCTACGAGGACGTCAAGGACGAGCTCTGCTACTTCCCGTTCAAGGTGCGGCCCGGGGACGGCGTCGTGAGGATCCGGGTCGGCGACCGAGAGGTGACGCCCCCGGAGGTCTCGGCGATCGTGCTGAAGGCGCTCAAGGATCGCGCCGAGGCGCACTTCGGCGAGCCCGTCGAGAAGGCGGTGGTCACGGTGCCGGCATATTTCAACGACGGCCAGCGGCAGGCCACCAAGGACGCCGGCCGGATCGCGGGCCTCGACGTCGTGCGCATCGTCAACGAGCCGACCGCCGCCTCGCTCGCCTACGGCCTGCAGCGGCGCCGCGAGGGCCTCATCGCCGTCTACGACCTTGGCGGCGGCACCTTCGACATCTCGATCCTGCGCGTCAAGGACGACGTCTTCGAGGTGCTCGCGACGAACGGCAACACGCGCCTCGGCGGCGACGACTTCGATCGCGTGATCGTGATCTGGCTGCTCGACGATATCCTCGCGACCCACGGCGTCTATCTCGGGCGCGACCAGGAGGCCATGCAGGAGCTCCGGCTCGCGGCCGAGGCGGCCAAGATCCGCCTCTCGACGGAGGACCGCACGGCGCTCACGCTCCCGTTCGACGCGTTCACCTACCACCGCGAGCTGACGCGCGTCGACGTCGAGGCGCTGATCGACAAGCTCGTGGAGTCGACGCTGGCCCCCTGCCGCATGGCCCTGGCCGACGCGGGCCTCGCCCCGGCGGACATGGACGAGGTCGTGCTGGTCGGCGGGTCGACGCGCGTGCCGCTCGTGCGCCGCCGCGTGGAGGCGCTCTTCGGCAAGGCGCCGCACAGCCAACTGAACCCCGACGAGGTGGTCGCCATGGGCGCGGCCGTGCAAGCGCAGATCCTGGCCGGCGGGATCACCGACATGCTGCTGCTCGACGTCACGCCGCTCTCGCTCGGGATCGAGACACTCGGCGGCATCGTGAGCGTGCTGATCCCGCGAAACACGACCGTCCCGACGAGCGCGCGCGAGATGTTCACCACGTCGGTCGACGGCCAGACGGTCGTGGACATGCACGTCGTCCAGGGCGAGCGCGAGCTCGCCAAGGACTGCCGCTCCCTCGCCCGCTTCGAGCTCCGCGGCGT
>QHSZ01000297.1 GCA_003220595.1 Candidatus Rokuibacteriota bacterium | reverse complement strand
GGAGAGCGAGGGAGAGCCGGCGTGGCGGTTCAACACCAAGCCGACCGCGGGCGAGCCGGGCGCCGAGACCTGGGGCACCACGGACGTCCTCACCGGCGGCGGCGCGGTCTGGACACCGTT
Source organism: Candidatus Rokuibacteriota bacterium (assembly GCA_003220595.1). Taxonomy (GTDB): domain Bacteria; phylum Methylomirabilota; class Methylomirabilia; order Rokubacteriales; family CSP1-6; genus AR19. The sequence continues at coordinate 3,318 of QHSZ01000297.1, read as the reverse complement.
CTCCCTCGACCCCGTGAAGGGGCTGGTGTTCGTCCCGGTGGGCAATCCGGCGCCCGATTACTACGACGACATCCGCCGCGGGCCGAACCTCTACACCAACTCTCTCGTCGTCCTCGACGCTCGGACGGGCAAGCTCGCATGGCACTACCAGACGGTGCCGCACGACACCCACGACTGGGATCTGACGCAGGCGAGCCCGCTCTTCGACGCCGAGGTCAAGGGCCAGCAGCGGCGGCTCGTCGCCGTGGTCGGGAAAGACGGGCTGCTCCACGTCCTGGACCGGGAGACGCGTGAGCACCTCTACGAGGTCGCCGTCACCCGTCGCGAGAACGTCGAGCTGCCCCTGACGGCGGAGGGCGTCCACGTCTGCCCCGGCCCGCTCGGCGGCGTGCAGTGGAACGGGCCCGCCTACAACCCGAGAACCAACATGCTCTACGTCCCCTCCGTGGACTGGTGCGGCACCTTCAAGAGAGCCGAGGCGCTCGCTCGAATCCCCGGAGAGAACTACATGGGCGGGAGCTACACGCCCGATCCCGTCGAGCAGGGGCGCGGCTGGCTCACCGCGGTCGACGCCTCGACCGGCGCGATCCGCTGGCGGTACGAGTCGCGCCGTCCGATGCTCGCCGCGGTCACCCTGACCTCGACCGACCTGCTGTTCACGGGCGAGCTGGACGGGGACTTCCTCGTCCTCGACGCCCGGGACGGCACGGTCCTCTATCGGTTCAACACCGGCGGCGCGATGAACGGCGGAGTCGTCACGTACCAGGCGGGCGGCAAGCAGTACGTGGCCGTCACGTCAGGGAACGCGACCCGCTTCTGGAGGGCCGCGCCGGGATCGGCGACGGTGATCGTCTTCTCCGTCCCGCGGCCCGGTTCGTAGCCTACTCGCAGAACTTGCAGGGCGGGTTGTTGCGGTCGTAGGCCGGCAGCTTCAAGTATTCGCCCCTGTTGTACGTCCAGAACTGCGACACGGTCGGGTAGGTGTGGATCACGGCGTTCTGGAGCTGGCCGCCCACCCGCTCGACCTTCCGGATGTACACGTTCTGGATCGGGTTGCCCAGGTCGTCCATCCGCAGGGGGCCGCGCGCGTCGTCGCCGATCTCGACCTTCCGGAGCGCGGCGAGGAACTTCTCCTTGTCCTCGACGTTGCCGTTGACGGCCTTCAGGGCCTCGTAGTAGAAGCGCGCCCCCGTGTAGCCCTCCGCGGAGTAGAGCGACGTCGTGCGGTTGTAGCGCTTCTCGTAGGACGCGGCGAACTTCTTGTTGGCCGCGCTGTCCAGGGCCGCGCTGTAGATGAGCGAGGTGATGACGCCCACCGCCTCGTCACCCATGGCCTTCAGGATGTTCTCGTCGGTCAGGGTCCCGACGCCGACGAGCGGGATTCTCCCCTTGAGCCCGGCGTCGCTCCATGCCTTCACGAAGCGCGGTGAGAGACCGCCCGTGTGGCACGCGTATACGCCATCGACGTCCTTCTTGAGCGCGGCCAGGTACGGCGCATAGTCCTGAGCGTTCAGCGGGGTCCAGATCCGCTGCACCACCTTCCCGCCGAGGTCCTCGAAGACGCGCTGGAACCCCCCGTTGGACTCCCAGCCGAACGCGTAGTCCATGCTGATGGTGGCCATGCGGCGCAGACCCATTTGCCTGTAGGCGTAGTCGCCGAGCGGATGCGTCGCCTGGCTGCTGGTGAAGGACGTGCGGACGATCCAGCGCACCGGTTTGCGCTGCGTGATGTCGTCCGGCGCCATCACGGGGTACACGGTCGGGATCCTGTTCTGCTCCAGGTAGGGGGCGATGGCGTAGCCGGTGGCGGCGAGCAGCCCGCCCGCGACCGTGTGCACCTTCTCCTGCTCCACGAGGAGCCGCACCTTGGTGAGAGCCCCGCTCGGCTCCGGATCGGAATCCTGCACGCTCACCTTCACCTCGCGGCCCGCGACCTTGTACCCGACCTCCTCCCAGAAGAGGGTGAAGCCGTCGGTCATGTCCTTGCCCGTCTGGGAGAACGTGCCCGTGAGTGGCCCGAAATACCCGATCCGGATGGGCCCATGCTGCGCCGCACGGCCCAGCGCGGGCAGGCCGGCCAGTGAGGCCGCGCCGAGCGCCACGAGGAACTCTCGCCTCCGCATGGACCCCTTCTCCGACGAGCGTCAGGCCCTGACGGTCGTGTACGTGGCCGGGATGTGGAACTCGAGGAAGCTCACGCCCTGCCCCTCCGCGACGCGGAGGCCGTGGTAGTCGCCTCGCGGCAGGCACGTCGCCTGACCGCGCCGCACGACCACGTCCTTGCCGTTGAGGGTGAAGCATGTCTTGCCGGACAGGAACACGAACATGCTCTCGGCGTTCGGGTGCATGTGCAGCGCCGTCACGGTGTCGGGCACGTAGAGCACGATCATCACGTGCGCCCGTTCGGAGGGCGCGGCTTCCTCGCCGACGAAAAAGATGCGGCGCTTCTTCTCGCTCGGCACCTCGTGGACCGGGGTCATCGCGCGGGCGGCGACCACGAGGCCGCCGGCAAACCCCGGACGGCCCGCGACGCTTCCGGGCGCCGGGGCGAGCACATCGATCAGCACCGTGTCGGCGCCGTTCGGATTGGCGACCGTGAGCTCCGTGCCCTCCTGGATCACGGCCAACGACTCCTCGACCATCGCGTGCGCGGTGCCTCGGCCGCTCACCGTCGCGGCGCCGGTCAGCGTGAACAGATAGCGGTCCGAGCCGGTCGGCACCGATTCGGTCAGCTTCGCGCCCGGCGCGAGCTGGATCACGTCGGCGGACATCTCCTTCATGTCGCCGCCCGTGATCGCGGCGCGTCTCACGCCGCGGGCGGTCTCGCGGTACGGCAGATCGGCGAAGCTGACGAGCGTTCCCATGGTCGCTCCTTCGGGGCCTCTACGGGCAGACCCGCTGGATGAACTTCTCCGGCGCCCGCTCACCCCACTGCGAGCCAAACCCTTCCTCCACCGGCAGCAGGTTCGAGCGAGTCGTCACGTTCAGGCGATCGGTGTCCGACCAGTGCTCGTGCACCCGGCCCCAGGGGTCCGCCCAGTAGTCGTAGATCTGGCTCCCCAGGAGGTGGCGACCGATGCCCCACATGTGCTCGTATTTGCCGACGCGGCGCAGGTGCTCGTGGCCCAGGAACACGTCGTCGATGTCCTGTACCTCGAACGACAGATGGTTCAGCCCAGCCCGCTCGTTCATGACCACGAAGAACACGTGGTGGTCGACGTACTGCTTGCCGCGGTCGCACCGGTTGAACGACCCGATGATGTTCTCCTTGCTGCCGGCGTAGACGTCGTCCGAGCCGATGAAGCCCAGCGTCTCGCG
>QHSZ01000003.1 GCA_003220595.1 Candidatus Rokuibacteriota bacterium | reverse complement strand
GCTCGCTCCCTGAGGCCGGCCTCGCCCAGGAGCTTCTCCACGATCACGCCGTCGCGCCACTGGCCGTCGAGCTTGCCGTGGCGGGAGCCCAGCCGAAATCAATTTGACATCTGTAGAAATATCAAGATATTATCAGGGAACGGGTCGTCGGCCCGACCGTCGGGCGCCGGAGGCCTCCGAAGGCGCCCCGACGCCAAACCCATGAGGTCGTCGCCGAGGGAGGGCGCCATGGCGGACGAGACACTCAAGGGGATCGTGAAGGAGACGTACGGTCGGGCGGCGCTACGGGTGACGAGCGGTGGCAGCGCCTGCTGCGGGAGCCGGCCGTCGCGCGGCGAGGGCGATCCGATCACGTCGAATCTCTACGCGACGGGCGAGACGGCCGAGCTGCCGGTGGAGGCGGTGGCGGCCTCGCTCGGGTGCGGCAACCCGACGGCGCTGGCCGAGCTGGCCCCCGGCGAGACGGTGCTGGACCTCGGTTCGGGGGGCGGGATCGACGTGCTCCTGTCGGCCAGGCGCGTCGGGCCGACCGGCATGGCCTACGGCCTCGACATGACCGACGAGATGCTGGCGCTCGCCCGCCAGAACCAGCGGACGGCCGGCGTCGGCAACGTGGAATTCCTCAAGGGCGAGATCGAGAGCATCCCGCTCCCCGACGGCTCGATGGACGTGGTCATCTCGAACTGCGTCATCAATCTGTCCGCCGACAAGGACCGGGTGCTGGCCGAGGCGTTCCGCGTCCTCAAGCCAGGTGGGCGGTTCGCGGTCTCCGACGTCGTGGTCCGCGGCGCGGTGCCGCCGGCGATCCGGCGGAGCGTCGAGCTCTGGATCGGCTGCGTCGCGGGCGCGCTCGAGGAGCGGGAGTACCGGGAAAAGCTCGCCCGGGCGGGCTTCGAGGCGATCGACGTCGAGCCGACGCGCGTCTACCGCGTGGAGGACGCGCGCGAGCTGCTGGCGGGCTCGGGCATCGACGCCGCGCTCGCCGCCGAGGTCGACGGCACGTTCATGAGCGCGTTCGTACGCGCCCGCAAGCCCCGGACGTAGGACGGGCCCCGCGGCGCGTTCGGTCCTGTTGCGGGCTGACGGTATACTCGAAGGCGTGGCCGAACAGCATCGCTACCAGCTCCAGAACGACGCCGCGAACCGCCTGATCGGAGCACTGCTCGACGCCGCCTCGGTCCCGGCGGACCGGCGCGTCTGGTTCCAGCAGCTCCTCACGACCGTGATGAAGCTCCACGAGGACGGCACCTCCACCGGGGACATCAAGGTCACCAACGCGGCGCTCAAGGAGCTGCGATACGGCTACAAGGTGTTCGCGCCGTACGGCGGCGTCCGCAAGGTCACCGTCTTCGGCTCGGCGCGCACGCCCGAGGGCGACGACGCCATGCTGGCGGCCCGCGAGTTCGGCCGGCGGATGGTCGGCGAGCGCTGGATGGTCGTCACGGGCGCGGGCGGGGGCATCATGGGCGCCGCGCAGGAGGGGGCGGGGCGCGAGCAGAGCTTCGGCCTCAACATCCGCCTGCCGTTCGAGCAGGAGGCGAACCCCTGGATCGCCTCCGACCCCAAGCTCATCACGTTCAAGTACTTCTTCACGCGGAAGCTGTTCCTCATGAAGGAGGCGAGCGCGATCGCGCTCTTCCCGGGCGGCTTCGGCACGATGGACGAGTGCTTCGAGTTCCTCACGCTCGCGCAGACGGGCAAGGCCGCGATCGTGCCCGTCGTGCTGGTCGAGGCGGGACCGAAGCCCTACTGGCGCATCTGGGACCGCTGGATCGGCACGCTCGTGGAACGACGGCTGATCGATGCGAACGACACGGCGTTCTACCGCATCGTCGACACCGCGGACGAGGCGGTCGCGGAGATCACGGGGTTCTATCGCGTCTACCACTCCTCACGGATCGTCGGCGACCGGCTCGTGCTGCGGCTCCTGCGCCCGCTCGCCGACACGCAGCTCGTCGAGCTCCAGGGCAAGTTCGACGACATCCTGAAGGGACCGGCCGAGCAGGCGCCGGGCCCGGTGGCGCAGGAGTTCAACGAGTTCCCCGAGCTGCCGCGGCTCATCTTGAAATTCGATCGCTCGTCGTACTCGCGCCTGCGGCAGCTTATCGACTTCGTCAACGGGCTTTAACCTACTCCGCCTCGAGCCGCTCCTCGGTCGCCTGACACTCCGCGCACACCCACGTGCGCATGACCGCGAGCGTGCGCGCGTCGCGGCGGAGCGTCCAGGGGATGAGCGCCCGGCGGCCGCACCGGGGACAGCGCTCCGGCCGCGCGCCGGGCGGCAGGCTCGCGGGGAGCCACGGAACCTTGGCGGGCATCGGCTGATCATAGCTCAGATGATGCGCGGGTCGAGCGCATCGCGCGACGCTAGGCCGGAGGCCCGGGAGGCGGGTACAATGGGCCATGAGGCGGTTCCGGGTCGGGCTCGCCCAGATCAACGCCACGGTCGGCGACTTCGAGGGCAACGTCCGCAAGATCGTGGACGCGATCGAGCGGGCGCGTGCCCTCGGGTGCGGCCTCGTCGCCCTCCCCGAGCTCGCGATCACCGGCTACCCGCCCGAGGACCTCCTGTTCAAGCCGGCGTTCATCGAGGCGAACCTCCGCGCCCTGGACGAGGTGACGCGCGCCACCGGCGGCCTGACCGCCGTCGTGGGCTTCGTGGACAAGCGCGACGACATCTTCAACGCCGCGGCCGTGCTGCACGACGGCGCGCGCGCGGGCGTCTACCACAAGCAGTACCTGCCGAACTACGGCGTCTTCGACGAGAACCGCTACTTCCAGGCCGGCACCGACGCGCCCGTGTTCACCGCGGGCGAGACGACCTTCGCCGTCAACATCTGCGAGGACATCTGGTACCCGACGGGCCCGGGGACCCTCCAGGCGCTGGCCGGCGCGGAGCTCGTCGTCACGATCAACGCCTCGCCATACCACGCGGGCAAGGCCCACTTCCGCGAGAAGATGGTCGCCACGCGCGCCGCCGACGACCTCGTCTGCCTCGCCTTCGTGAACCTGGTCGGCGGGCAGGACGAGCTCGTCTTCGACGGCGCGAGCCTGATCGTCAACGAGCGTGGCGAGCTTGTCGCGCGCGGGCGGCAGTTCGAGGAGGACTTCGTCGTCGCGGACCTCGACCTCGAGGCCGTGTTCCGCGCCCGGCTCCACGACTCGCGGCGCCGGAAGGAGAAGCTCCGCGCGGACGGCGCGGTCTCGCGCGTCGTGGTGCCGGCGCTTGCCGCACCGGCCGAGGCGCCGCCGGCGCCGGCGCGCGAGGTGACGCCGCTCGAGCGCGTCGAGGAGGTGTACCGCGCCCTCGTCCTCGGCACGCGCGATTACGTCTGGAAGAACGGCTTCAAGCACGTCGTCATCGGGCTCTCGGGCGGAATCGATTCCTCGCTCGTCGCCGCGGTCGCGGTCGAGGCGCTCGGCCGCGAGAACGTGACGGGCGTGACGATGCCCTCGCCCTACACCTCCAGCGGCACCCGGCGGGACTCGGAGCGGCTCGCGAAGAACCTGGGGATCGAGTTCCTCTCGATCCCCATCACGCCGGTCCTCAACGCCTACCGGCGCGCGCTCGCGAAGGCGTTCAAGGGCCTGAAGGAGGACGTCACCGAGGAGAACCTCCAGGCCCGGATCCGCGGCAACCTCCTCATGGCCCTCTCGAACAAGTTCGGCTGGCTCGTCCTCACGACGGGGAACAAGAGCGAGTACAGCGTGGGGTACACGACGCTCTACGGCGACATGGCGGGCGGCTTCGCCGTGATCAAGGACGTCCCGAAGACGCTCGTCTACGAGGTCACACGCAAGGTGAACGAGCTCGCGGGCCGCGCCGTCGTGCCGCCGAGCGTCTTCGAGCGCGCGCCGTCGGCCGAGCTCCGGCCGAACCAGACGGACCAGGACACGCTCCCGCCCTACGCGGACCTCGACGCGATCCTGGAGGGCTACGTGGAGGAGGACCGCGGCGTGAAGGACCTCGTCGCGCGCGGCCACGCGGAGGACACCGTCCGCCGCGTCCTCGCGATGGTGAACCGGAACGAGTACAAGCGACGCCAGGCGCCCATCGGGGTCAAGATCACGCCACGCGCCTTCGGGCGCGACTGGCGCCTGCCGATCGTCAACCGCTTCCGCGAACGCTAGCCTCCGCTCACTGGCCGAGGGGGATGCACGAGGCGCGCGCGGCCTGGTCGGCGCCCAGCCCCTCGACCGCCTTCCGGCACTCGTCGCAATTCGGATAGGAGCGCGAGTCGTGCGGCCGCCGCGTGCCTCCCGGGATCAGCAGCATGCACTCGCCGGCCAGGAGCGTCGGAGGTCGGCCCGAAGCCTCGGGCGTCGAGGCCCCGGGCGCGGCGGGCGTCGAGGCCCCCGGCGCGGCGGGCTCGGCGGGAGGCAGCTGCGGGCGGTACTGCTCGGGCACCTGCTCGCGGCTGCCGGCGTAGTGGACCTGGCCCTGCTCGTCGACCCAGCGATACGTCTGCGCCGCGGCGTCGGTCGCGACGAGCGTCAGCGCGAGCAGCAGACCGATGAAGCGTCGTGTCATCGCGGTCCTCCCGGCCCCCCTCACCCCGCGACCCCTTCCATCTGGAGCGCGTAGAGGCGGCGGTAGATGCCGTCGCGCGCGAGCAGCTCGTCGTGACGCCCGAGCTCCGCGATCCGGCCGTCGTGGACGACGACGATCCGGTCGGCGTTCCGCACCGTCGCCAGGCGGTGGGCGATGAGGAGCACGGTCCGGCCGCGCATCAGCTCCGCGAGCGCCTGCTGGACCATGAACTCGCTCTCGGCGTCGAGGTCGGACGTCGCCTCGTCGAGGATGAGGATGGGCGGGTCCTTCAGGAACGCCCGGGCGATCGCGACGCGCTGGCGCTGACCGCCCGACAGACGCACGCCGCGCTCGCCGACGAGGGTGTCGTAGCCCTCGGGACAGGCCAGGATGAAGTCGTGGGCGTGGGCCTGGCGCGCGGCGCGCTCGATCTCCGCGGGCGTGGCGTCGGGCTTGCCGTAGGCGATGTTGTAGCGGATCGTGTCGCTGAAGAGGAAATTCTCCTGCGTGACGATCCCCATCTGCGCCCGCAGGGAGGCCTGCGTCACGTCGCGGACGTCGTGGCCGTCGAGCGTGATCCGGCCCGCGGCCACGTCGTGGAAGCGCGGGAGGAGATCCATCAGCGTGGACTTCCCGGCGCCCGACATGCCGACGAAGGCGACGACCTCGCCCTTCCGGACGTCGAGGGTGATATCCCGCAGCGTCAGCTCGTCGGCGTCCGTGTAGCGGAAGTCGACGTGCTCGAAGCGGAGCTCGCGGTGGAAGGTCTCGAGGCCGAGGGCACCCGGGCGGTCGGCGATCGCCGGCGGCATGTCCAGGATGTGGAAGACGCGCTCGACCGCCGCCGTCGACTGCTGGACGACGTTGAGCGAGCGCGAGAGGCGACGCACCGGGCCGTACAGCATGAGCGTCGCCGCCGTGAACGAGAAGAGCGTGCCGGGTGTCATGTGGCCCTGGATGACCTGGGAGCCGCCGTACCACAGCGCGGCCATCATCCCGAGCGCGGCGGCGATCTCCATGAGCGGCTCCGTGATCTCGTCGGCGCGCACGTTCTTGAGCGAGAGCGCGACGAGCCGGTCGTTGAGCGCGTCGAAGCGCGCCTGCTCGTGGCGCTCGCGGCCGAACGCCTTCACGATCTTGGTCCCGCTGAAGGACTCCTGGAGGAGCACGGCGAGCTGGGCGATGCGCTCCTGCGTGCGCTTGTTGATCTTGTAGAGGCGGCCCCCGACGCCCCTCACGATGAGGATGATGAAGGGCACGGCGATCAGCGCGGTGAGCGTGAGCGCCCACTCGCGCACGATCATCACGGAGAGGAGGGCCACGATCGTGCCGACCTGTCGCACGGCCATCACCAGGACGTTGGACGAGAGCCGGGCGAGGCGGCTCACGTCGTTCAAGATCCGTGACATCAGGTCGCCCGAGTGCACGTCCGAGAAGAACGAGAGCGGCTGGGACTGGATGTGGATATAGAGGTCGCGTCGGAGGCGGGCGACGACGCGCTCACCCGCAGCGGCCATGAGGTACGACTGGAAGTAGCGCGCGAGGCCCTTCACGACGTAAACGGCGAGGAGCGCCAGCGGGATCAACCGGAGCATGACGACGTCGCGGCGGATGAAGATGTCGTCCATGACTGGCTTGACGAGCCAGGCGGTGAGCCCCTCCATCGCCGACACCACGAGCGCCAGGAGCGAGCCGAGGACGAGCACGGGGACGTGCGGCCTGAGGTAGGGGACGAGCCGGCGGTAGGGCGCGAACGTGCGGATCACCGCGGCGGCGACTCCGCCAGCAGCCGGCGGTAGAGCGCCTCGGTGGCGTCGAGCTTGGCGCGCGTCGAGAACTTCGACTCGACGCGCGCCCGCCCCGCCCGCGCGGTCGCCTCGCCGAGCGTGCGGTCGCGCAGCAGGCGGAGCATGGCCTCCCCGAGGGCCTTCACGTCGCGGGGCGGGAAGAGGAGCCCCGTCTCGCCGTCGCTCACGAGCTCGGGATTGCCCTCGAGGTCGCTCGCGATCACCGCGGTCTCGACGGCGAGCGCCTCGCGGAGGGTGCCGGTGATGCCGAGGCCCGCGTACGAGGCGTCGACGCAGCAGTCGCTGCCCGCGAGGATCTCGGGCACATCCTCCCGATAGCCGAGGACGTGCACGCGGTCCTCGACGCCCCTCGCCCGCGCGCGGTCGTGGAGGATCTGCGGGCCCCGCGCGCCGACGACGAGGAGACGGGCGCGCGGCGCGCCGGGCGCGACGAGCGCGAGCGCGTCGATCGTGTCGTCGTTGCCCTTCCAGCTCCGGACGCCGATCTGGGTGAACAGGAAGTCCTCGGGGCCGAGGCCGAGCTCGCGCCGGATCGCGCTTCCGTCCACCTTCGGATTGAAGCGGTCGGTGTCGGTGCCCGAGTAGATGACGTGGATCTTCTCGGCCGGTACGCCCTGGGCCACGAGCCCGCGCTTGATCGACTCGCACACGGCGACGATCGCGGTCACCCGGCGCGTCGTGTAGCCCAGGCGGTTGAACGGGTCGAGCGGGAAGCTCACGCCGCGGTTCAGGATCAGCACGGGGATCTTCGTGACGAGGCCGGCGAGCATCGCGAGCGTCCGCGCCTTGCCCTTCTGGGCGTGGACCACCTGGATCCGGTGGGTCTTGAGGATCCGCACGAGGCGCCTGACCGATCGAAGGTCGACCTCGGACCGCATGGGCAGCGCCTCGTGGGCGACGCCCGCCTCGTTGAGCTTCGCCGCCCACGTCTCGCTCGGGCGCGTCGCGACGACGACCTCGTGCCCGCGGCCCTTGAGCCCCAGCGTGAGCTCGCGGAGCTGGACCGCGGCGCCCGTGAAGTAGTCGTCCTTCGGATAGATCTGGAGGATGCGGAGCGGCGTGCTCAACGCGCGAAGAAGTCCCGCACCGCGGCGACGACGGCATCGATCTCCGCCTCGGTGTGGTTCGCCGACATCGGCAGGCTCAGGATCTCCTCGACGAGCCGTTCCGTGCGCGGCAGCGCGGGCGGGTGGAACCGCTCGACGGCCGGCTGGCGGTGGGTCGGCACGGGGTAATGGATACCCGTCGCGATCCCGCGCGCCCGAAGGAACGCCGCCAGCTCCTGGCGGCGGGCCGTGCGCACGACGTAGAGGTGGAAGACGTGGCGCGCGTGCTCGCGCTCTGCGGGGAGCGTGAGCGGGAGGCCCGCCAGCCCCTCGGCGTATCGGGCGGCGAGTGCCCGGCGCCGGTCGTTCATCGCGTCGAGCCGGCGCAGCAGGACGCGCAGCGCCGCCGCCTGGAGCTCGTTGAAGCGCAGGTTGAAGCCGACCTCGGCGTGCACGTCCTTGCTGAGCCGGCCGTGGTCGCGCAGCTGGCGGCAGCGCGCCGCGATCGCGTCGTCGCTGGTGAGCACGGCGCCCCCGTCGCCCAGCGCGGGCAGATTCTTCGACGGATAGAAGGAGAAGGCGGCGGCGCGCCCGAACGTGCCGACCCGCCGGGGGCCCCACGAGGCGCCCTGCGCCTGCGCGCAGTCCTCGAGCACCCAGAGGCCGTAGCGCGCCGCGAGGTCCTGGACGGCCGGGAGATCGGCGGGCTGCCCGTAGAGGTGCACCGGCACCATGCCGACCGTGCGCGGCGTCACCTTCGAGGCGGCGTCCTTGACGTCGAGCGTGTACCAGTCGTCGACGTCCACGAAGACCGGCGTGCCCTCGGCGGCACAGATCGCCTCGACCGTTGGAAACGCGGTGTGCGCGGGCACGAGGATCTCGGCGCCCGGCTTCACCTCGAGCGCGCGGAAGATCAGCCAGAGCCCGGCCGTCGCCGAGCTCGTGAGGACGGCGTGCCCGGTGCCCGCGTGCGCCGCCAGCTCGGCCTCGAGCGCTCTGCACTGGGGGCCGAGGATGTAGTGGCCGGAATCGATCGCGGCCAGCACCGCCTGCTTGATCTCGTCGTCGATCGGGGGGCGCGAGAGCGGGATGGACGTCACGAGTTCGCTCCTGACAGGCGGTCGTAGCGACCGCGGTAATAGATCAACGGCTCGCCGGTGCCGACGTGGACGCGCTCGACGCGCCCGACGAAGATCGTGTGGTCGCCCTCGACGTGCGTGCTCACCGTCACGCACTCGAGCTGGGCCAGGGCGCCGTCGATGAGCGGCACGCCGAGCTCGCCCACGTGGTGCGGGACGCCGTCGAACTTGTCGAGCCGGGTCGAGGCGAAGCGCTTGGAGATCGCCTCCTGCTCGAGGCCGAGGACGTTGACCCCGAACCGGCGGCGCTCGAGGAGCGGCGGGTAGCTCTGCGACTTGTGGTCGACGCAGACGAGGATCAGCGGCGGATCGAGCGAGACCGAGGTGAAGGCGCTCGCCGTGAGGCCGGTGGGGCGCCCGTCCGCGTCGAGGGTGGTGACGGTGGTGACGCCGGTCGCGAAATGCCCGAGAGCGCGACGAAACTCGTCGGCGGCGATCACCGTCTTTTTGTAGCAGGTCAACGCCCGAATTGCAATGTTTTGCGCATAGATAAGCGTGTCCGGCGGGCCGGTGCTATAGTCGACCCGTATGGTCGACGAAAAGGCCGTTCTCGACGCCCTGCGCGGCGTCCGAGACCCCGAGCAGCAGCAGGACATCGTCGCGCTCGGGCTCGTGCAGGAACTGAAAATCGCGGACTCCGGCGTGACCTTCACCCTGGCCTTCACCACCCAGTCTCCGCAATCGAAGGTCACGCTGCACAGCATGGCCTCGCGGATCGTCGGCCGGCTTCCGGGCGTGGCGAAGGTGCAGGTGAAGATGGGCGGGGCCGAGACGCGGCCCGCGGCCGCGGCGCACGGCCACGCCCACGCCCCGGCCGCGGCGCGCGCCGAGTTCATCCCCGAGGTCCGGCACACCATCGCGGTCTCGTCGGGCAAGGGCGGCGTCGGCAAGTCGACCGTCGCGGTGAACCTCGCCGTCGCGCTCCGCCAGACGGGCGGCATGGTCGGCATCATCGACTCCGACGTGTACGGCCCCGACATCCCGCTCATGCTCGGCTCGCGCGGACGGCCCGGCATGTTCGACAACAAGATCATCCCGGTCGAGGCGCACGGCCTCAAGATGATGTCCATCGGCCTCCTGGTGAACGACCGCGAGCCGCTGGTCTGGCGCGGGCCGATGATCCACTCGTTCATCCAGCAGATGCTGAAGGACGTCATGTGGGGCGCGCTCGACTACCTCGTGTTCGACATGCCGCCGGGCACGGGCGACGCGCAGCTCTCGCTCTCGCAGGTGATCCCACTCTCGGGCGTCGTCATGGTGACAACGCCGCAGGAGGTGGCGCTCCTCGACGTCCGCAAGGCGATCGGGATGTTCCAGAAGCTCAACGTGCCCATCCTCGGCGTCGTCGAGAACATGAGCTACTTCCTCGCGCCCGACACCGGCAACCGGTATGCGATCTTCGGCGAGGGAGGCGGCCAGCGTATCGCCGACGAGTACGGGGTGCCGCTGCTCGCGCAGCTCCCGCTCGACCCGGAGACGCGCGTCGGAGGCGACGAGGGGTCGCCGATCACCATTCGCCGCCCCGACTCGCCGCAGGCGCAGGCGTTCCGCGCGCTCGCTTCAGCCGTGCAGGCGCGCCTCCACGAGCTCGGCGCGCTCAAGCCCCTGCCCACCATCGGCTAACGTCGTGGGCGGACCCCGGGCGCCGCTGGTCCTGCCGATCTTCCCGTTGCCCGACGTCACGTTCTTCCCGCACACGCTCCTGCCGCTGCACGTCTTCGAGGCGCGCTACCGCGCGATGGTCATGGACGTGCTGGCGCGCGACCGACGGCTCGCCGTCGTCAAGCTGCGGCCCGGCTACGAGGCGACGTACGCGGGCAAGCCGCCCGTCCACGAGGTCGCCGGGGCGGGCGAGATCGTGAGCTGGGAACGGCTCGCGACGGGCCGCTACAACATCCTCCTCAAGGGGGACTGCCGCGTCCGCCTCGAGAGCGAGAAGCCGAGCGACACGCTCTATCGGGTCGTGGCGGCGCAGCGCCTCGACGATGTGTCGCCGCGCACGGACGTCGGGGCGCTGCTCGCGCGGATCCGCGGCGCGTGCGAGCGGCTGCTCAAGGCGCTCGACCGCCCCGCCAACCTGCTCGACACGGCGCTCGCCGAGGGCCAGCCGGCCGGCGCGATCGCCGACCGGATCGCGGCCGCGGTGCTGCCCGACGCGGCGCTGCGGCAGGAGCTGCTCGAGACCCTCGACGTCACGCGGCGCCTCGACCGGCTTGCGGCCGCGCTCGACGACCTGGTCCGCGAGCTTCTCGGTGGTCGCGGATGAGCGCGCGCGCCATGTTCCTGCTGGCCGTCCTGCTCCTCGGTGCGACGGCGGCGGCCGGCGAGCGGCAGTGGTCATGGCTCGGCGTGCGCATCCGCGACCTCGCGGAGCAGGAGATGGAGCAGATCGCCGCGAAGCACGGGCTCCGCGAGGGCTTCGGGGTGGTGATCGTCGAGGTCATCGAGGGCGCGCCCGCCGCCACGGCGGGCCTGCGGGCGGGGGACATCGTGGTCGCCTTCGGCGACCGGCCCGTGACCGAGACCCGGCTGCTGCAGCGGCTCATCGCGGCGGCGCCCGTGGGCGCCGAGTCACGGCTCACGGTGCTGCGCGACGAGGGCAGGCGGCGCGTCGCGGTGCGGCTCGCGGCGATGCCGCGCGAGGTCGTCGGCGAGCGCGTCGCGGCCGAGTACGGCTTCATCGTGCGCGAGTCCGACCGGCCCGGCGAAGTCCGGCGCGAGGGCCCAAGCACGCCCGCGATCACGGCCGTGCTGCCCGGCAGCCCCGCGGAGAAGGCCGGGCTCGAGCCGGGCGACGTGATCCTCCAGGTCGACGAGCGTCCGGTGGTGAGCCGTGAGGCCGCACGCGACGCGCTCGCCGACGCGAGCCCGGACCGGCCGCTGCGGCTCACGGTGCGCCGGGGGGCCGCGCACCTTTCGGTCACCCTGAAGAGTCCGTGACCCGCTTCGGACAACCCGCCTCGTGCTCACGGCCGTCTTGCGGGGTCGCGAGGGAACCGGTTAGAATCCGCGGGGCGTCTGACCGACACGAGCGAGCACGGGATTCCTCCACTTCATTTTCGCCACCAAAGCGTGAGAGGAGATGACGCATGAGCACCGAGCACTCGAGACCCGAAGCACCCCGCCGCAGGTTCCTCAAGGGCGCCGCGGCCGCGGGCGCGGCGACGCTCGCCTTCCCCATGATCGCCAAGGCGCAGGGGCCGATCACCATGCGCTGGCAGTCCACCTGGCCACAGAAGGACATCTTCCACGAATACGCGCTCGACTTCGCCAAGAAGGTCAACGACATGACCGGCGGCGACCTCAAGATCGAGGTGCTGCCGGCCGGCGCCGTGGTGCCGGCATTCGGCCTGATCGACGCCGTCTCGAAGGGTACGCTCGACGGCGGCCACGGGGTGCTCGTGTACCACTACGGCAAGCAGACGGCGCTCGCGCTCTGGGGATCGGGCCCGGGCTACGGGATGGACGCCAACATGCTGCTCGCCTGGCACAAGTACGGCGGCGGCAAGCAGTTACTGAACAAGCTCTACGCCTCGATCGGCATCAACGTCGTGTCGTTCCCGTATGGCCCGATGGCGACGCAGCCGCTCGGCTGGTACAAGAAGCCGATCACCAAAGTCGACGACTTCAAGGGCCTGAAGTTCCGGACGGTCGGCATCTCGATCGACGTGTTCCAGGGCCTCGGCGCCGCCGTGAACGCGCTGCCGGGCGGCGAGATCGTGCCGGCGATGGACCGGGGGCTCCTGGACGCCGCCGAGTTCAACAACGCGACCTCAGACCGCATCCTCGGCTTCGCCGACGTGTCGAAGGTGTGCATGCTGCAGAGTTACCACCAGAACGCCGAGCAGCTCGAGATCACGTTCAACAAGACCAGGTTCGACGCGCTCCCGGACAAGATGAAGGCGATCATCGAGAACGCGGTGGAGGCGGCCTCGGCCGACATGTCGTGGAAATCGATCGACCGATACTCGAAGGACTACATCGAGCTGCAGACCAAGGACAAAGTGCGCTTCTACAAGACGCCGGACTCCGTGCTGCAGAAACAGCTCGAGGTTTATGACACGGTCGTGGACAAGAAGTCCTCTGAGAACCCGATGTTCAAGGAGATCGTGGAGTCACAGAAGGCCTTCGCGGCCCGGGCGGTGAAGTGGGATCTCGACACCAACGTCAGCCGTCGCATGGCCTACAACCACTACTTCGGCAAGAAGAGCTAGCCGCTCGGTGACCAACGCTGGCCGTCGCGCCAGCCATCCGGCGCCCGCCGGTTGGCTGGCGTTTCTCGGGCGCCCATGAGCGCGCAGCGGCTGCTCCGCGCGATCGACCAGATCAGCTACTGGTCGGGCAAGAGCTTCGCCTGGCTGATCCTCGCCCTCACGTTCGTGGTGTCCATCGAGGTGTTCAAGCGCTACATCCTCAACGCGCCGACGGCCTGGATCTTCGACCTGAACAGCATGCTGTACGGCACCCTCTTCATGATGTGCGGCGCCTACACGCTGGCCCAGGCCGGCCACGTGCGCGCCGACTTCGTCTACATCTACATGAAGCCGCGCGGCCAGGCCGCGCTCGACCTCGCCCTTTACCTGCTGTTCTTCATCCCGTGCATGATCGGGCTCATCTACGCGGGCGGCGGGTTCGCCGCCGACTCCTGGCGGATCCACGAGCACTCGACCGTCACCGCTGAGGGGCCGCCCGTCTATCATTTCAAGACGGTGATCCCCCTCGCGGGGGCGCTGGTGATGCTCCAGGGGCTCGCCGAGATCGTGCGCTGCCTCGTCTGCCTGCGGACCGGCGCCTGGCCCGCGCGGCTCGAGGACGTCGAAGAGATCGACGTCATCGACACGCAGCTCGGGCACAGCCAGTACGTCGACGAGGAGTCTCGCCGTGCGGCGATGGAGGGGGCGAAGGCGATCGACGAAGCCGCGCGCCACCGCAGCGTCATGGAGGAAGGCGTCGTGCACGAGAAGGCGCTCGAGGACCGCGAGCGGAAGACGTGAGCGACCCCTCCCTCGGGCTCACCATGCTCGGCCTCATCGTGGTCGCGATCATGATGGGCTTTCCGACCGCCTTCACGCTGATGGGCCTCGGGATGGTGTTCGGCTACATCGCGTTCTGGGTCTCGGGCGGGCACTGGTACGACAACCGGATCTTCGACCTGATCGCGCAGCGGACCTACGGCGTGATGACGAACGACACCCTGCTGTCGATCCCGCTGTTCGTCTTCATGGGCTACATCATGGAGCGGGCGGCGCTGGTCGACCGGATGTTCCACAGCGTTCAGCTTGCCTTCCGGCGCGTCCCCGCCTCGCTCGCGGTCACGACGCTCCTGGTCTGCGCGTTCTGGGGGATCGCCTCCGGCATCGTCGGCGCCGTCGTCGTCCTCATGGGCGTCATCGCGATGCGGCCGATGCTGAAGGCGGGCTACGATGTCCGTCTCGCCTCCGGTGCGATCACGGCCGGCGGCACGCTCGGCATCCTGATCCCGCCCTCGGTCATGCTCATCGTCTACGCCGCGGTGGCCGGGCAGTCGATCGTGAAGCTGTACGCGGCGGCGATGCTACCGGGATTCTTCCTGACGTTCCTGTACCTCGTCTATATCCTCGGCTGGGCGATCATCAATCCGAAGATCGCCCCCAAGCTGGCGCCGGACCAGTACCGCGTCCCTGTGCCGGATTATCTCCTGGCGCTCGAGCGGGGCCGCTCGCGGACCGTCGTCCCGGGTCTCCTCGCCGCCGCGTTCCGGCCGGCGCTCGCGCGCGGCGCGGACTACCGTGCGATCACCCGGGGGTTGCTGACGCTGTCGGTGCCGGTGATGCTGACGGTCGGCACCTTCGCCGCCACATGGTGGTACGTGGTGATCTACAACGCCCCGGAGGTCGCGACGGCGACGGCCGCCCCCGCGCCGCTCCCGGCGAGCGTCGCGACCACGCCGAGGATGACCGCGACGGCCACGGCGCCGGTGCCCGCGAGGACGACAGCAGCGACGGAGGAGAAGCCGCCGCAGGAGCTCGGCGCTGCGATCGGGTCGGAGCCCGGGCAGACGGCGCCGCAGGCCGAGGGGCCGCCCGAGGAGATGACGTCGCTCAGGGACCCGACGGCCGGCGCGGGCGCGGGGAAGATTCCCGAGCGCTTCTACGCGTGGTTCTGGGGACTGGCCGCGTTGTCCGGACTCCTGCTCCTCGTCTATTTCTGGCGCATGGACGGCGAGCAGCTCGAGATCCTGAGAGAGCTCTGCGCGTCGGTGGTGCCGCTCGGCGTCCTCACCGTCGTGGTACTCGCGGTGATCCTCTTCGGCATCTGCACCGCGACCGAGTCGGCGGCGATCGGCGCGCTCGGCGCGCTGTATCTGGCCGTGATGGCGCGATACCAGCATCAGGTCCTGTGGTGGAGCCTCGCCGGAGCGATTGTCGGCGTCGCGCTCGGGTGGTGGTCGGGCGAGGACTTCGCCTCCCTGCTGGTGTCGGCCTCGATCGCCGGGACGCTCGTCGGCACCGTCGCGCCGCTTCTCTGGAACCTCAAGAACTCACCGGAGCTGCGCGAGAACATCAAGCAATCGACGTTCCTCACCGCGAAGACGACGGCGATGGTCTGCTGGCTCTTCGTCGGCTCGGCGCTGTTCTCCGCGGTGTTCGCCCTGCACGGCGGCCAGGGACTGATCGAACGGTGGGTCTTGAGCCTGAACCTGTCGCCGCTCGGATTCCAGATCACGGCGCAGCTGATCATCTTCCTGCTGGGCTGGCCGCTCGAGTGGACCGAGATCATCGTGATCTTCTGCCCGATCTTCATCCCGCTCCTGAGCCACTTCCACATCGATCCGATCCTCTTCGGCACCATGGTGGCGGTCAACCTCCAGGCGGCGTTCCTGTCACCGCCGGTGGCGATGTCGGCCTTCTATCTGAAGGGGGTCTCGCCGAAGCACGTCACGCTCAACCAGATCTTCGCCGGCATGATGCCGTACATGATCATCGTTCTCATCTGCCTGGTGTTCATGTACATCTGGCCGGGCATGTCGCTCTGGCTGCCGGAGTTCCTGTACGGCAAGTAGCCCGCGCGGCTGCGGGCCGAAGGCGTGCCGCCGATGGATCTGACGGATCTCCACTGGCTGTCGGCCTCGGACGCGGCGGGCCTGATCCGCGACGGCGTCATCAGCTCGGTCCAGCTGGTCGAGGCCTGCCTGGCGCGGGTGCGGGAGACGGACGCGCGGGTGCAGGCCTTCGCGTTCCTCGACCCCGAGCATGCCCTCGCGCAGGCGCGCGCCGCCGACGAGTGGCGTCTCTCCGGTCGGCCCATCGGGCCGCTGCACGGCGTGCCCGTCGGCATCAAGGACATCTTCGACACCGCGGACATGCCCACCGAGAACGGCTCCCCGCTGCACGCGGGGCGCACGACGTCCCACGACGCCACCGTGGTCGCGATGCTGCGCGCGGCGGGCGCGGTGATCCTGGGCAAGACCGTGACGACCGAGTTCGCCGGCCGCGCGCCGGGCAAGACGCGCAACCCGCACGACCCCGCGCACACGCCCGGCGGCTCCTCGAGCGGCTCGGCCGCCGCGGTGGCCGGCGGCATGGTCCCGCTCGCGCTCGGCAGCCAGACCGGCGGGTCGACGATCCGCCCGGCCTCGTTCTGCGGCGTGTACGGCCTCAAGCCGACGCACGGCCTGATCCCGCGCCACGGCATGCTCAGGCTCTCGCGCACGCTCGACCACGTCGGCCTCTTCGCGCGCACGCTCGAGGATCTCGCGCTCCTCCTGGAGCAGCTCGTGGGTCACGACGAGCGCGACCCCGACTCGCGTCCGCGGGCGCGCATCCCGTATCGCGACGTTGCGGCCCAGGAGCCACCCCTACCGCCCATGTTCGCGTTCGTGAAGACGGAGCGCTGGGATGGCGTCGACGCGGACGCCCGCGAGGCCTTCGCCGAGCTCGCCGCTCACCTCGGCGAGCGCGCGGAGGAGCTCGAGCTCGGAGGAGCGGCCGGCGAGGCGCTCGAGTGGCACCGCATCATCATGGAAGCGGAGACGGCGGCGAATCTCGGCAGGGAGTGGGAGACGGGGCGCGCCCGGCTGTCCCCCGCGCTGCGCGCGCGGCTCGAGCGGGGCCGAGAGGTGCCGGCGGTCGACTATCTTCGCGCGCTGGCCCGCATCCCGGCTCTCGCGGAGGGCTTCGCCGAGCTGTTCGCCCAGCGCTATGACGCCATCCTGACGCCCGCCGCCCCCGGCACCGCGCCGGCGGGGCTCGACTCGACGGGCGATCCCGCCTACTGCACGCTGTGGACGCTCGCCGGCATGCCCGCCCTCAGCGTGCCGCTCATGCAGGGTGCGAACGGCCTGCCGCTCGGCGTTCAGCTCGTCGGCCCGCGCGACGGCGATGCGCGTCTGTTACGCACGGCGCGCTGGCTGGCCGCCCGCGTCGCTGCCGAGTGACACGCCGAGCGTCGTGCTGCACCCCGGGCGCCGTGCGAGGTACACTCGGGTGGTGGTCACCGTGTCCGAAGACGTCGTGTAACCCCGACAAGGAGGCAGCATGAAACTCGCAGGCAAGCGGATCGCGATCCTGGCCGAGAACATGTATCAGGAAATGGAGCTCTGGGTGCCGTACTACCGCTTCAAGGAAGAGGGCGCCGAGGTGAAGGTCGTCGGCGCCGACGGCGCCAAGGCCTACACCTCCAAGCACGGCTACCCGGTCAACGTGGACGTGCAGGCCGACCAGGTGAAGGCCGTCGAGTTCGACGCGGTGGTCGTCCCCGGAGGCTACGCCCCGGACCTGATGCGGCGGCACCCCGCGATGGTCGCGCTCGTGCGCGAGGCGGCGCAGCAGGGGAAGGTCGTCGCGGCGATCTGCCACGCGGGCTGGATGCTCGTCTCGGCAGGCGTGCTGAAGGGACGCAAGGCGACGTCATTCTTCTCGATCAAGGACGACCTCGTCGCGGCGGGGGCGAACTGGGTGGACCAGGAGGTCGTCGTGGACGGCAACCTGATCACCTCGCGCAGGCCCGACGACTTGCCGGCCTTCTGCCGCGCGCTCGTCGCGGCGCTCGGCAAGAGCTAGTCAGCCCGTCGGGTTATCGAGGGGCGCCACGGCTCCGCCGGGGCGTCCCGAGCCACCCGGGGGCTTGGGGGCGCTCGGAGCCCCCATGTTCAGCTAGTCGAGGCCGGGGGGAGCGGCGTCACTCCCCCCGGTTTCCCCACTGCTGGTGGACGCGGTCTGCCAGCCGAGGTAGAGGACCGCGACGCTCAGCAGCACGAGCACCGTGGCCGCGGCGATCCGCGAGGAGACTGAGAGCAGCGCGAGCGTGCCGCTCGAGAGGCCCGTGAAGACGAGTCCCACGACCGGTAGCACTGGGGCGCCGCAGCCGACGACGCTGCACGGTCCAGTCGAGAGCCCGAGGATTCCCGCGAGCGCGCCGAGCGTGCCCCCGTTCCGTCCTGTCGTCGCCCGCCAGCCCACGATCCGTCCCTGCTCGCGCGCACGGAGCCAGAGCGCGCCGTAGGCGCCGAACAGGAGGGCCAGCACGAGGAACCTCACGAGATCCAGCGCGTCCACGGCGAAGCCCCACTCGGGGACGCCGTAGGGACCGTCCGCGGTGAACCACAGGACGGCGACGCGCGAGAGGAAATCGAGCTTCTTCTCGAGGGGCGCGTCCGAGACGAGAAATGCGGGAAGCTTCTTGAGCCACGGGTTGAAGGTGAAATAGGTCCACGGCGTGCGCGTGACGGCGAGCAGGAGCGGCGGCAGGAGCAGGTTGAGGGCGAAGATGCCGGCCGCGATGACGAGGAACGCGGCGGGGCGACGGCGCACCGCTGCGGCGATGCCGCGGAGCATTCTGGCAGTGGCGTGGACGGCCTGCGTCATCATGAGTCCCGGGGGGAACTGAAGCCCCCGCCACGCGATTATAAGAGGCGGATGCGTGGCGCGCCTTGACATTGAGCGAGCCGGATGCTAAAGCCTAACGCAGTTCTGTGAGCGCGGCGAAGCCTTCCCACCTACGGACGGAACCCCAACGGAGGGATCACCAATGGCAGCAGACGTGAATCGACGGGACTTTCTGAGCGGCCTCGGCGTCACCGTCGGCGCGGCACTGAGCGCCACGGCCGGCGCCGCGCTTCCAGTCGTCGGGGTGGCGCAGGCCCAGGAGAAGCCCAAGGGCAACATCCCCGATAAGCCGTTCAAGATCGGCCACATGACCTTTTTCACCGGTCCCGCGGCAGTGCTCGGGGAGCCCATGTACAAGGGCCAACTTCTCGCGTCCGAGGAGATCAACGCGGCGGGCGGGCTCTTGGGCAAGCGCAAGGTCGAGGTCCTCAAGGCCGACGAGGCTGCGGGCACCGACGCGAACGTCAAAGAGCTGCGCCGCCTGAAGCTGTCGGAGAACATCGACTTCTTCTGCGGCATCACGTCCAGCGGCAACACGCCAGCGCTCGGCCCCGTCGCCGAGGAGCTGAAGGTCCTCACGATGTTCGTCGACGGTTGCACCGACTTCCTCTTCGACAAGGCCGTGCCGAACCCGCACTACATCTTCCGACTCACGAACATCCAGTCGGCCGACGGCTGCACGACGGCGCTGGCCATCGCGCAGACGTGGCCGAAGTCCAAGCGTATCGCCCACATCCACCCCGATTATTCGTACGGCCGCAACGCCTTCGACCACCTCAAGATCGTCATGACGAAGCTGATGCCCCAGGCCGAGGTGGTCTCCGAGGGTTGGCCGAAGCTCGGCACGACCGACTTCTCGTCTCACATCACGAAGGCGATCGCGTCGAAACCCGACCTGATCGTCTCCTCGGTGTGGGGCGGCGACTACGTCGCCCTCTACAAGCAGGCGCTCCGCTACGGCATGTTCCAGAAGGCGAAGTTCGCGACCACGCTCGCCATGGGCACCGCGCCGCACGCGATCGGCAAGGACCATCCCGAGGGTGTCATCGCCGGCGTGCACTCGAACTATCACTTCACGTACCCCAGTGGCGACAAGTGGCCGCTCAATAAGAGCTTCGTCGAGAAATACCACGCGCGTTTCAACGAGTATCCGAACTTCCAGGCCGAGGGCGCCTACACGGCGACGTACATGCTGAAGGCGGCCATCGAGAAGGCCAACAAGCTCGCCGGCGGCTGGCCTGACGACGAGATGATCATCGCGATGCTGGAAGGCGCGATGATCGCAGGA
Source organism: Candidatus Rokuibacteriota bacterium (assembly GCA_003220595.1). Taxonomy (GTDB): domain Bacteria; phylum Methylomirabilota; class Methylomirabilia; order Rokubacteriales; family CSP1-6; genus AR19. The sequence continues at coordinate 7,882 of QHSZ01000003.1, read as the reverse complement.
CCCGCCGGCTACGTCTACATCCGGCCGGACAACCACCAGGGCTACAAGGAGGCGATCATCGGCTTCAGCAAGCACGTGCCGGAGTATCCGTTCCCGATCCTCGACCCGAACCGCATCATCACGATCCCGATTCGAAACATCACGGCGCCTCCAGGTTGGCCCAAGGGCGAGCCGACCTCGACGTACACCTGGATCGACAAGACCTGGCCGGTCGTTAAGGCTTAGTCTTCGACGGGGGCGGGGGACGCCGCCCGTAACCTGAGAACGATACAGGTTCCGCGCGGCGCTCCCCGTCCCCTCTTCATTTCAGCTTGGCCCTCCGGCGCGGTCTCGTGGCCCTGGTGTTCGTCGCGGCTGGCTCGACGACGGCGGAGGCGGGGCACGAGATCCCGTACTACCCGTCGTTCTACCCGCAGGAGATCAGGGTCGAATTCGCCGAGCCGTCGGCGGCTCTACGGCTCTTCGAGAAGAACGCGATTCACGCGTATGTCGGGCCCCTCGCCGCGCCGAAGACCCCCGCGCACCTGGCGTGGGTCGAGTCACTGCGATCGTTCGTCGTTCTCACGTTCAACCCCGCACGCGCGCCGTTCACCGACCCGCGCGAGCGATGCGCCGCCGCGGCGCGGCTCGCCCCGACGCTCGCGACCGCCAAGGGCGAGTACGTCTTCCACCCGTACCCCGTGACGCCGTACCACGGAGACTATCTCCACCACGCGGATCTCGTCGTCGCCGCGAAGGCCCGCACCGCCCTCGCGGGCGCTGCGGGTTCCGCGCTCCGGCTTCGCGTTCGTCCGGGGCTCGCGGCTCTCCCCGCGGACCCGGCCTGGCGGTCGGCGGACGGCGAGTGGGATGCGACGCTCGAGGAGGTCGATCTGCGTGGGCTCGTCCGCGAGGCGACGACCCGGCTCAACGGCTGGATCGGTCCGCCCTGGCTGAAGGAAGGATGGTTCCAGGCCCACGCGCTCTACGCGCGCGGTGTCTCCGACGCGGCCTCGGCCGGCGCGATCGAAGAGATGTTCACGCGCCTCGTCCGCGGCGGCTATGCGAGTGACGTCGAACGGCTCAACCTCGAGCGCCGGCTGCTCTCGCTCCTGACGCGCGGCTGCGAGCGTGTCGCCGTCGGCTATGCCCTCCGGCGCGAGGCGGTGAACGACGACTATTCCGAGGGCGTCGAGAACGTCGGTTACGACGACCAGGCAGGGCTCGACTCCGCCGTCTTCCTCCGAACCGTGAAGCTGAAGGACTTCCCGTGGAACGGCTGGCTCCGGATCGCGACGGCGTCACGGCCGGCCGCGGCCTGGAATCCGATCGCCGGCTTCGGGGACGCGACGGGTGCGCTCCTGTGGTCGGCGCTCGCTGACACGGGCGTGCTGCCGGCGCCCGCCGGTAGCGGCTGGGTGCCGAACCGTGTACGCGCCGTCGAGATCGCCGGACCCGTCGAGGTACCGGCGGGCGCGCTCGTGCCCGAGCCGGGAACGGGCGCGCTCCGGCCGGGGGCGCCGGGCGCCGTCGTGCCACAGAGGATCACCTACCGCGTGATGCTCTCGAAGTTCCACGACGGCACCAAGATGAGCGTCGCCGACGTGGTCTACCCATACGTCTTCGCGGCTCGCTGGAGCGACAAGGACAGGGAAATCGGGCGCGCCACCGCGGTCCTCCGCGAGTGGCTCGCCGCGGTGCGGATCGCCAAGGCGGAAACCGAGGTCAGGGATTTTGGAGATCTCCAGGTGCTCCTCGAGACGCCGGTGGTGGAGGTCTACCTCCGGCACGCGGCCGAGGCCGGCGCGGCGCCCGCCGTCGCCCCCCCGTGGAGCCCCGTGCCCTGGCAGCTGATCGTGTTGATGGAGGAGGCGGTGACCCGCGGCCTGGCGGCCTTCTCCGAAGACGAGGCCAAGCGCCGCGGCGTGCCCTGGCTCGACCTCGCGCGCGACCGAAAGCTCCAGGACGCCCTGTCCTCGCTCGCCGCGGACCTCGAGCGCCGCGCCTACGTGCCCGAGCCGCTCCGCGGGCTCGTGACCGTCGAGCAGGCCAAGCAGCGCTGGGCGGCGCTCCGTCGGTTCCAGCGCCAACACGGCCATTGCCTCGTGACGAGCGGCCCCTACCAGCTCACCCGGTGGAGCGGGAGCTCCGCGGTGCTGACGGTGTTCCGCGACCTTTCGTACCCGAACGTCGTCGGCTCGTTCGACCCGTACGCGCTGCCCCAGCGGGCGTGGGTGAGCCGGGTCGAGCGGCAGGGCGACCGGCTCGCGCTCGAGGCCGACGCTGAAAGCATCACAAAATCTGGGCGCTCGTATAAGATCATGCGGGAACCGCTGCGTCTCGAGCCCACGGGGGAGAAGGCGAGGGTGCCGCTCGTCGCGCACTGGACGGTCGTGGACGCTCGCGACGAGGTCGTTGCGACCGGGCAGTCGCAGGACGTCGCCGGCGGCCGGCTGGTCGTGGACCTCAAGGGCAAGCTCCCGCCGGGCGCGTACCGCGTCCTGCTGGCGCTGGTCTTCAATGGAAACCAGACGAACCCGGAGGTGAGGGTGCTGCCGTACCGCGTGGCGGAGTGATGGACGTCCTCCTCATCCACATCATCAACTCGCTTCTCTACGCGTCGGTCCTCTTCCTGATCGCCGGCGGCCTGAGTCTCATCTACGGCGTCATGCGGATCGTGAACATGGCCCACGGCAACCTCTACGCGTTCGGCGCGTACGTGACGGCCTGGGCGGTCGGCACCATGGCGGCCGGGGCGCCCGTCCCCGTGCTGCTCATGCTCCTGCCGGTCGGCGCGCTGGCGGCAGCCATCCTGGGCGCGATCCTCGAGCCGACGCTCCTCCGGCCCTTCTACCGGCGCGCCGAGGAGTACCAGCTCCTGGTGACCTTCGGCCTCCTCATGATCCTCGAGGACCTCATGCGCTTCATCTGGGGCCCGTACCCGCTCTCGGCCAGCGAGATCTTCGAGAATTTCGGCAGCCTCACGATCGGCGACGTGATCTATCCGACCTACAACCTCCTCGTCATCGGCGTGGGCGCCGCCGCCGCGAGCTTCCTCTGGGCCTTCATCTACCGCACGAGGTTCGGTGTCGTGCTGCGGGCGACCTCGCAGAACATGCGCATGGCCGCGGCGCTGGGCGTCAACGTCAACCGCGTCTACGTCCAGGCCTTCACGCTCGGCTGCTTCATGGCGGGGCTGGGTGGCGCCATCATCGTGCCGAGCCAATCGGCGGTGCTCGGCATGGGGATCGACGCGGTCGTCCTCGCGTTCATCGTCGTCGTCATCGGCGGGCTCGGGAGCCTCGAGGGCGCGCTCGTCGGCGCCGTCATCGTCGGGTTCGTCCGGGAGGCCGGGATCGCGTGGTTCCCGGAGATCGAGCTGGCGGTCCTCTACCTCGCGGCGGCGACCGTGCTGCTCGCGCGGCCCGCCGGCCTCTTCGGACGGCCATGAGCGCCCCGACTCGCGTTCTCGGGCAGCCCCGCGCCGGCTCGTCCTCGAGGGCGCTTCTCGTCGCGGCCCCGATCGCGGCGCTGCTTGCGGTCGTGCCGCTCGTCGTGCCGCCATACGGGGCGATCCTCCTTGCCTACGGCCTCGTCATGGCGATCGGCGCGCTCGGCTTCAACCTGCTCCTCGGTTACACGGGGCTCCTCTCGTTCGGCCACTCGGCCTACTTCGGCGTGGGCGCGTACTCGGTCGCGTTGATGGTGAAGTACCTCAGGGTCGGTTCGATGGAGCTGTTCCTCCTCGGCGCAATCGTGGGCTCGGTGATCGTCACCGCCGTGTTCGGGATCGTGTGCGTGCGGTACACGCGGATCTTCTTCGGCATCCTCACGCTCGCCCTCTCGCAGGTGCTCTGGTCGCTCGCCTTCAAGTTCTTCTGGGTAACGGGAGGGACCGACGGGCTCCGGGTGCCGACGCCCTCGCTCTTCGGTGGGCTCGTGACTGGCGCCGGCGACAAGACCGTCTTCATGTCTCACGCCTACTACTACTACGTGCTCATCCTGTTCGGCGCCTGCGTCGCGCTCATGTGGGTCATCGTCAACTCGCCGTTCGGCATGGCGCTCCAGGCCATCCGGGACAACGAGACCCGCGCCGAGTTCGTGGGCGTCCGGATCTGGCGCTATCGCTGGGTGGCGTTCCTCGTCTCGGGCGTCTTCACGGGGCTGGCCGGGGCGCTCTGGGTGCCGCTCAACGGGCTCACGACGCCCGACATCATGCACTGGACGTTCTCGGGCGAGCTCGTGTTCATGACGGTGCTCGGCGGCTTCCGCTCCTTCGCCGGGCCCGTCGTCGGCGCGATCGTGTTCAACTACCTCAAGACCTACGCCGTGGGCTACACGGTGTACTGGCAGCTGGTGCTCGGCGTCGTGCTGGTGACGCTGGTCCTCTCGCTGCCCACCGGCATCGTCGGGAGCGCCGAGAAGCTGCTGGCGCGGTTCCAGCGGAGCCGTCCATGAGCCTCCTGGTCACGAAGGACCTCGTGAAGTGGTTCGGCGACACGCACGCCGTGGACCACGTGGACTTCAGCGTCAAGCCGAGCGAGGTCCTCGCCCTGATCGGCTCGAACGGCGCCGGGAAGACCACGCTCGTCAATCTGATCTCCGGTCTCATCAGGCCCGACGGGGGCCGGATCCTGTTCCGCGACCGGGACGTGACGCACCAGTCGGTGCACGGGCGCATCAAGGCGGGCATCGCGCGGAGCTTCCAGCTCGTGAACCTGTTCGACCAGCTCACCGCTCTCGACAACGTCGCGCTCACGATCTTCTCGCGCGAGGGCAAGACCACGCACCTCGCCACGTTCGCCAGCGCCGACTCCGCCGTCTGGGACGAGGCGAGCGAGATCCTGCGCCTGTTCGGCCTCGAGGCCAAGGCGCGGATGCTCGCGGGCGGCGTCTCGCAGGGCGAGCGGAAGCTGCTCGACGTGGCCGTCGCCTACGCGCTCCGCCCGAAGCTCCTCTTCCTCGACGAGCCGACCAGCGGCGTCTCGACGCGCGAGAAGGCGCCGATCATGGACACGATCACGTCCGTCGTCCGCTCGACGGGCATCTCGGCGGCGATCATCGAGCACGACATGGATGTCGTCTTCAACTACTCCGACCGGATCGTCGCAATGCACCAGGGGACCATCCTCGCCGACGGGACGCCCGACGAGATCCGGCGCAACGAGACCGTCATCACCACGCTCATCGGGACCACGGGGGCGCCATGACGGACCCCGGGGCGACGATGCTCGAGCTCGCGCGTCTCAACACCTTCCGGGGCCCGGCCCAGATCCTGCGCGACGTCTCCCTCCGGGTCGGGGCCGGCGAGGCGGTCTGCCTGGTCGGGCGGAACGGCGCGGGGAAGACGACGACGATCGACAGCATCATGGGGCTCCTGCCGGTGCGCTCGGGCCGCATCGCCTTCCGCCAGCGGGACATCACGCGCCTGCCCACCCACCGGCGGGCCCTGCTCGGCATCGGCTACGCGCCCGAGGACTGCGGCATCTTTCCGGACCTCTCGGTCGAGGAGAATTTCCAGATCACCGCGTGGCTCGCCCGGCCGGGCGCGGCAGCGGCGGGGGCGGGCGACGCGCGCGTGTTCTCCGTCTTCCCAGAGGTGAAGGGCTTCATGACGCGCCGGGGGCTCCACCTGTCCGGTGGCCAGAAGAAGATGGTCGCGATCACGCGCGCGATGACGCTGGCCCCGTCCATCCTCCTCCTCGACGAGCCGTTCGAGGGCCTCGCCCCGGTCGTCGTCACGCGCTTCATCGAGGCGGTGCGGGCGATCAAGGCGATGGGCATCTCGCTCCTCATCGCCGAGTCGAACCTGGTCAACGCGACGCGCGTGGCCGACCGCCTCTACGCGATCGACCGGGGCGAGATCATCTTCCAGGGGAACCCCCACGACGTCTTCCGGAACGAGGACGTCATGAAGACCATCCGCGGCTAGGCCTCCCTGGACAGTCTCGCCCTCAAGCTCGTTCTGACGCCGGCGCTCATCGGCGCGGCGAGCCTCGCCGGTCGCCGCTGGGGCCACGGCCTGAGCGGGTGGCTCGTCGGGCTGCCGCTCACGTCGGGCCCCGTCGTCTTCTTCCTGGCGTGGGAGCAGGGCGTGGCGTTCGCGCGCGCCGCGGCCGTCGGCTCGCTCGCCGGGGCGCTCGCGGAGGCCGCGTTCTGCCTCGCGTACGGACGCCTCGCGGCGCGCGGCCCCTGGCCGCTCGCGCTCGGGTCGAGCTGCCTCGCGTTCGCCGCGGCCGCCCTCGCGCTCCAGCACCTCCCGCTCGGAATCGCGTGGCTCCTTCCGGCCGTCGTCGCCGCGCTCGCCCTCGCGTTCCGCCTCATCCCCGGCGGCGCCCCGCGCGGCGTCGCGCCGCCGCCGCCGCGCTGGGACATCCCCGCGCGTATGGCGGTGACGACCGGCCTGGTGCTCCTGCTCACCGGGGCGGCGCCCGCCCTCGGCCCGCGGCTCGCCGGCTTGCTGGCGACGTTTCCGCTCTATGCCGCCATCCTCACGGTCTTCGCCCACCGGCAGGAGGGACCGGGCCCGGCGGTCCAGGTGCTGGGCGGCCTGCTGCTCGGGCTGTTCTCGTTTGCCGGGTTCTTTGCCGTGCTCGCGGCCCTGCTGGACCGGGCCGGCATGGTCCTCGGGTTCACCGCGGCGGTCGGGGCGGCGCTCGTGCTCCAGGCGTGCTCGCTCGCCCTCGTCCCCGGCAGGAAGTAGGACGTTTGCTGCTATCATCGTCGCGGATGCTCGTCCTGGGGATCAGCGAGACCCATTGCGCGACGGCCGCGGTCCTGCGCGACGGCCAGCTCGTCGGCTGCGCCTCCGAGGAGCGCTTCTCGCGGCTGAAGAACGACGCGGGCTATCCGCGGCGCGCGATCGACGCGCTGCTGCGCGAGCTCCACCTCGACCGCGGCGCGCTCGACCTCGTCGTCCTCGCGGGCACGCGCATCCCCACCTACGAGTGGATGAACCGTGTCATGCGCGACGAGGCGTACCGGCGCCGCTACTACGGCGTCGGCCTCGAGACGCCGCGCCGCGGCCTCACCGGGCGCGCGCGCAAGCTCGGCGCCCGGCTCGGCCTCCTCGACCCGGCCCCCGGCAAGGCGCCGCTCGCCGACGAAGAGCGCCGCGCCCACGTCACGGGCCACCTCGGGCTCGCCGCCGAGCGCGTCAGGATCGTGGACCACCACGCCTGCCACGCGGCGGCCGCGTACTTCGGCTCGCCGTTCGGCGGCCGGGAGGCGCTCGTCCTCACCAACGACAACTCCGGCGACGGCCTCTGCGCCACGGTCTCGACCGCACGCGCCACGACCCTCGAGCGCCGCGAGGCGACCCGGAGCGGCCCGGGCTCGCTCGGCTCCTTCTACACGCTCGTGACGCTGCTCCTCGGCATGAAGCCCGGCGAGCACGAGTATAAGGTGATGGGGCTCGCGCCCTACGCGCCCGCCGGCGGCGCCGAGCAGGCGCTCGCGGCGCTCCGCGCGACGTTCGACTTCGCCCCGGGCGAGCCGTGCCGCTTCGAGTGGCGCACGCGCGGGCCGCTCTACCGGACGCTCCTCGAGGCAACCCTGGGCCTCCGCTTCGACGCGATCGCCGGCGGCGCCCAGCGCCTCCTCGAGGAGGCGCTCCTCCGCTGGGTGCGGCTCGCGCGCGAGCGTTACGGGGTCGAGCGCCTCGCCCTGGGGGGCGGCGTGTTCATGAACGTGAAGGCGAACATGCTGCTCGCCGAGGAGCCCTGGGTGTCGGACCTCTTCGTGTTCCCGTCGTGCGGCGACGAGTCGAACGCCGTCGGCGCCGCGTACCTCGGCTACCTGGAGCTGTGCGCGGCGCGGGGGACGGCGCCCGCGCCCCGGCCCTTCGGCCCCGCGTACCTCGGACCCTCGCTGGACGACGCCGAGGCCGAGGAAGCCATCCGCG
>QHSZ01000296.1 GCA_003220595.1 Candidatus Rokuibacteriota bacterium | reverse complement strand
AACGACGCCCGCAGTGAGGACGCTCGCGGTTGTCGTCCTTGCCGTGGCGCTCGCGTGCCAGGCGACGGCGACGTCCCAGCCGCGGGCTCGGCCGAGCCTCCTGATGGTGACGTACTCGGGCGCCTACCAGCACGACGTCGTTCGGCGGGAGCCGCCGGACCGCCCCTCCGTCGCCGAGCGCACCGTGGTGGAGCTTGGCCAGCGCTCCGGCGCGTTCGACGTCAGCCGCCTCTGCACGAGCGACGAGCTCGCGAGCCTCAGCGTTGACGCGCTGACCGGGAGTCGGGCCGTCCTCTTTTTCACGACGGGCAGCCTCCCGCTCCGGCCGGAGGTTCGGCGGGCGCTGTTCGATTTCGTCAAGCGGGGCGGCGGCTTCGTCGGCGTCCACAGCGCCACGGACACCTGGTACGAGGTGGGGGAGTACGGCGCGCTCGTCGGCGCCTACTTCGACGGCCACCCCTGGCACCAGCGCGTGCGCGTGGTGGTCGAGGATCCTGACCACCCCTCGACCCGGCACCTCGGAGAAGTCTTCGAGATCACCGACGAGATCTACCAGTTCCGAGACTGGTCACGCACCAAGGTCCACGTGCTGCTGAGGCTCGACCCTCGATCGGTTGACGTCGGCAAGGGGAAACGCGCCGACCGCGACTATGCGCTCGCCTGGCTCAAGCGGCACGGAGAGGGGCGGGTGTTCTACACGGCCCTCGGTCACCGCCCCGAGGTCTGGGACGACGAGCGGTTCCGCCGGCACCTGCTGGAAGGCATTCGTTGGGTGCTGGGCCTGCGCTGACGCCGACCTTCAGGCCGGCGAATCCTCCGCATCGATGGCGGAGATCCGGTTATAGGCCGCCACGACGCGCTCTGAGCCCTCGAGCTGGATGAGCAGCCCCTCCTCCGTCAGCTCGGTCAACATCCCGGTGATCGGTCGCGGGGAGTTCATGACGGAGACGACCACGCGTCGGCCCTTGTAGGCTGCGGCCTCGGCCTGCCACAGCAGCGCCGTGGCCCGGCGGAGGTCGTGCACCTCCCGGATCGCACCGAACCCAGGCACCGTGTGAACGTCCGACGGCCGCCTCGCCGGCTCCGACGCAGGCCCTCGCGCCATGGTGTCAGGGCGTTCCGCGTGGGCCGGCGACGCGGGCTCGGCCGACCGCCGGAGGCGTGGGGGCGCAGCAGGGACCGAGGACGGTGCTGCCCATCCTCCCGCTGACTCCTCGGAGGTCTCTTCCAGCGGCTCCGCGCTAGCCCGCGGCCCGGCAGGCGAGCGCTCCAGGACCTTCCCGATCACCGCGATGAGGTCGGACATCTGGCCGATGAGCCCGCGGAAGACGTAGTAGCCCATGAGCGAGGTGGCGAGGGCGACGCCGAGACCCACCTGAGCGGACAGCCTCGAAAGCGCCCCGAGGTAGTAGACGGTCCACACGAAGAGCAGCAGAGGCAGGATGGCGGTGACGGCGAACACCAGGGAGGCGGCTTGCCGGAGCGTCTTGGACCGGGCCTTGGGCCTCCCTGCCTTGGTACCCCTGGGCGACGTCGCCATCGGCTTGATCCTAAAGAACAAACCTCCGATTCACCCCAAGAAACCGCACGTGGCGGCCAAGGGATCTTCCTTAACCGGATTCAGGTGTAAGCCTCATAGAGATCGTTTGGCCGAGTTCTATGCTGCCCCCGGGCCATGAACGCGACCGGTTGCCATCACCGCCCTGAGACGAGCATGCTCTGCCCGGCCTGTGAGATCGACGCCCTCCGCCGGGACCTGAGGGAGGCCCAACGCCGACTGAAGGGCTGGGCCAATCACGCCGAGCTCGCCGAGCACGTCATTGCCGAGTTGCGTGAGAAACTCGCCGACCACGACCGGCAAGCACGCGAGCTCCTCGAGGACGCCCGCCTGCAGATCCAAACCCTTCACGACCTGTTGCAGGTGCCGACGACGACCAGCAACTGAATGGACCCGCGGCACGGCGGGTGCGTCCGCCCTGCGTTTGGCTGCATACTACCGGGTGTGCCGAAGCGGGTGCTGATCGTCGACGACGAGCCGTCCGTACTCGAGGTGCTCAGGGATTTCCTGAGCAATCCCGCGCCGGGACTCACGTATGAGGTCGAGGCGGTGCCCGACGGCGCCGCCGCGATCATGAAGCTGCTCATCGGCCAGTTCGACCTCATGCTGCTCGACATGCACATGCCACGGATGGGCGGCCTCGAGCTCTTGAAGCAGATGCAGAGCCTCAACATCCGGGTGCCGGTCGTCATGATCACCGCCAACCAGGATATCCGCAACGCGGCCGAGGCGCTCCGCGCGGGTGTCTTCGCCTACGTGCCCAAGCCGTTCGACTTCGCCCGCCTCGAGCACGTCGTCGCGCTCGCGCTCTCGCCCACGCCTCCACGTCCCGGCGGCGCGGCCCCCGCGACCGGCGCGTAACGCCTCCCCGGGGCGTCGTGGATGGCGCGCCACACGCGCTCCGGCGTGGCCGGCATCTCGATGTGCTCCACGCCGAGCTCGGCGAGCGCGTCCACGAGGGCGTTGACGACGGCGCCGAGCGCCGGCGTCGTGCCGCCCTCGCCCCCGCCGCGGAGGCCCAGCGGGTTCGACGTCGAGGGCACCTCGCTGGTCTCGGTCGTGAACGCCGGGAGCATGTCCGCGCGTGGCACGACGTAGTCCATGAACGTGGCGGACTGCATCTGACCGGTCTCGGGGTCGTAGTGGCAGCGCTCCCATAGCGCCTGCCCCACGCCCGCCGCGATGCCGCCGTGCGTCTGGCCCTCCAGGATCAGCGGATTGACGGCGCGGCCGACGTCGTCGACGGAGGTGTAGCGCACGACCTCGACCGCGCCGGTCTCGGGATCGACCTCGACCTCGCACACGGCCGAGCCGAAGGGGAACGACGGCACGCTCACGGTCTCGTCGCTCACGCCGGCGAGCGGGCCGCGCAGCGCCTCGGGCGCGTCCGGCCGCTCGGCGGCGGCCGCCACCTCGAACAGGTCGACGGAGCGGTCGGTGCCCTTCACCACGAAGCGTCGCCGCGCGAAGTCGACATCCGCGGGCGCCGCCTCCAGCAGCCACGCGGCGAGGCGCTTGCCCTTGTCGACGATCTCGTCCGACGCCCGGGCCAGCACGAGGGCGCCGAGGCGCATCGAGCGGCCGGAGTGCGAGCCTCCACCGACGGCCGCGACGTCGGTGTCGCCGGTGATGAGCCGCACGTCACCGAGCTCGACGCCGAGCCACTCCGCCAGGAGCTGCGCGAAGCTCGTCTCGTGACCCTGGCCCGCCGAGAGCGTGCCGAGCACCACGTCGAGACGGCCCTCGGCGCGCACGGTGATCTCCGCGCGCTCGCGCGGCGCGCCGGTGTTGAGCTCCAGGTAGTTCGCCAGGCCGATGCCGCGATAGCGCCCGCGCCGCCGCGCCTCGGCGCGGCGCGCCTCGAAGCCGGCCCAATCGGCGAGCGCCACCGCGCGGTCCTGCGTCGCCGCGTAGTCGCCGCTGTCGTAGAGGAGGCCGACCGGGTTGCGGTACGGCATCGCGCCGGCCGGCACCAGGTTGCGTCGCCGCAGCTCCACGCGGTCGAATCCGTGGTGGCGTGCCGCGAGGTCGATCAGCCGCTCGATGACGAACATCACCTCGGGCCGGCCCGCGCTGCGATACGGATACGTGGGTGACGTGTTGCTGAGCACGGCGCGGCCGCGCAGCGAGGCGGCGGGGATGTGGTACACGCTCGGCAGGACCGCGATGCCCTTGGCGAGCGGGATGAACGACACGGCGTGGGCGCCGACGTTGCTCGTGTTGACGCCCCGGAGGGCGAGGAACCGGCCGTCGCCGTCGAGCGCGAGCTCCGCGTGCGACACGAGGTCGCGGGCGTGGTAATCGGTGAGGAACGCCTCGCGTCGCTCGCACGTCCACTTCACGGGCCGGCGCAGGCGCTTCGCCGCCCACGCGACCAGCGCGAACTCGGGATA
>QHSZ01000002.1 GCA_003220595.1 Candidatus Rokuibacteriota bacterium | reverse complement strand
TCGTGACGCTCGGCGAGAAGGCGGACGGCGAGCGCCCCGAGCTCCGGCAGGCGAAGGCGTTCCTCGGCAGGTAACCCCTCACCCAAAAGGAGACCGCTCATGGCGAAAGTGCTGAAGTGCGGTGATCTGATGCCCGGCTGTAACGTCGTCGTCGAGGGCAAGGACGTGACCGAGGTGATGCGCAAGGGCGCCGAGCACGCCAAGACGGCGCACGGGATCGCCTCGATCCCGCCCGACATGGTCAAGAAGATCCAGGCGGCGATCAAGGACAAGTAGGAGGCGATGGCGCAGCCGGTCTTCCGCGACTACGACCAGGCGGCGCTCGACGCCGAGTACAACAATCGCGCGAAGGTCAAGGACGCGGCGGACTGGCTCCTGCGCTACGCGCGGGAGAGCGAGCAGGCGCGGCGCGAGCTGCCGTGCCGGCTCGAGCTAGCCTATGGCCCGGGCGCGGGAGAGACGCTCGACGTCTTCTTAGCACCGGGGCCGCGTGGGGCGCCCGTCCAGGTGTTCATCCACGGCGGCTACTGGCACAGGCTCGACAAGGGGGACTTCAGCTTCGTCGCGCGCAGCCTGCGCGCGGCGGGCGCCGCGGTCGCCGTGATCAACTACGCGCTCATCCCGAGCGTGGACCTGGACGAGCTCGTCCGGCAGTGCCGCGCGTCGATCGGCTGGGTCTGGCGGAACGCCGCCTCGTTCGGCGGCGATCCGCACCGCATCTTCGTCTCGGGCCACTCGGCGGGCGGCCATCTCGTCGCGATGCTCATGTCGACGGAGTGGCCGGCCTTCGACGGGGCGCTGCCGGCCGACGTCCTCCAGGGCGGGTGCGGGATCAGCGGGCTCTACGACCTCGAACCGATCCGGCTCTGCTACCTGAACGAGATCCTCACGCTCACGCCGGCGTCCGCGCGCCGCAACAGTCCCGTGCATCACCCGCCGAAGCGCTCGAGCCCGCTCCTGCTCGCGCTGGGCGCGCTCGAAGGCCCCGAGTACGAGCGCCAGAGCCGGGACCTCGCCAAGGTCTGGCGGGACCGCGGGCTCCGCGTCGAGGTGCTCGACCTGCCGGGGCACCATCACTTTTCGATCGTCGCCGAGCTCCTCGACCCGACGAGCCCGCTCAGCCGGCGCCTCGCCGCGCAGATGGGGCTCGCCTGAACCGGGCGAGGAGGAACCGGAGCGCCAGCTCGAGCCGCCGCTTGCTGAAGTCCTCCTCGCCGAGCGCCACCCGCGCCAGGAGGCGGCAGAGCTTCGGGTCCGCCGCGGCGGCGCGGACGATCGCGTCCGCCAGCCGGGGCCGGGTGAAGAGCCTGCGCTGGATCCTGAGCGAGTCGGCGAGCTCGCGCCCGATCTCATTGCGCCAGCGCGACTCGTAACGGGCGAGCCCGGCCGCCGAGCCGTCCCCCGAGGCGACCGCCTCCGCCGCCGTCACGCCCGCGTGCTCACCCGTGACCATCGCGTGGTAGATGCCCTCGCCGGTATAGCTGTTGACGAAGCCGCCCGCGTCACCCGCGACGAGGACGCGGTCGGCGACCGTGCGCGGGAGCGGCCCGCCGAGCGGCAGCCGGTACGCCTTGAAGTTCGCCGCGTTCGAGCGCCCGTGGACGATGCCGCGCGCGCGAGCCTCCTCGAGAAAGCGCGCGTGGTGCGCGTAGGGCGCGCCGCCCAGCTCGCGCTTGAAGAACGAGAGCAGGAAGCCCACCCCCGCGTCGACGCAGTCGCGCTTGGGGAACACGTACCCGTAACCCGGGTAGCCCTTGTAGCCGTAGGCGACGTACATCGTCTCGGGATCCGCGGGGGCGAGGTCGGTCTCCTCCATCGTGTCGAGCGCGAGCGTCTCGTCGGAGAAGCCCCGGTTGAGCCCCGCCGCGCGGGAGACGACGCTGTTGACGCCGTCGGCCGCGACGACCAGCTTCGCCGCGAACGCGCGGCCGTCCACCGTCCGGACGGTCACGCCGCCGGCCGAGCGGAGGACCTCGGCGACGCGCGCGCCCTCGCGCACCTCGGCGCCGGCCGCGCGCGCGCGCGCGAGCAGCGCCGCGTCGAATTCGGTCCGGCGGAGCGTCAGGTAGAGGGGCGCCCCGCCGTCCGCCAGCACGGAGGCGCCCGACGGGCTCTCCATCAGGACCCGGCGGATCTCGTGGATCGCGACCGTCGAGCGCAGATAGTCCGCGAGGTCGGGGAAGCGCCGGTACACCCCGTGACGAATGCCGCCGCCGCAGGGCTTGTCGCGGGGGAAGCGCTTCGTGTCGAGGACGAGCGTCCGCACGCCGCGCCGCGCGAGCGTGAGCGCCGCGAGAGACCCCGCCGGTCCCCCACCGACGACGACGACGTCGGTCACGGGGCGTCTCCCTCGCGGCTCATGGACGGACATTATAGAATCGTCGGGATGCCTGAGTTCCTTCCATTCGTCCGCCGCTGGTTCGAGCGCACGTTCAGCGCGCCGACCCGCGCCCAGCGGGACGGCTGGAGCGCGATCGCCTCCGGCCGTGACACCCTCGTGATCGCGCCGACGGGCTCGGGCAAGACCCTGGCGGCGTTCCTCTGGGCCCTCGACAGCCTCCACCGCCTTGGTCTCGAGGGCCGGCTCGAGGATCGCGTCTACGTCGTCTACGTCTCGCCCCTCCGGGCCCTCAACAACGACATCGAGAAGAACCTGCGCGCGCCCCTCGCCGGGATCCGCGCCGCGGCGGCCGAGGACGGCTGGAAGCTTCCCGAGGTGCGGGTGGCCGTCCGGACCGGCGATACCCTCGCCGCCGCCCGGCAGGCGATGACGCGCCGGCCACCGCACGTCCTGATCACCACGCCCGAGTCCCTCTACATCCTACTGACGAGCGAGCGCTTCCGGCCCGCGCTCGCCGACGTGCGCACCGTGATCGTCGACGAGGTCCACGCGCTGATGGGCGGCAAGCGCGGCGCGCACCTGGCGCTCTCGCTCGAGCGCCTCCAGGCCCTCGTCGACGCGCGCGCGGCGGGCGCCCGGCCGCAGCGGATCGGCTGCTCCGCGACGGTGAGCCCGGTCGAGGAGGCGCTGGCATTCCTCACCGGCGCGACCGCCCGCGACCCGCTCGTCGTGGACGACGGCTTCACGCGCGAGCTCGACCTCCGGGTGCTGGCGCCGGTCGACGACTTCCTCTCGACGGCGAGCGAGACCGTCTGGGACGCGACGCTGCAGCAGGTCACCGAGCTCGTCCGCGAGCACCGCACGACGCTCGTCTTCTGCCAGAGCCGGCGCTCGGCGGAGCGGATCGCCCGCGACCTCAACGACCGCATCGAGGACGGCCGCGTCGCCGCCCACCATGGCTCGCTCTCGCGGCGCGCCCGCCTGGAGGCCGAGAACCGGCTGAAGGACGGCGAGCTGCGGGCGCTCGTGGCGACCTCCTCGCTCGAGCTCGGCATCGACATCGGGGCGCTCGACCTGGTCGTCCAGCTCCAGTCGCCCCGCAACATCGCGGCCGCGCTCCAGCGCGTCGGGCGGGCGGGCCACGGGCTCGCGCGGGTCTCGAAGGGCCGGATCGTGGTCACCAAGGGCGAGGAGCTGCTCGAGGCTGCCGCGGTCGTCCGCTCGATCCGCGAGAAGCAGCTCGACCGCGTCCGGATGCCCGAGGCGCCGCTCGACGTCCTCGCCCAGCAGATCGTCGCCGCGGTGGCCGCCGAGTCGCTCCCGCTGGACGTCCTCTACGCGCGCTTCGCCAGGGCGGCGCCCTACCGGAGCCTCTCGCGCGAGGACTTCGTCGCCGTGGTCAGGGCGCTCGCCGACCCGCTCCCCGCCGAGGTGAAGGGCGTCGCGCCGCGGATCCTCTGGGACCGCGTCAACGACCGGCTCCACGCGCGCCGCGGCAGCCGCTTCCTGGCGCTCACCTCGGGCGGCACCATCCCCGACGCCGGGCTCTTCGACGTCTTCGTGGCGGACACCGACCTGAAGGTCGGCACGCTCGACGAGGAGTTCGTCACCGAGAGCCTGCCCGGCGACGTGTTCCTGCTGGGCTCGCACGCCTGGAAGATCGCCAAGGTGCAGGGCGGCCGGGTCCTCGTCCAAGACGCGCAGGGCATGTCGCCGACGATCCCGTTCTGGCGCGGCGAGCACCCGTCGCGCTCGTTCGAGCTCGGGCTCGCGGTGGGGCGGCTCCGCCGCGACGCCGCCGACCGGCTGGACGCGCCCGAGTTCGCGGAGTGGGCGGCGCGCGAGTGCGGCCTGGACGCGCGCGCCGCCTCGGCGATGCGCCACTGGCTCGTGAAGGCCGGCGAGGTGCTGGATGGCGTGCCCGACGACCAAGGCATCGTCGTGGAGTCGTTCGCCGACGAGCTGGGGGGCCGCCACGCGATGATCCACTCGATCTTCGGCATGCGCGTGAACGGTGCGTGGGGCATGGCGCTCCGCGAGAAGCTGCGCCGGACGCTCGGGTTCCAGGCGGAGGCGAGCCACGTGGACGACGGCATCCTCCTCTCGTTCGCCCCGGGCCAGGTCCCGCCCGCGCCCGAGCGCCTCGTCAGGCTCGTGGCGCCCGAGGAGGTCGAGGCGCTCCTCGGGCGCGCCCTCATCGGCTCGCCGCTCTTCACGACGCGCTTCCGCCACGCGGCCGTGCGCGCGCTCTACGTGCCGCGCATGTCGCGCGGTCAACGGACGCCCGCGTACCTCCAGCGGCTCAAGGCCGACGCGCTGATGGAGGCGGTCGGCGGCCAGGCCGAGTTCCCGGTCGTCGCCGAGACGCTGCGCGAGTGCTTCCACGACGCCTTCGACGTGCCCCGCCTCACGCGGCTGCTCGAGCGCCTCCACGACGGCGAGCTCTGGACGCGCCACGTGGACACGCCGCTGCCCTCGCCGTTCGTCTACCCGCTGCTGCTCGCCTGGGATTGGGCCTACCTCGACGCGGGCCACGCCGAGGAGCGGCGGAGCGACACGGTGGTGATGCGCCGGGCTTGGAGCGTCAGCGCCGGGCCGCTCCAGGCGGAGCTCGCCGCCGCCGTCGAGGCGGAGCTGCAGAAGACCGCGCCCGAGCGCCGCGCGCGCGACGCCAACGAGCTGGCGGCGATCCTCGACGACCTCGGCGACCTCACCGCCGAGGAGATCGCCGCGCGCGCGCAGGGCGACGCCGGAGCGCTCCTGGCGTCGTTGCGGGACGAGCGGCGCGTCGTCGCGGTGGACTTCGCGAGCGGCCGCCGCGCCTTCGTCCCGGCGCCCGACGCCCCGCTCTACCAGGCGCTCGCGACGGACGAGGGGCTCGAGCGCGTCGCCCTGCGGCTCCTCAGGACGCGGGGCCCGCTCACGGCGGCGTGGCTCGCCGAGCGCTACGGGCTAGAAGGAGCCGACGCCGAGCGCGCGCTCGAGCGCCTCGCCGAGCGCGGCCTCGTGCGCCGGGGCGCGTTCCTCGCGGGGGCGCCTCCGCCCCAGTACGTCCACGTCGCGGTGCTGGACGAGATCCAGCGCCGCCAGGTGCACGCGCGGCGCGTCCCGCGCGCCGTCGTCCCGGCGGAGCGCTTCTCGGCCTTTCTGCTGAGGCGCCAGCACCTCCACCCCGACCATCGGCTGACCGGGCCGGCGGGCGTCCTCGCCGCGCTCGAGCTTCTCCAGGGCGAGGACTTCCCAGCGCGTGTCTGGGAGGAGGAGCTCCTCTCCGCCAGGGTCGAAGGCTACGCGCGGGAATGGCTCGACCGGCTGGGGCTCTCAGGCGAGATCGTCTGGACGCCGTTCGAGCGGCGGCCGGGCCGCGTGGGCGTGGCGTTGCGCGAGAACGTGGGCTGGCTCCGCGAGGCCGCGGCGGCGGCGCCCGAGATCGACGCGGGCACCAAGAATGTCCTCCTCCACCTCCAGCTCCGCGGCGCCTCGTTCGCCCAGGACCTGACGCGCGCCGCGGGCCTCGGCGCCGCCGAGGTGCTCACGGCGCTCTGGGAGCTCTTCTGGGCGGGGCTCGTCACGCCCGACACCTTCAGCGCGATCGTCGCGGGCGTCACACCGGCGCGCCGCGCGAGCGCGGTGGGCGCCACCGGGCGCCGCCGCCGTCGGGGAGCGGCGCGCGGCGTCCTGGCCCCGACGCCGATCGTCGGACGCTGGAGCGCCCTGGCCGAGGATGAGCGGCTGTCGCCCGACGACCGGCTGGAGGCGCGCGCGCAGCTCCTCCTCGCGCGCTACGGCGTGGTCGCGCGCGAGCTGGCTCAGGGCGATTGGTCAGCGCTACGTCACACCTTGCTGCGGATGGAGTACGGCGGCGAGGTCGTGCGCGGCTACTTCGTCGAGGGCCTCTCGGGCGAGCAGTACGCCCTGGCGGACGCCCTCCGCGACCTCGAGGCACCGGCGGCGCGACGCGCCGAGCCGCACGTGCTCGTCAACGTGGTCGACCCGGCGAACCTCTGGGGGAGGGTCTTCGCCCTGACGCGGCGCGACGGCTCCCGAATCGCTGCGCCGCGGGTGCCGTCGAACTGGCTCGTCTTCCGCCAGGGGCGCCCGGTCCTTCTCTGCGAGGCTCAGGGCCGCGAGCTGACGCCGCTCGCGGCCTGGGAGGAGGTGGACTTACCGGGCGCGGTGGGGGCACTCCAGGCGCTGATGGAGCGGCCGCTGACGCTCCGCCCGGTCCGGCGGCTCGAGATCACTACCTGGGACGGTCGGCCCGTACGTCAGACCGAGGCGCTCCCCGGCCTCGCCCGGGCGGGCTTCACGGTGGATGGCGGGCGGCTCAGCTGGGACGGCTACCCGGGTCCCCGACGGTAGCGCTTGACGGCCTCCGGCCGATCGAAGTGTCAGCGGCAGATCACTCGATGTGTCAGCGTACGATCTTCTGACACTGGACCGGCGAAGCCACTCGTTTCCTAATCGCAGGCTTCGGTGTCTGGCCCAGGTCTTGCTGGGGCGCCACTGGATGCTCGCCGATCAGCTTTTCAGCATGTTCTCGACCGACCTCGCGATCGACCTGGGTACTGCCAACACGCTCGTCTTCGTCCGGGGCCAGGGCATCGTCCTCCATGAGCCCTCCGTCATGGCGATCCGCGTGACGGATCAGACGGTGATCGGGGTCGGGCACGAGGCCAAGGCGATGCTCGGGCGCACGCCTGAGAACATCGTCGTCATCCGGCCCCTGAAAGACGGGGTCATCGCCGATTTCGACATCACCCAGAGGATGCTGAAGTACTTCATCTCCAAGGCCCGCCAGATCGCCTCGGGGCACAAGCGCCACCTCGGCCTCGACCGGCCCCGGGTGGTGATCGGGGTCCCCTCCGGGATCACCCAGGTGGAGAAGCGCGCCGTGCGCGACGCGGCCATGCAGGCCGGAGCCCGCGAGGTCTACCTGATCGAGGAGCCGACGGCCGCGGCGATCGGCGCCGGGCTCCCGATCCACGAGCCGGGGGGCCACCTGGTCGTCGACATCGGCGGGGGCACGACCGAGGTCGCCGTCATCTCGATGTCGGGCACCGTGGACTGCAAGTCGGTCCGGATCGCCGGCGACGAGATGGACGAGGCGATCATCCAGTACATCCGAAAGCACTATCGGCTGCTCGTCGGCGAGCGGCGCGCCGAGGAGATCAAGATCGCCCTCGGCTCGGCGTATCCCCTGTCCGATCAGCCGCGCACCATGGAGGTCAAGGGCCGGGACCTCGTGGACGGGGTGCCCAAGACCATCGTGATCACCGACGAGGAAGTCCGCGAGGCGCTCCGCGAGCCCGTCATGACCATCGTCGAGACGATCCGCACCTGCCTCGAGCGCACGCCGCCCGAGCTCGCGGCCGACATCGTGGACAAGGGCATCGTGCTCACGGGCGGGGGCGCCCTTCTGCGGGGACTCGACGGGCTGGTCCAGCACGTGACCCAGCTTCCCGTGCGTGTGGCCGACGACCCGCTCACGTGCGCGGCGCGCGGCGTCGGCAAGGTGCTGGACGACGTCGCGCTCCTGAAGAAGGTCGCGATCCCGGCCTGACGCAGGTCGGCTAGCGCCTCACCCAGTCCAGCAGCCGCCCCCACCAGTCGACGACGCCGTCCACCACACCGCTGTGCTCGTCGCACGGCGCCGGCTCCGCCCCGGCGAGGAACGCCTCGCGCACGACGATCGGACACGCGTAGCGCGCGAGCTTACCGTTGGTGGCGTCGACCTTCGCGAAGACGATGCCCGGCGGAGGCGCGGGGAACTCCGGCTGCGGGTAGGCGTCGAGCGCCTGCTTCATGAAGTCCGTCCAGATCGGCAGCGCGGCCTGGGCACCGCTCAGGCCGTGGGGCTCACCGCCGTCGAACCCCACCCACACGAGGGTCAAGAGCCGCGGGGCGTAGCCGACGAACCACGCATCCCGCCCGTCGTTGGTGGTGCCCGTCTTGCCTGCGATTCCGCCGGCGGGGCCCAGGCCGCGCGCGGCGCTCGCCGTGCCCGAGGTGATGACGCCCTGGAGGAGTGACGTCATGAGATAGGCCTCCGCGGGCGACACGACCTGGTCGGGCGTCTCCGGGTTCACGGGGGCCACCTCGGCGTCGGCGCCGTAGAGCGCGTGGATCCCGCGCAGCCGAGACGGCCGCAGGCCCCCGTTCGCCAGGGGCAGATAGGCGTTCGCGAGGTCGAGCGGCGTGACCTCGAACACGCCGAGGGCCAGCGCGGGGACGGGCTGGAGCTGACCGCGGAATCCGAGCCCGCGGGCGGTCTCGATCACGTTCGGCAGCCCGGCCGCCTCGGCGACCCGGACCGTGGCCGCGTTGAGCGACTGCTCGAGCGCACGCCGCACGCTCACCCGCCCCTCGTACTTGTCCTCGTAATTGCGCGGGCTCCAGATCTTGGTGCCGACCATCAGCGTGATCGGCGTGTCCTCCACCACGGAGGCCGGGGTCAGCGGCGCGCCGGCGCCCTCGCGCACGCGGAGCGCGGCGAGATACACGAACGGCTTGAACGCCGAGCCGGGCTGGCGGCGCGCGAGCGTTGTGCGATTGTACTGGCTCGCCTGATAGTCGCGACCGCCGACGAGAGCCCGGATCTCCGCCGTCGCGGGGTCGACGGCGATCAGCGCCGCCTGCAGCCGGCGCGCGGGATCCTGCCGGCGCAGCTTGGGCACGTCGGTCTCGAGCCGGTCGAGCCCGAGCGCGACCGCGCGCTCCGCGAACCGCTGCAGGGCGGGATCGAGCGTGGTGAAGATCTGGAGCCCGCGGTGGCGGGGCACGTCCGACCCGAAGCGCTGCTCGAGCTCCTGCCGCACCTGGTCGATGAAGTACGGCGCGGACTGACCGGACGCGACCAGCGATCTGACGCGCACGGGCTCCCGCCGCGCGCGCGCCACGTCGCGCGCGGGGAGCATGCCGAGGGTCTGCATGCGGCCCAGCACCGCGTCGCGCCGCGCGCGCGCGCGGCCGGGGTTCGCGGCCGGCGAGTAGCTGTTCGGGGCGCGGAACATCCCCGCCAGGAGGGCCGCTTCCCCGACGCTGAGCTGCTGGACCTCCTTGCCGAAGTACGTACGCGACGCGGCCCCCACGCCGCGGATCATGACCGGGCCGCGCTGACCCAGATAGACCTCGTTCAGGTACGCCTCGAGGATCTGCTCCTTGGAGTACCACCACTCGACGAGGGAGCCGACCCACGCCTCGTGGAGCTTTCGCGCGAACGTTCGCCGGGGCGTGAGCAGGCGCATCTTCACGAGCTGCTGGGTGATCGTGCTCCCGCCCTGCGTCACCCGCCCCGCGCGCAGGTTGCTCCAGGCCGCGCGCACGAGCGCCCGGAGGTCGAGCCCGGCGTGCTCGTAGAACCGGTGGTCCTCGATGGCGAGCACCGCGTCGACCAGGACGCGCGGCGTCTCCGTGAGGCGCACCGTCCGGTAATCCTCGCCGGGGCGGTCGGTCGCGCCCGCCAGGATCTCGGGCGGGAGCGTGAACGCGCCCACGTCACGGTCGTCGTGCGCGACCTGCGTGATCCGGTCGTCCGACACCTCCAGACGAACGCGGCCGTCGGGCGCGCCGTCCCGGTCGCGGAGGACGATGTCCCAGGCGCCGCTCGAGCGCCGGAACTGCCCCGGCGCGGTCGGCGCCGCGCGCGTCTCCGTGTAGCCGAGGCGCCCGAGCGTCGCGGCCAGACCGATGCGCTGCACGTGCACGCCCGGAGCCAGGGTCTGGCCCGCCGCGTACACGAACGCGCTCCGCCGCGCATCGGCGTTCTGGAACCGCGAGAGCTCGACGGCGGAGAAGGCGACCACGGCCACCGCCGCGCACGCGACCGTGACGGCGAGGACGCCCCGCAGCCGCGTCACGGAAGATGGCCGCCGGGCAGGGCCCGCCCGGTCTCCTTGAAGGCTCCCTCACGGACGCTCAGCTCGCCGGTCATTAAGTTATATTCGGGGATCGCGGGATCGTTCCAGCGCGCGACGAAGTACTGATAGAAGGCCGCGTAGAGCCCCTCGACGTCCTGGCGGTGCGCGAACACGTATTCGGGCAAGAGGCGCACGTCGAGCGTGGGGTGGTAGTGCCGCACCCAGGCGTAGTCGCCCAGAATGACCAGCTTCCAGAGCGGCGGCTCGGGGTAGAGCTTCAGGCGGAAGCGGTGGTGGGCCGCCGGGAACGTGCGGAGGTACGCGATGGTAAGCTGCACCTGCGTCCTCAGGCGGTCGGGCGTGATCTCGGGCTCGCCGATCGTCCGCGCGCGCGCGAACGCTCCCGGGCTCTCCGGATCCAGCAGCATGATCTTCGCGGTCCGGCAGTGCTCGATCGCCGTATGCAGGTCACCCCGGGGATCCACGAACGTCCGAAACCCGGTGGATCCAATGATCATGATATCGCGCCTGAGGGCGTGGCGCTCCTTCAGGCGCCGGGCCGAGCGGCGGGACAGGAGGCCGCTTCCGGAGCTCTGATGGACCATCCCGGCGGCGCGCGCCATCCCAGCGAGCCGCCGGTTGGCCCAGTTCGTCCGCGCGTGGTTGAAGAGGAACACGAGCAGCAGCGCCACCGCCACTTCGGTGCCGACCAGGAAGGTCCGCTCGTCGCGGATCGCGGACCAATAGCCGAGCAGCTTCTCGGCGACGAAGGCGAGCGTGAACGGGATGGTCGAGGCGATCGCCGCGCTCAGGATGACGACGGTGACGTGGTAGACCAGGGGCAGGCGCTCCGTCACGACCCGCGCCGTGCCCGTGGAGGCGCGAACGAGGACGCGCGCGACCGCCGTGATCCGCTGCGCGATCCACGCGAGCCGGGCGCCCATCGGAGAGCGAGGCGAGTCCACCGCCGATCAGGACAGGATGAGCAGCGCGGTGATCAGGAAGAGGGCGAGGCCCCGGGCCGGCCCGTCACCGTCGGCGGCGGCCCGCTCGGACAGGGCCGCCATCAGGTGGAGCTGGCGATCGCTCAGCGTGGCGAGCTTCTGCAGCGCCTTCGCGCCGAGGAGCGGGTCGGTCGTGCCGCGCTCGAGCACCGCGATGATCTTGACGATGTCCGTCGCGCGCTCGGGCGCCGCACGCGCCGGGCCCGCGGGCGCTCGGGTCGCGGCCGCCGCCTGATCCCACGCTGGGACGACGGCGGGGAGCAGCACGGTGAGCGGAACTGCCACAGCCGCGATCAGTTTGCGCATTCGCTCCTCGGTGCTGAGCAAGGCCCGTGCCGGCAGGCGAGGCGCGCTCGCGATCTTCCCAACGCGATTGATCTTTTTCGGTGCGGAGCGAGCGGCGGCCCGGGCGCCACTCTGTAGCCAGATCAACAGCCCACTGTTCGGAGGCGGACAGTGAGAGCGGGGTCGTGCGCGCTACGGGCTCTCGCCGGGACGGCCCGTCGCCTCCTGCGCCGCGCGCTCCTCCTGCTTGGCGCGGAGCCGCACGACCAGCTCCTGGTACGAATGCCGCCCGATGATCGAGCTGAACTGCGTGCGGTAGTTGGCGACGAGGCTCACGCCCTCGATGTTCACGTCGTAGGCGCGCCAGCGCTCGCCCTGGTTGAACATCTTGTAGTCGACCGGCACCTCGGTGCCCTGCTTGGTCACGATGCGCGTGCGCACCGTGGCGAAGGCGCCGTCGGCGACCTCGCCGGTGAACAGGATGCGCTCACCCGTGTAGCCCTCGATCTTGGTGATGTACGCGCGCTCGAGGAGATCACCGAAGAGCCCGACGAACTCGTCGCGCTCGGCCGGCGTGCGCGCCTGCCAGTGGCGGCCGAGCGCGCGCTGCGAGATATCCGCGAAGTCGAAGATCTGGCCGGCGATCGCGCGGATGGCGCCGCGGCGTTCGCCCATCCGGGCGTTGCTCTTGAGCGCCGGGTCCTCGAGCACTCGCAGGACGCGCTCGACGCTCTGGCGGAGCTGCTCGGTGGCGGGCCCGGCCCACGCGGAAGGCGCCGGGAGTATCGCGCAGAGCGCCGCGAGAGCGGAAAGCGCGACGAGCGGCCGACACCAGGTCATAGTATCGTCATAACCTACCATGAGCGACCGCCTCAACGACAAGATCGCGATCGTGACGGGCGCGGGCTCGCGCGGCCCGGGCCTCGGCAACGGCAAGGCGACGGCCATCCTCTTCGCCCGCGAGGGCGCGCGCGTGCTCTGCGTGGACCGGGTCCGCGAGCGCGCCGAGGAGACGGTCGGGATCATCCGTGGCGAAGGCCATGAGGCCCAGGCGGTCGCCGCGGATGTGACGCGCGCCTCGGACTGCGCGGCGATGGTGGCCGCGGCCGAGCGGAGCTGGGGAGGTCTCGACATCCTCCACAACAACGTCGGGATCGAGTCGCGCAAGGATCTGCTGGACACGGAGGAGGACGAGTGGGACCAGGTGCTGGCCGTCGACCTCAAGTCCATGTTCCTGGCGACCCGCGCCGCGGCGCCCGCGCTGGCGAAGCGCGGCGGCGGCGCCGTCGTCTGCGTCTCGTCCGTCGCCGCCCTCCGCGGCCACGGGCGCACCGCGTACGCCGCGGCCAAGGCGGGCGTCATCGGCTTCGTGCGCTCGGTCGCCGCGCAGCTCGGCCCCCAGGGCATCCGGGTCAACGCGATCGCGCCGGGTGCGGTGTGGACGCCGATGGTCGAGAACCTCGGCCCCGAGGCGCGGGAGCGCCGACGGCGCGCGAATGCCCTCGGCACCGAGGGCACCGCGTGGGACGTCGGCTGGGGCGCCGTCTATCTCGCGAGCGACCAGGCCCGCTGGGTCACGGGCCAGACGCTGATCATCGACGGCGGGATCACGATCACGACGCGCGAGGGCTCGCTCGGCGCGCCGTGATGAGCGGCCACGCGAGGGTGCTCGAGGAGCGCCACGGGTTTCCCGGGGCGCTCCGAGCGTGGGGGGTGTGGGGGGCCATGTCGGGGTCCCGCACGTCGATCGATGCGACGCGCGTCGGGCTCAGGCCACCCACGGTGCACGCCGGCCTCGCGGACCCCGCTTCCACATGAGCCACGCGCGCCGCTGCGCCGTCGCGCTCGCGCTCATCGTGGCGGCGGGCTGTGCGCCGACGACCGAGATCGAGTTCGAGCGCGCGCCCGGGCGGGGCGAGCCGCTGCAGGGCCGGATCTGGGACGTGGCCGCGGGGGCGTTCGTCGACCCGCAGACGCTGGTCCAGCGGCTCGCCGCGAGCCGCTACGTCCTGCTCGGCGAGCGCCACGACAACCCCGAGCATCACACGCGGCAGGCCCAGCTCGTGCGGGATCTCGTCGCCGCGGGCCGGCGGCCCGCCGTGGGCTTCGAGATGATCTCGACCGACGACGGCCCGGCGATCGCACGCTACCTCATCGGCTCGCCGAAGAGCGCCGCCGGGCTCGGCGCCGCCGTCAACTGGCAGCGCTCGGGCTGGCCCGACTGGCGCCTGTACGAGCCGATCGCGCAGGCCGCGCTCGACGCGGGCCTGCCGATCGTCGCGACGAATCTCTCGCGCGCGGCGACCGACGCGGTCCGGCGGAACGGTCTCGGCGGCCTCGGCCCGCGGCTTCAGGCCCAGCTGAAGCTCGACGCGCCGCCGGCGCCGGAGGTCCGCGCGGCGATGGCGCGCGAGCTCCGCGACTCGCACTGCGGTGAGCAGCCGGAGCCGGTGCTCGACCGGATGGTGGACGTCCAGTGGGCGCGCGACGCGCGCATGGCCGAAGCCCTCGCGCGCGCCGGCGGGCGCGACGGCGCGGTGCTGATCGCGGGCGGCGGCCACGTCCGCCGTGACCGCGGCGTGCCGACCCACCTGGCGCGGCACGCGCCCGGCACAACCGTCGCGAGCGTGGCGCTGCTGGAGGTCGACCCGGACGCGGCCGCGCCGGCCGACTACGCCGCGCGCTTCGACGGCGCGCTCCCCTTCGACTACGTCTGGTTCACGGCGCGCGCTGACGACACCGACCCGTGCGGGAAGCTCCAGAAGACGCTGGGCCGGACGGCCCCGTGAGGGTCCACACCAAGCGGGTCTACGCGCCGGCGGCCCCCGCCGACGGCACGCGTGTCCTCATCATGCGGCTCTGGCCGCGCGGGATCCGCAAGGCGCGCGTGGACGTGTGGCTCAAGGAGCTGGGGCCCGTCGTGCCCCTCCTCCGCGCGTTCCTCGACGGCGGGCTCGGCTGGGCGGCGTATCGCCGCCGCTACCTCGCGGGGCTCACGCGCCCCGAGGCCCAGGAGGCGCTCGGCGCGGTGCGGGCGCTCGCGCGCCGCGGGCCGGTCACGCTCCTCTGTGGCTGCGCGGACGAGACCCGCTGCCATCGCTCGCTCCTCAGGGACTATCTGCTAGACTGAGCCGCGTGGCGCGGGCGTCGGCGCTCGTTCTCTACCTCGCGGGGCTCGCGCGCCCCGAGGCCCAGGAGGCGCTCGGCGCGGTGCGGGCGCTCGCGCGCCGCGGGCCGGTCACGCTCCTCTGTGGCTGCGCGGACGAGACCCGCTGCCATCGCTCGCTCCTCAGGGACTATCTGCTAGACTGAGCCGCGTGGCGCGGGCGTCGGCGCTCGTTCTGATCCTCGCGGGGCT
>QHSZ01000001.1 GCA_003220595.1 Candidatus Rokuibacteriota bacterium | reverse complement strand
TCGTAGTTGTTGACTGTCTCGTTACGAGACAGGCGCCGGAGGATGTCGGCGATTGCGTCAGCGTCTTCGTGGAATTCCGCAGTATTGCGGCCGATGTACTCCTCGCTCGTGTATCCCAGCAGCTCCAGTTCCGCCCGATTGGCCCAGAGGATTCGGCCATCCTCTGCGAGCCAGTGCAACGGGACCGGGGCGTTGTCGAAGAAGTCGATCAACTCCTCCCGCTGAGGCCTCACATCACTGCCTCTCGCGGCATCGGTCTCCCGCTTCCATGAGGGCACCACCAGGGGCGCTTCGCGGGCGGAATGATGGTCGCGCACCCACTTCGTGATGCTCATGATGACGCCCCGATCCGCGCCCGAGAGCACCTCGCACTCGTCCATGAGCGGTCCGACCTCGGGCAGGACCGGCAGGAGCGCGGTGGGCGTGAGCCCCGCCTCCTCCACGCGCACGGTCACGCACATCCCGAGTCGGTGCTCGCGCTCGAGGCGCCGCAAGATCAGCTCGCCGCGCAGGCCACGCTCCACAACGTTCCGCACCAGCTCGGAGATCACCGTCCACATGAGCGTCAGGTCGCCGGGGGCGAATCCGAGCGGTTCCGCGATGGCCCGACCACGTTGGCGCACGGCGCCGACATCAGTCGCGTCCGTCAGCGGTATTCGCACGACGGGGTGCAGTCCAAGCACCATATGCGCGACGCTTGGCGGGACATGCGGGGCCGCGTATTGACAGATGGCGGTGACGGGGTGCACGGCCACGAGAGACTCCACGAGCTCTTCGTGCCCCGCCACCTCGTCGAGTCTCGCCTCGGGCCCGAGCGCCCAGGCCACGTCTTCCGCGACCACGACGCCAGGAAAACCGTCGGCCAGCCCGTCCGTGACGCTCCGCTCCAAGAAGGCCGCCATCTCTCCTGTTCGGAACTTCCCTGTCGGGCAAAATGAGACGCGCTGGGTCACCAGACGCAAGGCGCGGCGGTCGAGGGCTTCGCGCACGTCCACCGTGGGGCCGAGGGCGCTGGCGACGTGCGCCGCGGTGATCTCGTCGGCCAAATAGATGCACTGTTCCCCACTGGCGAGGGCCTGGCGGACGGCGGGTACGAGCGACTCGAGCAACTCCGCCGGTCTATCGTAGAAGAGACTCGCGTGCTCTCCTTCGCGGAGCTGGCCAATCCCCATACCTTGACCGTACTCCGTTCGTCTCGTCCGATCCAGGATGTAAACGGGTATTTCCCTAGATATCCGTGCTCCATGCCTGGGGAAATCACTTACGACGCTGCGGGAATTCCCCGAACGGGCGAGGTAGGACCCGGCCGGCGGGTCAGCGCTTCGGCGCGCGGCTCCTGCGGTATGCGGCGGCGCCGGCGCGGACGCCGGCGCGCACCCCGCGGGCGATCAGCCGCGCCTCGGCCACGGCCGCACGCACCTTCGGTTCGAGCGTGCGCACGGTCCGCTCGAGGGTCACGCGCGTCCTGCGCTCGAGGCGCTTCGCGCGCTTCTGCGCCTTCCCGCTGGCCTTGCGGGCCTGCGTCTTGAGCGTGGCGAGCTGCTTCTGGATGGCGGTCAGCTGACTCTCGAGACTCATCGTCGTGCCTCCCCCGGTGCGCCGTCAGAATCCGAGAGCCCGGACCTCGTCGCGGAAGCGCTGCACGTTCCGGAGCTTGATCTCCTCGTAGCCGCGGATCACGTCGGGCAGGCCGGCGAGCTTCGCCGCCCGCTCGTAGCTCTCGGGCGAGAGCCCGACGAGCGCCTTCTCGACGAGCGCCCTGTACTCCGAGACCAGCTGCCGCTCGACGCGGCGCACCGAGGCCCGACCGAACGGATCGAGCGCCGTGCCGCGCAGGCCGCGCAGGGCGACGAGCAGCCGGAAGGCGCCGTCGAACCACCGGCCGAGCTTGAGCTTCGTCTTCCAACCCAGGGCGCGGAGGATCGGCGGGTGGAGGTTGTACTGGAGCCGGACGCCCCCGGGGAACTCGGCCTGGAGGGCCGCCGTCAGGTCGTTCCGCAAGTGGAGCCGCGCCACCTCGTACTCGTCCTTGTAGGCCATGAGCTTGAAGAGGTAGCGCGCGACGGCCTCGCCCAGGCGCGTCTCGCCGCGCACGGCGGCCTGCTCGGCCTCGCGCACGCGCTTGACGAACTCCACGTATTGCCGCGCGTACGCCGCGTCCTGGTAGGCCATGAGCTCCGGCACGCGGAGCTCGAGGAGCCGACGGAGCTCGCCCGCGGCGGGGACCGTGTCGACGAGCCGGCGCGCCTCGTCGGTGAGCGCCTGCGCCACGTCAACGGCGCCCAGGCGCCGGCGCTTCAGCGTCGCGACCCACGCGGGCTCGGCGACGAGCAGCCGGCCGACGCGAAACGCCTGCGTGTTCATCTGTACGGAGACGCCGTTCAGCACGATCGCCTCCTCGATGGCCGCGGCGCTGACCGGGATCGCCCCCGCCTGGTACGCGGCGCCGAGCACGATCATGTTGGACGCCATGTGGTCGTCGAAGAGCGTCTGGGCGAGGCCGAGCGCGTCGAAGAAGACGTTCTCGTCCTTGCGGGTGAAGCGGTTGATCGAGGTGACGAGCCCGTTCGCCTCCGGGAACTCGACGTCGGTGTGGGTCACCATCGCCCCCGTCGGCACCTGGCTCGTGGAGACCACGGCCACGGTCTTGTCCGGGCGCGCGTGGTCGAGGTTCTGCGGCGACGTCGCGACCAGGATGTCGAAGCCCAGGTAGCAGTCGGCCTCGCCGGCCGCGATCTTGTTGGCGACCTCCGGGGCCGCGGTGAAGATCTTCAGGTGCGAGACGACCGGGCCGCCCTTCTGGCTGAGCCCGGTCTGGTCGAGGCCGCGCACGTGCTTGCCGTCGAGGAGGGCGGCGGTGCCGAGGATCTGGTTGACGGTGACCACGCCCGTGCCGCCGATGCCCATCATGAAGATGCTGGCGTCGCGGGGGACGCGTGACACGGGCTCGGGCAGCGCGCGGTCCACCGTGAAGATCTTGCGCTCCTTCTTCCGGGGCTCGCCGAGCGGGATCACGGTGAGGAAGGACGGGCAGTCGCCCTGGAGGCAGGAATAGTCCTTGTTGCAGGACGACTGATGGATCTGCGTCTTCCTCCCGAATTCGGTCTCGACCGGATGCACCGACAGGCAGTTGCTCTTCACCCCGCAGTCGCCGCAGCCTTCACAGACCGCCTCGTTGATGAAGACACGCATCGCCGGATCCGGGAGCCTGCCGCGCTTGCGCAGCCGCCGCTTCTCGGCGGCGCACCGCTGGTCGTAGATGAGCGTGGTGACGCCCGGGACGTCGCGCAGAACGCGCTGGGCCTCGTCGAGCCGGTCGCGGTGCCAGACCTCCACGCCGGGCGCCCACTGGACCGTGCCGTACTTGTCGGGCTCGTCGGTCATGACGACGATGCGCTTCACGCCCTCGGCGTGGAGCGAGCGCGTCAGCTCGGGCACGGCCATCGCGCCGGCGGCGTCCTGGCCGCCCGTCATCGCGACCGCGGAGTTGTAGAGGATCTTGTAGGTGATGTTGGCGCTGGAGGCCACCGCCTGGCGCACCGCGAGCGAGCCCGAGTGGAAGAACGTGCCGTCGCCCAGATTCTGGAAGATGTGCGGGGTCTCGGTGAACGGGGCCATGCCCACCCACTGCACGCCCTCGCCGCCCATGTGCGTGAGGCCGAGGGTCCTCCGGTCCATGAGGAGCGCCATGCCGTGGCAGCCGATGCCGGCGCTGGCGATCGAGCCCTCGGGCAGGACCGTCGAACGGTTGTGCGGGCACCCGGAGCAGAAGTACGGCTGGCGCGCCAGCGTGAGCGGCGCGGGCCGCTGGCGGAGCGCCTCGAGGAGCGCGACCCGCGCCGTGATCGAATCGAGGTGCACCCGGCGCTCGAGGCGGGCCGCGACGATCTGGGCGACGCGGTCGGCGTCGAGCTCCGCGTCGGCGGGCACGAGCGGCCGCCCGTCGAGGTCGTACTTGCCGGTGACGCGGGGGCGCTCGGCCTGGTTGTAAAGGATGTCGCGGATGAAGAGCTCGCAGAAGGCGCGCTTCTCCTCGATGACGAGCAGCTCCTCGAGGCCCCGCGCGAACTCGCGCACGATGCCGGGCTCCATCGGGAAGAGCATCCCGATCTTGAGGAGGCGCACGCCGTGGCGCCGGAGCGCCGCGTCGTCGAGGCCGAGCTCGCGGAGCGCTTCGCGCAGGTCGTAATACGTCTTGCCGGGCGCGGCGATGCCGAGCCAGGCGGAGGGCGTGTCGAGCGTGATCCGGTTCAGCCTGTTCGCCGCGGCGAAGGCCTTCGCCGCCTCGAGCCGGCCGTAGTGGATCTCGCGCTCCGTGTCGAGCCCCCACGGGGGCATGAGCAGCGGGTTCTGGCGCGACTGCCACGGCCGGCCCTCGTACTCGAAGCCGGGATCGGCGATCACCACGCGGTCGGGCCCGACCTCGGCCGTGCCGATCTCGTCGGCGATGTTGGTGACGATCTTCGCGCCCACCCAGAGACCGGAATAGCGCGAGAGCTCGAAGCCGAGCCGCCCGAGGTCGAGGATCTCCTGGATCGTGCCCGGGAAGATCACCGGGAAGAGCGCGTCGTAGAACGCCACCTCCGAGTGCGACGGGAGCGTCGACGACTTCGAGAGCGGATCGTCGCCGCCGAGCGCCAGCACGCCGCCGTGGCGCGACACGCCCGCGAAGTTGGCGTGCTTGAAGATGTCGCCCGAGCGGTCGACGCCGGGGCCCTTGCCGTACCACATCCCGAGGACGCCGTCGTACTTCGGTCGCGGGAAGAGGTTGGCGAGCTGGCTCCCGTAGATCGCGGTCGCGCCGAGGTCTTCGTTGAGGCCCGAGAGGAAGACGACGTGGTGCTCGCGGAGGAGGTCGGGGTTGCGCTCGAGCGTGAGGTCGAGGCCGCCGAGGGGCGAGCCGCGGTACCCGGAGATCAGCGTCGCGGTGTTGAGGCCGCGCCGCTTGTCGGCGCGGTGCTGGTCGAGCGGCAGCCTGACGAGGGCCTGGATGCCGGAAAGGAAGACGATCCCCTGCTCCTGGCGGTACTTGGCGTCCAGACTGAAGTCACGCTTGATCGCCATGATCCCCCTTGTCGCCCGTATGATACGGGGGCGCCCCGATGGGCGCAAATCCCCGCGCGGGCCGGAGGCGCGATGACCCCGAGCGTCGGCATCATGATCGAAGGCCAGGAGGGCCTCACCTGGGAGCGGTGGCGGGCCCTCGCCCGCGCCGTCGAGGGAGGCGGCTACGAGTCGCTGTTCCGCTCGGACCATCTCACCGGGCTCTTCGGCGAGCCGCGGCGCGCGGCGCTCGACACGTGGGCGTCGCTCACGTGGCTCGCCACCGGCACCTCGCGCATCCGCTTCGGCCCGCTCGTCTGCCCGCTGACCTTCTACCATCCGGCGCTCCTCGCCAAGCGCGCCGCGGCCGTCGATCAGCTCTCCGGGGGCCGTCTTGATCTGGGCGTGGGCGCCGGCTGGCACGAGCCCGAGCACCGGATGTACGGGATCCCCTTCCCGTCGATGCGGGAGCGCCTCGACCGGCTCGAGTGCGGCGTCCGGGTCATCCGGGCGCTCGGCGAGGGGCGGCCCGTCACGCTCGCGCAGCCCTACTACCCGCTGGTCGAGGCCGAGAGCTATCCCCTGCCGGCCCACGGCCATCTCCCGCTGATCGTCGGCGGCCGCGGCGAGAAGCGGACCCTCCGCATCGTCGCCGAGCACGCCGACGAGTGGAACACCACGCGCCTGACGTTCGAGGAGTACGCGGCGCGGTGCTCCGTGCTTGCCGAGCACTGCCGCGCCGTGCGCCGCGATCCTGCGACGATCCGGCGCTCCCTGATGGTGCCCGTCATCGTCGGGCGCTCGGCGTCCGAGACGGCCGCCCGGCTCGAGAAGGCGCGCGCCATCTTCCCGCGCCTGCCCGAGGACGCCGCCGGCTGGCGCGGGGCCGGCTTCCTGCACGGGTCGCCCGCCGACGTCGTCGCCGACCTCGGGCGCTGGCGAGAGCTCGGCGTCCAGCGCGTGATGCTCCAGATGATCGACCAGGAGGATCTCGCGGCGATCGAGCTGATCGCGCGCGAGGTCCTGCCGGCGCTCGGCTCGCGCTAGGCGACGGGATGACGGCCGCCGGCCTCACGATCAGACGCTGCCGGCCCGACGAGTGCGGCGCGGTGCTCGCGCTGTGGACGCGCGCGGGGGCGATCCCGAGCCCCACCGACACGCCCGAGGCGCTCGCGCGCCTCGTCCGGAGCGAGCACGGCGACGGCTTCCTGGTCGCGCTCCGCGACGGGAGCGTCGTCGGCACCGTCATCGGCGGCTTCGACGGCTGGCGCGGCAACATCTACCGACTCGCCGTCGCGCCCGAGGTCCGGCGCCAGGGGATCGCGCGGGCGCTCGTGCGGGAGGCCGAGGGGCTCTTGTGGGCCAAGGGCGCGCGCCGGATGTCCGCCCTCGTCGAGCGCGGAGAGGCCCACGCCGTCGCCTTCTGGGACGGGGCCCCTGGGTACCGGCGGGACGAACGGATGGTGCGTTACGTGAAGGCGCTCGGGCCGGAGACGGCGTAGGAGGCACGCCATGCCGGAGAAGACCCGCATCGAGTCCGACAGCATGGGCGCGATCGAGGTCCGCGCGGACCGCTACTGGGGCGCCCAGACCGAGCGCTCGCTCCACCATTTCAGGATCGGCGACGACCGCATGCCGGTCGAGGTCGTCCGCGCTCTCGGCCTGCTCAAGAAGGCGTGCGCCCTCGTCAACGACGAGCTCGGGCTCCTCGACGGGCGGCGCGCGCAGCTCATCGTCCGCGCCGCCGACGAGGTCATCGCAGGCACGCTCGACGACCACTTCCCGCTCTCGGTCTGGCAGACGGGCTCGGGGACCCAGTCGAACATGAACGCCAACGAGGTGATCGCCAACCGGGCGATCGAGCTCGCCGGCGGCCGGCTCGGGAGCAAGGACCCGATCCACCCGAACGACCACGTCAACCTGTCCCAGTCGTCGAACGACACGTTCCCGACCGCCATGCACATCGCCGCCTCGACCGCCGTGGTCCGGCACGTCGTCCCCAGCGTGGCGGCGCTCCGCGACGCGCTCCGGGCCAAGTCGCTTGAGTTCGCCGACATCGTGAAGATCGGGCGCACGCACCTGCAGGACGCGGTGCCGCTGACCCTCGGCCAGGAGTTCTCGGGCTGGGTCGCCCAGCTCGACGCTGGGATCGCGCGCCTCGAGACGACCCTGCCGGGCCTGCTGGCGCTCGCGATCGGCGGGACCGCCGTCGGCACCGGGCTCAACGCCCCGCCGGGCTTCGGCGAGGCGGTCGCGCTGAAGCTCGCCGAGGCGACGGGCCTCCGGTTCACCTCGGCGGCGAACAAGTTCGCGGCGCTCGCCGCCCACGACGAGCTCGTGATGGCCAGCGGCGCGCTCCGGACGCTCGCCGGCGCGCTCCTGAAGATCGCCAACGACATCCGCTGGCTCGCGTCGGGGCCGCGGAGCGGCCTCGGCGAGCTCAGGCTTCCGGAGAACGAGCCGGGGTCGTCCATCATGCCCGGCAAGGTGAACCCGACCCAGTGCGAGGCGTTGATGATGGTCGCGACCCAGGTGCTCGGTAACGACACGGCAATCGCGCTGGCGGGCTCGCAGGGCAACTTCGAGCTGAACGTCATGAAGCCGGTCATCATCTTCAACTTCCTGCACGGAGCGCGGCTCCTCGGCGACGCGTGCCGGAGCTTCCGGGAGTTCTGCGTCGAGGGCATCGAGGCCGACCGCCGGCGCATCGCCGAGCTGGTCGAGCGCTCGCTGATGCTCGTCACCGCGCTCAGCCCGCACATCGGTTATGACAAGGCGGCGGCGATCGCCAAAAAAGCGAGCCACGAGGGGCTCACGCTGCGCGAGGCCGCGCTCGCCCTCGGCGACGTGACCGCCGAGGAGTATGACCGCTGGGTACGGCCGGAGGCGATGACGCGAGCGGGCGGGGGAAAGTCGAGATGAAACGTTTTGCCGGGTTCTCCGTCTATCTACATGCCATGATGAGGGTCCCGATCGTCCTCACGACCTCCCTCGCCCTCATGCTGGGCATGGCGGTCGCGCCCCCCGCTGCCCTCGCCCAGCGATTCCGCGGCGGCCCCGGCGGCCAGGTTCTCGTCACCCCGCGCCCTTTCGCTCCGCACGCGTCTCGTCCGTTCGTCCCGCAGAGACCCCTTCTTCGCCCCTTCGTCGGTCCGTTCGCCCCGCAGAGGCACTTTGCTCGCCCCTTCGTCCGTCCGTTCGTCTTTTCCTCACCTGTCGTCGTCTATACGTATACGCCGCCCCCGGTCGTCTCCTATCCGCCGGCCGACTACGCCGCGCCGACCTACTATCCGCCGGCGGTCTACAGCACGCCGTCACCGCCGCCAACACCGAGCGTCGTCGAATACCCGACGGGGCGCTACGAGCTCCGTGGCGACGGGGTGGGGACGCCGTATACATGGGTGTGGATACCGAATCCCCCGTCATCGCCTCCCGCCGAGCCGCCTCCGGCCGCACCGCCGACGGGACCGGGACGTTCCGATGACCCGTCACCCCCGCACCACAGCCAGCTCTATCGGTGGGTTGATCCCGAGGGGGTGGTCCACTGGACGGATAGAATGGACGCTGTTCCGAGACAGTACCGCTCGGCCGCCGTCGACCTCGCTCCTTCGCTCCGATAGTCCGCGCGGCCCCCGCGCTAGGACTCCGGCCGGCGCTGCGCCGTGGCGGTGTCCAGGGTCCTCTTCTGCAGCCGGTCGCGCAGCGCGTCGTAGGACTCCGTGCGGATCACGCGGTCGAACTGGCTTCGGTAGCTCTCGACGAAGCTTATCCCGCCGACCACCACGTCGTAGATCCGCCAGCGTCCGCCGTGCGCGCGCAGGCGGTAGTCGAGCGGGATCTCCGTGCCCCGCCGGGTCACCACCTTCGAGCGCACGGTCGCGGAGTCGCCGTCGATCGACTCGCCGACGAACGTGATCCTCTCGCCGCCGCCCGCCTCGATCTGCGCCAGGTAGGCGCGCTCCAGGAGGTCCCGGAAGAGCGTCACGAACTCCGCCTGCGCCTCCGGCGTCAGCGCCTGCCAATGCTGGGAGAGCGCGCGCCGCGAGATCTCGACGAAGTCGAACATCTCCCTGGCGATCCGCCGGATCTCCCCCGACCGATCGGCCACGGGAGCGCCGTCGGCCCGGCCGTCCTGGACGATGCTCAGGACGCGGACGACCGCCTCTTCGACGGCCTCACGCGGTCCCGCGGCTGGCGAGGCCGCCGCGGCCTCGGCCACCAGCAGCCACGCCACCGAGATCGCGATTCCGGTCCATGTCGTCGTCATCATCAAGACCACGATAGAGCGTCGCGTCGGGCGAGACCATCGAGGCAATGCCCGTGTTGGCGCGGGGTAAACCCTTGACGAGAACCTCGCGCGGCGCCCCGGCGCGCACGGTGGCCACCCTCGATACCCTCTATCTATTCGAGGGCATCCAGGCCGACCGCCGGGCGGGCGCTAGCGTCGCCTCCCCGCGGCGACCCGCGCGGCCCTTGCGATCTCTCGCCGGGCGGCGACGAGCGGACCCCGGAGCGCCTTCGACGGCATGCGGGATCTCGCGGCCTCAGTCTGAAAGTGCCGTCGATACCGGAGCGGCGTCGTCCCAAGGGCTCGAAGAAATGCCCGGCGCATGACATCGACGCTCCCGAAGCCACACGCGGTCGCCACGTGCATGGAGCTCTCGTCGGTCTGCTCCAGGAGCCGCCGGGCGGCCTCCACGCGCAATTGAAGGAGATAGCGGCCCGGCGTCGTGCCGAGCTCCTGCGCGAACACCCGCGCGAAATTCCGGGCGCTCATCGCCATGCGATCGGCGAGGCTGTCGACCGACAGCGACCGGTCGAGGTGTTCCGTCATCCACACCTGTAGCTCGTGCATGGCCTTCGTGTGCGAGGCCTGTGTGTCCAGAGACACGCTGACCTGGTCCTGCCCGCCCGGGCGCCGGAGGAACAACACCAGCTCCCGCGCCACCTTCAGGGCCGCGGCGCTGCCGAAGTCCTCTTCGACCCACGCCAGGGCCAGATCGATCCCGGCCGAGATGCCGGCCGAGGTGTAGATGTTCCCGTCCTGCACCCACGTCGGCCGTGGATCGACGGCGACCCGCGGGTAGCGATCGGCGAGCTCCCGCACGTACCTCCAGTGCGCGGTCGCCCGCCGACCGTCCAGGATGCCGGCCTCGGCCAGGAGAAAGGCGCCGACGCACACCGACCCGAGGCGGCGACTGGTCGCGGCGACCCGTCTGAGCCAGCCGAAGAGCGCAGGATCACGCATCGTGCGGGCGCCGACGCCACAAATGACGAGGACGGAGTCGGAACGGCCGCCGTCGATGTCGTGATAGCGCCGATGCGCGAGGAGCGACAGCCCGCTTTCTCCGTCGATTCTTCGGTCTCGCGCCGTGGTGACGACCTCGAGCGCATAGGGCCTTCGGCCGCCACCCAGCAGGCGATTCGCCGTGCCGAACACCTCCGCCGGCCCGACGAGGTCGAGCTCGTCCACCGGGGGGACCACGAGGAGGAGGACGCGCTTCCGCATCGCGGCTGGAATCTTGCTCTTCCGCGCCCGTTCGCGCAAGGCCGACAGCGCGACCTGGCAGAAATCGTCTGAAATTTGTCCGCCGTGAACCCGCCACGCTCGGCATGCTTGCCCCGGGACCCGAAAGGAGGTGGCTCATGCTTGCGATCGGCTTCGCCGGAACGTTCGCCGCGACCCTCGAACAGCCCGTGCGGGCTCAGCTGAACGTGCCGTGCAACATCATCGTGGCCAGTGAGGCCGGCATCGTCTCGCAGCTGTCCGGCGTCGACGTATTGGTCACCATGGGGTTCACCCGCGAGATGGGGGAGGCGGCCAAACGGCTGAAGCTCGTCCAGGTGCCCGGGGCCGGCCTCGATCGGATCGACCGCTCGGCGCTACCTGCGGGGGCGTTCCTCGCGAACGTCTACGGCCACGAGACCGGCATCGCCGAGTACGTGATCGGGGCGATGCTCGCGCTCACGCGCTCTTTCGCTCGGCTGGACGCCGCCCTCCGCCGCGGAACCTGGGAGAGCCAGTGGTCCATCGGCACGCCGGCTCCACCCGCGTGGCCCGAGTTGTCCGGGAGGACGCTCGGCATCCTCGGCTATGGGCGGATCGGCCAGTGTCTGGGCCGGCGCGCTCGTGCGTTCGACATGGAGATCTGCGCGATCCGCCGGGACGTCCGGCGCTCGACGGAGGACGAGCTGACCCTGCTGGGCGGTCTGGAGATCCTCGACGAGGTGCTCCGGCGCTCCGACTATCTGGTGATCGCCCTGCCCGCCTCGCCGGAGACGCGCGGTCTGATCGGACGGGAGCAGCTCCGCGCGATGAAGCCCAGCGCCGTGCTGGTGAACGTGTCGCGCGCCGAGATCGTCGACGAGGAGGCGCTCTACCGCGCGCTCGCCGAGCGGACCATCGCGGCGGCCGGACTGGACGTCTGGTATCGCTATCCGACGCAGGCCGGACCGACGCTGCCCGCGCGCCAGCCGTTCCACGACCTGCCGAACGTCCTCATGACGCCGCATGTGTCCGGCTGGACCGAAGGAATGCTCAGGGCGCGGGCGAAGCTCATCGCGGAGAACATCCACCGCACCGCGCGGGGTGAGTCCCCGGTGAATCTGATTTCGTCATCGGCATAGGTTGGGTGCTTCGATGCAGCACCTGCCCCTCTTCTACGGCTGGGTCATCGTGGCCGTGGCCTTCGTCACCATGGGCGTCGGCGTCAACGCGCGCACCGCCTTCTCCCTGCTCTTTGCACCGATCCTGGACGAGTTCGGCTGGGATCGGGGCGTGACGGCCGGCGCATTCTCCTTCGGCTTTCTGGTCTCGGCCGTCCTGAGCCCCTTCATCGGTCGACTGATGGAACGCCGCGGGCCGCGGGTCGTGATCGAGGCTGGCGTCGGGGTCATGACGGCGGGGTTCCTGCTGGCCACACTCGTGCGCCAGCCGTGGCATCTCTACGCCACACTCGGCATGCTGGTCGGCGCCGGCGGCAACTGTCTCGGATACACAGCGCACGCGCTCTTCCTGCCCAACTGGTTCGTGCGCCGGCGGGGTCTGGCCATGAGCCTCGCGTTCTCCGGCGTCGGTGTGGGCTCGATCATCGTGCTGCCCTGGTTGCAGACCATCATCGCGAGCGACGGATGGCGCGCCGCATGTTGGGCCGCGGGCCTCCTGGTGCTGGCGCTCCTGGCGCCGCTCAACCTGCTGCTCAGGTGGAAGCCCGAGGAGCTCGGGCTCGAGCCCGACGGCGACCGCTCCTCGCACGACGTCGCGGTGGCGAGCCGCAGGATGAATGTGGTGGACCCGGACTGGGTCGCCGTCGACTGGACGCTGGCTCGTGCTCTGCGCACCCCACGCTTCTGGTGGATCGTGGTGGGATATGTCACGGGCATGTTCGCCTGGTACGCGGTGCAGGTCCATCAGACGAAGTACCTCGTCGAGATCGGGTTCGGGGTGAGCGACGCGGCCTGGGCGCTGGGATTCGTGAGCTTCGCCGCCATCCCTGGCCAGATCGGTTTCGGGCATCTCTCCGATCGGATCGGGCGGGAATGGATCTGGACTGTGGGCTGCGCGGGCTTCGCGGTCTGTTACCTGGCGCTGCTCCTCATGGCGCATGCTCCGACGCCGACGCTGCTCTACCTCATGGTCGCCTCACAGGGCGTGCTGGGGTACAGCCTCACCTCCGTCATCGGCGCCATTCCTGCCGAGATCTTCGAGGGCCGGCACTACGGCACCATCTTCGGCACGCTGATGCTGGCCGCCATCGCGGGCGGGGCGGCGGGGCCCTGGGTGACCGGCCTGCTGCACGACGGGACCGGCAGCTACACGCGAGCCTTCTGGATCGCGATCGGCTGCTGTGCGCTCTCGGCGATGGCCATATGGCTCGCAGCCCCGCGCGAGGTGCGGGCCGTCGCCGGCCGCGTCTGATACAGTCACGGTCTGAGAATGGAGCGCAATCATGAGCAAAGCAGAGATTCTTGTAAGCGGAGCAACCGGCCGTACCGGCGGCGTCGCCATTGACACCCTTTTGAAGATGGACAAGCGCGTGAGGGCGTACGTGCGCAAGGACGGCGAGGAAGCCGCCTCCCTTCGAAAGAAAGGAGTCGAAATCGCCATCGGCGATTTCACCGACATTGACGCCATCCACGCCGCCATGCAGGGTGTCCGCTCGGCCTACTTTCTCCACCCGATAAGTCCGGGCATCGTCCAGGCGAGTGCCTTCTTCGCGCAGGCGGCAAAGGAAGCGGGTGTGGCCACAATCGTCAACATGTCGCAACTCTCGGCCCGCCGCAATTCGAAAAGCAACGCTGCGCGCGACCACTGGGTATCTGAGCGCGTCTTCGACTGGTCTGGCGTGCCGACGACGCACCTGCGTCCAACCTTTTTCGCCGACTGGCTGGTCTATCCACACTTTGCGAAAGAGATTTGGGCGAACAAGCGAATTGAGTTTCCATTCGGCAAGGGCCGGCATGCACCTATCAGTACGGACGACCAGGGGCGCGTTATCGCGCACATCCTGAACGCCCCTGAGGGGCACGGCGGAAAAATCTATCCCCTACACGGGCCTCGCGAGATGGATCACTACGAGATAGCCGCTGCAATGAGTGATGTGCTCGGCACAAAAATCTC
>QHSZ01000295.1 GCA_003220595.1 Candidatus Rokuibacteriota bacterium | reverse complement strand
GCTCTGCTTGAGGCGACCGAAGATCGAGATGAACGAGCTCGGATAGTAGGTTCTGGCGAACGAGCCTCCGAAGTTGGTGTCGTACATCCGCTTGCCGCCTTCGAGGTAGATGGGCAGGAGGGCGAGCGGCGCCCTCGTGTGGAGCGGCACGGAGACGCTCTCGGTCCGCGCGCCCTGGCGCTCGAGGACGCGGATCGCTTCGCGCACGCATTCATCGACGCTCGGGTCGCCGCCCTCGACGCCGAACCCTTCCGCCAGGATCCCGATCTTGAGCCCGCCGACTCCGCGGGAGAGAGCCTCGGTGTACGCGGGCAGACTCGCGGGCACGTGAGCCTGGCGCGGGTCGTACTCATCGCGCCCGGCCACGCACGCGAGCGCCGTCGCCACATCCTCCACGGTGCGGGCCATGGGCCCCACGTAGTCGATGCTCGGCTCCAGGCCGAACACGCCGGAGTGGGGCACGAGGCCATGCGTGGGCATCAGGCCCACGATCCCGCACCAGGCCGCGGGGAGGCGGATGGAGCCGCCCTGATCGCCGCCGAAGGCGATGTCCACCTCGCCGCCGGCGACGGCCGCGGCGGAGCCGGAGGACGACCCGCCCGTCACGTGCTCCCTGTTGTGGGGGTTCAAGGGGCGCCCGTAGTCGCCGACACCGGAGAGCCCCGGCCCGCCCCAGGAGAACTCCTCCATCTTGAGCTTGCCGATGATCGTCCCGCCGGCGTCGAGAAGCCGCGTGACGATGGTGGCATCGAAGTCCGGAACGTAGCCGTCCATGAGATGCGAGCCGAACGTGAGGGGCACCCCGGCGACGCTGATGTGGTCCTTGAGCCCGATGGTCTTGCCCCGCAGCGGGCCGTGGTCCGCGCCCGCGACCCGACACTTCCTGATGAAGACGTTCAAGGGGTCCTCGCGCTCCGTCGGCCGGTAGCCCGGATCACGCTCCGTGAACCGGAGCGGCGGGCGAGCCTCCTCGAGGCGCAGCTCGTTGAACACATCGAGCGCGTCGATCGTGGCCAGCATCCGCGAGTGCATGATCCGCGCCTCGGTAGAAGTGAGCTCGAGGCCGAGGGCCTCGCCATACGCCTTCACCTCGTCGACGTCGGGTCGCCTGAGCATTCCTCTCCTCCCGTCATGATCCTAGTCCCCTTTCGCGGGTTGCGCGCGTCCGACGCGCTGGACTATAGTCGGCCGGCGACGTGATGAGCCCGTCGCGGGGAGCCATGGTGAGCGTGAGCGCGCAGACTCCACTATCGGCCGTCCTGGACGACGCGCGGACGGCGCTCGCCCGGCGGGTGTCCTACCTCTGCTTTCCCGGGCTCTCGCGCGGCGCCGACGCAAACGGGTCAGCCAACCGCCGGGCATTGTGCCACGACCTCGACTTGCCAATCGTCGGTCATCGGCGCCAGAGCGTGACGCTGTCCGTGGGCCGGGAAGGCCGCGATGGGCGCCGGTTCACTGTGCGGGGCGATCTGGTGTCGATCGCTGGGCGATGGCGACTCGAGCCCTTTCGGGCCGGCGTGCTGGCCCACCTGACGCTCGACTACGACGTGAGCGCGACCCTCAAGGGAGAAGCGGTCAACGAGCTCCGCAGCCGGAGTCCGCTGCCGATCCGGACCGACGCCGACGCCATCCTCGGACGGGCGGTCGACGACTACTTCGAGACGCGGTTCGCCGAGGACGCCGCTGCCTACTGCGATCGCCTGCGGGCCCGGCTCGAAGGGCCCGCTTCGTGACCTCCTACGTCGCCCAGCGGCTCTTCGGACTCGTGCCCGTGCTCTTCGGCATCTCCGTCGTGATCTTCCTCGGGATGAAGCTCATCCCCGGCGACGTGGCGCGGGCGTTGCTCGGCCCGATGGGGACCGCCGAGTCGCTGGCCCAGCTCCGCGGCGCGCTCGGGCTCGATCAGCCCATTCACGTGCAGTACGTGAAGTGGCTCTGGCGCGCGCTGCACGGCGACCTTGGCCTCTCGCCCATCGTGCACCAGCCGGTCGTCGAGCTGCTGCTGCCGAAGTTCGGCAACACGTTGATCCTCGCCGGCGCGAGCTTCGTCCTGGCCGCCACCGCCGGCATCGTGCTCGGTGTTCTGGCGGCGGCGCGGGAGAGGACCGCGATCGATCGGGTGAGCATGGGCGCCTCGCTCGTCGTTGGCAACATGCCGCCCTTCTGGCTCGGCCTGGTCCTCATCGTCGTCTTCGCCATCGACCTGCGCTGGCTTCCGAGCCTCGGGATGTACTCGACGCGTGGGGCCGGGGGCCTCGCCGATCTGCTCGCCCACCTGGTGCTGCCGGCGGTGACGACCGCCGCCGCCCCCGGGGCCAT
This sequence comes from Candidatus Rokuibacteriota bacterium, assembly GCA_003220595.1. Lineage (GTDB taxonomy): Bacteria > Methylomirabilota > Methylomirabilia > Rokubacteriales > CSP1-6 > AR19. Next base: position 1,636 of record QHSZ01000295.1, on the reverse strand, counting down.
CATCGCGCGGATGACGCGCGCGTCGGTGCTCGAAATCCTCGGGCACGAGTACATCATGGTGGCGCGCGCCAAGGGGCTGGCCGAGCGCGTCGTCATCAGCGCCCACGCGTTGCGGGTGGCCTGGCCGCCGATCGTCACGATCGCCGGGCTGCAGCTCGGGTATCTGCTCGGCGGCGCGGTGTTCACCGAGGAAGTCTTCGGCTGGCCGGGGCTCGGCCGCCAGCTCGTCAGCTCGGTCATCGCGCGTGACGTGCAGGTAGTCCAGGGGGCCGCGCTCTTCATCGCGCTCTCGTTCGTCGTCGTCAACCTCGTGGTCGACCTGCTGAACCTGTACCTCGACCCGCGGGCCCGGCCCGCGTAGGCCCCGCGCGATGGCGACCGTCCTGGCGATCGAAGGCACCCGGCCGCGTCCACGGCGCGGCGCCGGGCGCTTCACCGCGTTCCTGCGCGCGTTCATGCGGGACCGCCAGGCCCTCGCCGGCCTCATGATCGTCGCGGTTGCCGGCGGCGCGGCCGTGGCTGCGCCGCTCATCAGCCCGTGGGATCCGCTCAAGTCCGTGGAGGTCGACCGACTCTCGCTACCGGGCACGCCCGGGCATCTTCTGGGGACGGACGAGCAGGGACGGGACATCCTGAGCCGCCTCATCTGGGGTGGGCGCATCTCGCTCCTCGTCGGCATCGTGCCCACCGTGGCCGCGGGCCTCGTCGCGCTGCTCCTCGGGCTCGTGGCCGGCTACCGCGAGGGCCTGCTCGACCACCTGATCATGCGCGTGCTCGACGTGTTCTTCGCGTTCCCGCTCGTGCTCCTGGCGATCGCCATCGTGGGCGTCATCGGCCCGGGCGTCGGCAATCAGATGTTCGCCCTCGCCGTCGTGCTCGTGCCCTACAGCACGCGCGTGGTGCGCACCGCGACGCTCTCCGTCAAGCCCCTGGAGTTCGTCGAGGCCGTTCGCGCGCTCGGCGCGGGGAGCGGCCGCGTGCTCTGGCGGCATCTCGTGCCGAACGTCCTGCCGCCGCTGCTCGTCTACACCAGCACGCTCGTCGGCCTGATGATCGTGGCGTCATCCGGCCTGAGCTTTCTCGGCCTCGGCGTCCAGCCGCCCACGCCCGACTGGGGCGTGATGGTCGGCAGCGGCCGCCTCGTCATCTACCGCGCCGCCCACGTGGCCACCATTCCGGGCGTGATCATCGTCATCGTCGCACTCGGGTTCAATTTCATCGGGGACGGCCTGCGCGAGGCGCTCGACCCTCGCGCGCGCCAGTGAGTGAAGGAAAAATCGACAAGGAGGGGCGCCATGGACGCTGAGAAGATCGGTCGTCGAAACTTTATCCGGACGACGGCGGTGGGGGCGGCGGGCACGCTCGCGGCGCCCCGCGCCGCGCGGGCCCAGGGCACGCCGAGGAAGGGCGGGACGCTCGTGTACGGCATGGAAGGCCCGTCCGACATCCTCGACCCGCAGGCCACGGGCTGCTGGCTCACCTACCGGGTGACCTTCCAGATGTTCGAAGGCCTCCTGGCCGAGGACCTGACGAAGGCGGACGTCGCGGTGCCTCCGCTGATTCCCCGGCTCGCCGAGTCCTGGCAGGTCTCGAAGGACGGGCTCACGCGCACCTTCAAGCTCCGCAAGGGCGTCAA